>JAEZFI010000235.1 GCA_023437745.1 Actinomycetes bacterium
CGGTGCCCGGCCCCAACGGCGGCCTCGTCGTGATCCGCGATGCAGTGAAGGGGACGAAGTGATGGCCTCGATCACCGTGAAGACCCCCGTCGGCGCCTCCGCCGGCTCGGTCGACCTCGATCCCACGCTCTTCGGCGTCGAGCCGAACGTCCCGGTGATGCACCAGGTCGTGACGGCGCAGCTCGCCGCCAAGCGCCAGGGCACGCAGTCGACCAAGACCCGCGCCGAGGTCTCCGGTGGCGGCATCAAGCCCTTCAAGCAGAAGGGCACGGGCCGTGCCCGTCAGGGCTCCACCCGTTCGCCGCAGTGGCGTGGCGGTGGCGTGGCCCTCGGCCCGCAGCCCCGCAAGTACGACCAGCGCACCCCCAAGAAGATGAAGCGCCTGGCGCTCGCCTCGGCCCTCTCGGACCGCGCCGCCGACGAGAAGGTCGTCGTGGTCGATGCCTGGACCTGGGACACCCCCTCCACCAAGGACGCCCGCGCCGCACTGGCCGCGCTGGGTGTCGAGGGCAAGGCGCTCGTCGTCCTCACGGCCGGCGACGTCACCGCCTGGAAGAGCTTCCGCAACCTCACCGACGTGCACGTGCTCACGACCGGCGAGCTCAACACCTACGACGTCCTGGTGAGCGACTACGTGGTGTTCACCACGGCGTCGCTGCCCAGCGCCACGCCGGCGAACGAAGGCGAGGAGAACTGATGAAGGACGCACACGACGTCATCATCCGGCCCGTGGTCTCGGAGAAGTCCTACGGGCTCTTCGACCAGAAGGTGTACACGTTCGTCGTCGCCCGCGGCGTCTCGAAGCCCGAGATCCGCGACGCCGTCGAGAAGATCTGGCCCGGTGTGAAGGTGGCCAAGGTCAACACCCTCAACCGCAAGGGGAAGCTCAAGCGCAGCCGCCGCACGGCGTCGCGCTCGAAGCTGCCCGACACCAAGCGTGCGATCGTCACGCTGCAGGCCGATTCGGCCGAGATCGAGATCTTCCAGGCGAGCTGAGGAAAGGTTCCATGGCACTTCGCAAGCGCAAGCCGACCAGCCCCGGCCGCAGGTTCCAGACGGTCTCGGACTTCTCCGAGATCACCAGCACGACGCCCGAGAAGTCGTTGCTCGCCCCCAAGCACCGCACGGGTGGCCGCAACAGCTACGGGCGCAAGACGGCACGTCACCGCGGTGGCGGCCACAAGCAGCAGTACCGCGTCATCGACTTCCGTCGGAAGAAGGACGGCGTGCCGGCCAAGGTCGCGACCATCGAGTACGACCCGAACCGCACGTGCCGGATCGCGCTGCTCCACTACCTCGACGGCGAGAAGCGCTACATCCTGGCGCCGAAGGACGTGAAGGTGGGCGACACGCTGCAGAGCGGACAGGGCGCCGACATCCGTCCCGGCAACGCCCTGCCGATGCGCTACATCCCCGTCGGCACCGTGGTCCACAACGTCGAGCTGCAGCCCGGTGGCGGCGGCAAGATGGCCCGCTCCGCCGGCTCCAGCGTCCAGCTGGTCGCGAAGGAAGGCGAGTTCGCCACCCTCCGCCTGCCCTCCACCGAGATGCGCCGGGTGCCGATCGACTGCCGGGCGACCGTCGGTGAGGTCGGCAACTCCGAGCACGAGCTGATCAAGATCGGCAAGGCCGGGCGCAACCGCTGGAAGGGCGTCAAGCCGCAGACCCGTGGTGTGGCGATGAACCCCGTCGACCACCCGCACGGCGGTGGCGAGGGCAAGACCTCCGGTGGCCGCCACCCGGTGTCCCCGTGGGGCAAGCCCGAGGGCCGCACCCGCGACAAGAACAAGCCGTCCCAGCAGCTCATCGTCCGTCGTCGCCGCACCCGCGGTTCGCGGCGATAAGGGAGACCAGACATGCCTCGCAGCCTCAAGAAGGGCCCCTTCGTCGACGAGCACCTGCTCAAGAAGGTGGACGCCCAGAACGACGCCGGGACCAAGACCGTCATCAAGACGTGGTCGCGCCGCTCCACGATCATCCCCGAGATGGTCGGTCACACCATCGCCGTGCACGACGGCCGCAAGCACGTCCCGGTCTACGTGACCGAGTCGATGGTCGGCCACAAGCTCGGTGAGTTCGCCCCCACCCGCACGTTCAAGTTCCACGCGGGCCAGGAGAAGGGCGGCCGTCGATGACCGCCACGAAGACCAACGAGCGCCCCGGCGTCCGTGCCCACCTCCGCGGCGGCCGCTTCTCGGCCTACAAGGCCCGTGAGGTGCTCGACCTGATCCGCAACAAGCCGGTCGGCGAGGCCCGGGCGATCCTGGCGCTCACCGAGCGTGCCTGCAGCGAGCCGATCCTGAAGCTCCTCGACTCGGCCGTCGCCAACGCCGGCAACAACAACGACATCCCGCCGGACGAGCTGTTCGTGGCCACGGCGTACGCCGACGAGGGCCCGACGCTGAAGCGCTTCCGCCCGCGGGCCCGGGGCCGTGCGTCCCGCATCCGCAAGCGCACGTGCAACATCACGATCATCGTGGGGCGCCTCTCGAGCGCCGAGCTCGAGCGTGTCCGGGCCAAGGCCGGCCGGGGGCCGCGTCCCGCCGACGCCGCCTCGAGCCGCGCCCGCCGCGTGGCCCGCAGCCGGAGCCGCGCCGCCGAGGTCGCCGAGCCGAACGACACCGAGGTCGAGGAGCTCCCGACCGAGACCGAGGCCGTCGAGGCCGAGGTCGTGGAGACCGACGCCGTCGAGACCGAGGTCGCCGAGACCGAGGTCGCCGACGACGCCACGGACGAGGTCGCCGACGAGTCGGCCGACGACACCGACGAGACCGCCGACGACTCAGCCAACGACGACAACAAGGACGGGGACGCCTGATGGGCCAGAAAGTCAACCCCTACGGCTTCCGCCTCGGCATCACGACCGACTGGAAGTCCCGCTGGTTCGCCGAGCGCGGCGAGTACGTCGACTACGTGATCGAGGACTGGAACATCCGGAACCTCATCATGACCTTCACCGACCGGGACATCCGTTCCGCGCTCGGTGGTGTGGCGGCGATCAGCCGCATCGAGGTCGAGCGCACCCGTGACCGCCTCCGGGTGGACGTGCACACCGCACGCCCCGGCATGGTCATCGGCCGTCGTGGCGCCACGGCGGACAAGGTCCGTGCGGCACTCACCAAGCTGACCGGCAACGCCAAGATCCAGCTGAACATCCAGGAGATCAAGCAGCCCGAGCTCGACGCTGCGCTGATCGCCCAGGGTGTGGCCGACCAGCTCACCGGTCGTGTCGCCTTCCGTCGTGCGATGAAGCGTGCGATCCAGAACGCCCAGAAGGCCGGAGCCCAGGGCATCAAGGTCCAGTGCTCGGGTCGTCTCGGCGGCGCCGAGATGAGCCGGTCCGAGCAGTACCGCGAGGGCCGCGTCCCGCTGCACACGCTCCGGGCCGACATCGACTACGGCTTCCGCGAGGCTGCCACCACCTACGGCCGCATCGGCGTGAAGGTGTGGATCTACAAGGGCAACATCCTCCCCTACAAGGCACTGGGTGAGGACAAGGCCACCAAGGAAGCCGCCATGGCCGTCGGCGACACCGCCGGCGAGGCACGCGAGCCCCGCAAGGTCGTCTCGTCGTCCGCCAAGCGCAAGCCCGAGGAGCGTGCCGCCGCCGCTCCCGCCGAAGAGGTCGAGGAAGCAGCACCGCTCATCAAGGAAGCCGATCCCGACTTCGAGCGACTGCTGGCCGAGGAGGAGGAGATCGAACGCTCCACCCGGCAGCACCACGAGACCCCCCACTTCCGTCCCGGGGATGGTGACTGAACATGTTGATGCCCAGAAAGGTCGCGCACCGCAAGCAGCACCGCGGCCGCCTCACCGGAACGTCCAAGGGTGGCACCGATGTCACCTTCGGCCAGTACGGCATCCAGGCGCTCGAGCCCGGGTGGATCACCGCCCGCCAGATCGAAGCCGCCCGTATCGCCATGACCCGCCACATCAAGCGTGGTGGCAAGGTCTGGATCAACGTCTTCCCGGACAAGCCCGTCACGCAGAAGCCCGCCGAGACCCGCATGGGCTCCGGCAAGGGCAACCCCGAGCGCTGGGTCGCCGTCGTGAAGCCGGGCCGGGTGCTCTTCGAGCTCTCCTACCCGAACGAGGAGATCGCGAAGGGTGCGCTCAACCGGGCCATCCAGAAGCTGCCGATCAAGGCACGCATCATCCGACGCGAGGAGGGGTTCTGATGGCGAAGGACAACGTCCACGACCTCTCCGACACCGAGCTCGTCGACGAGCTGGCCCGCGCCAAGGCGGCCCTGTTCGACGGCCGCTTCGGCCTGGCGACCGGTTCGCTCGAGAACCACAGCCAGATCAAGCGCTGGAAGAAGAAGATCGCCCGGGTCGAGACCGAGCTGCGGGAGCGGGAGATCGCTGCCGCCGACGCCCTCGCCGCGTCGGGCCGCACCGAGAACGAGAGAGAAGGAGCGGCGTCATGACCGAGTCCACGACCGCCACCGAGGAGCGCAACGCTCGCAAGGTGCGTGAGGGAATCGTCACGTCGAACGCCATGGACAAGACCGCTGTGGTCACCGTGGTCGATCGCGTGCGCCACAAGAAGTACGCCAAGACCCTGCAGCGGACCACGCGCCTCTACGTCCACGACGAGACCAACGATCTCAACGTCGGCGACCGGGTGCGGGTGTCCGAGACCCGCCCGCTGTCGAAGCTGAAGCGCTGGCGCGTCGTCGAGGTCCTGGAGCGTGCCCGATGATCCAGCAGGAGACCCGACTCCGGGTGGCCGACAACTCCGGCGCACGCGAGGTGCTCTGCATCAAGGTGCTCGGCGGATCCCGCCGGCGCTACGCCTCGATCGGCGACGTGTTCGTCGCCACCGTCAAGGACGCTCTCCCCGGTGCGTCCGTCAAGAAGGGCGACGTCGTGAAGTGCGTCGTCGTGCGGGTGAAGAAGGAGAAGCGTCGTCCGGACGGCTCCTACATCCGCTTCGACGAGAACGCCGCAGTCCTCATCAACGACGCCCGCCAGCCGCGCGGGACGCGCATCTTCGGCCCGGTGGGCCGTGAGCTGCGTGACAAGAAGTTCATGCGCATCGTGAGCCTTGCTCCGGAGGTGCTCTAGTGAAGATCCGCAAGGGTGACACCGTCGTCGTGCTCGCCGGCAAGGACAAGGGCAAGAAGGGCGAGGTCATCCGCGCCCTCCCGTCCGTCGGCAAGGTCGTCGTCGACGGCGTGAACGTCGCCAAGAAGCACCAGAAGCCGACCCGCGCCATGCAGCAGGGCGGGATCCTGGACCGTCCGATGCCGATCGACGTCTCGAACGTCGCGCTGCTCGACGGCAAGTCGGCCACCCGTGTCGGCTACACGACCAACAGCAAGGGCCAGAAGGTCCGTGTCTCCCGCAAGAGTGGAGGTGAGCTGTGAGCACCGCAACCGTGCCGGCGCCGCGGCTGAAGCAGAAGTACGACGCCGAGATCCGCGCTGCTCTGAAGGAGCAGCTGGGCGTGGCCAGCATCATGCAGGTCCCGCGCCTCGAGAAGATCGTGATCAACGTCGGGTGCGGTGGCGCCACCGAGGATCGCCACCTGATCGACAAGGTGGCCGCCGAGCTCGCGATCATCGCCGGCCAGAAGCCGGTCGTGACCCGGGCGAAGAAGTCGATCGCCGGCTTCAAGCTCCGCGAGGGCAACGCGATCGGCGTGAAGGTCACCCTGCGCGGCGCCACGATGTGGGAGTTCTTCGACCGGCTGATCACGCTGGCGATCCCCCGCATCCGTGACTTCCGTGGTCTGAACCCCCGCAGCTTCGACGGCCGCGGCAACTACACCTTCGGCGTCACCGAGCAGCTGATCTTCCCGGAGATCGACTACGACAAGGTCGATGCCTCCCGTGGCATGGACATCACGTTCGTGACCACCGCACAGACCAACGCAGAGGGCAAAGCGCTGCTCGATGCATTCGACTTCCCGTTCCGACGCGAGGGGCAGCAGTAATGGCGACCAAAGCTCTGATCAACAAGCAGCAGCGCAAGCCCAAGTTCAAGGTGCGCTCGTACTCGCGGTGCAAGCGCTGCGGCCGGCCCCGTGCCGTGTTCCGCAAGTTCGGCCTGTGCCGCATCTGCCTGCGCGAGCTGGCGCACGCCGGCGAGCTGCCGGGCGTGACGAAGGCCAGCTGGTGAGGGGAGGACGACTCAGATGACCATGACCGACCCCATCGCCGACATGCTCACGCGGATCCGCAACGCCAACACGGCGATGCACGACGACGTGACCATGCCCAGCTCGAAGCAGAAGGAGGCGCTCGCGCAGCTCCTGAAGGCCGAGGGCTACATCACCGACTTCCGCGTCGCCGAGGTGCCCGGCCGTCCCACGGCAGCCCTGCACATCCAGCTCAAGTACAGCCCGGAGCGCCAGCGGGTCATCTCGGGGATCACCCGGGTGTCCAAGCCGGGTCTCCGCGTGTACAAGAAGTCCAACGAGATCTCCCGGGTCCTCGGTGGCCTCGGAATCGCCGTCCTGTCCACCAGCCAGGGGCTCATGACCGACCGCGAGGCGCGCAGGCGCCACGTGGGCGGCGAGGTCCTCTGCCACGTCTGGTAGGAGTCGCCATGTCCCGCATCGGCAAGGCCCCGATCACCATCCCCTCCGGCGTCGACGTCACGATCGACGCCGCCACCGTCACCGTCAAGGGACCCAAGGGCACGCTGTCCCAGCAGATCCCCGGTGCCATCACGGTGCGCCAGGACGACGGCAGCCTCATCGTCGAGCGTCCCGACGACGCTCGGGAGAACCGTGCACTGCACGGCATGTTCCGGTCGCTCGTCAACAACATGGTCACCGGTGTGACCGAGGGGTTCCGCAAGGACCTCGACATCGTGGGCGTCGGCTACCGTGCCGCCGCCAACGGTTCGACGAAGCTCGACATGGCGCTCGGGTTCAGCCACCCGGTCGTGGTCGAGGCGCCCGAGGGCATCGAGTTCGTGGTCCCCGCGCCCACGAAGATCGAGGTCCACGGCATCGACAAGCAGCTCGTCGGACAGGTGGCGGCGGACATCCGCTCGCTCCGCAAGCCCGAGCCCTACAAGGGCAAGGGCGTCCGGTACTCCGACGAGCGGGTTCGCCGCAAGGCCGGGAAGGCAGGCAAGTGATGCCCCGCCCGATCAAGAGAGCAGGCAAGCAGCAATGAGCGATCATTCGAAGCAGAAGCGCGACGCTCGCATCCGTCGTCACCGCCGCGTGCGGAAGAACGTGCGTGGCACCGCGGCGCGCCCGCGCCTCTCGGTGTACCGCTCGAACCGCTACATCGTGGCGCAGGTCATCGACGACGTCGCCGGCCGCACCCTGGCCGCGGCGTCCAGCCTCGAGGCGGACCTCCGCTCCTCGGGTGGGACCGTTGAGGCCGCCACGTCCGTCGGCCGCCTCGTGGCGGAGCGGGCGAAGGCAGCGGGCGTCGACACGGTGGTGTTCGACCGAGGTGGCAACGTGTACCACGGTCGTGTTGCGGCGGTGGCCGACGCCGCCCGTGAAGCTGGACTGGAGTTCTGATGGCATCCAACGAGAACGCTGAGCTTCGCGACTCACGCGTCATCAACATCAACCGCGTCGCCAAGGTGGTGAAGGGCGGCCGTCGGTTCTCCTTCACGGCGCTCGTGGTGATCGGCGACGGCGCCGGACGCGTCGGCCTCGGCTACGGCAAGGCGAAGGAGGTGCCCCTCGCGATCCAGAAGGGCACCGAGGAGGCTCGCAAGAACCTCTTCTCCGTCCCGCTGGCCGGCACGACCATCGTCCATCCCATCCTCGGTCAGCTCGGTGCCGGTCGCGTGCTCCTGCAGCCCGCTGCCCCCGGTACCGGCGTGATCGCCGGTGGCGCCGCCCGCGCCATCCTCGAGGAGGCCGGCATCCACGACGTGCTCTGCAAGTCGCTCGGCTCCTCCAACTACATCAACGTGGCTCGCGCCACCATCGCCGGCCTGCAGGGCCTCCGCCGTCCCGACGAGATCGCCGCCCTCCGTGGCCTCGATCCCGAGGAGTTCGTGCCGAAGGGCCTGCTCACCGCCTACCGCGAGTCGGAGCGCGGGCCGGCGCCCGCTCCGTTCGAGGTGAAGTGATGGCCAGTCTCAAGGTCACCCAGGTCCGGTCGGCGATCGGCACCAAGCCGAAGCAGCGGGGCACCCTCCGCGCCCTCGGTCTCGGTCGCATCGGCAAGTCGCGTGTCCTGCCGGACACGAAGGACATCCGGGGCCAGATCAACAAGGTCCCCCACCTCATCGACGTCGAGGAGGTCGAATCGTGAAGGTCCATGACCTGAAGCCCGCCGAGGGCTCCACCAAGCGCGCCAAGCGCGTCGGCCGTGGCACCGGTGGCAAGGGCGGCAAGACCGCCGGCCGTGGCACCAAGGGTCAGAACTCCCGCTCCGGCGGTGGCGTCCGTGTCGGCTTCGAGGGCGGTCAGCTCCCGATGGCGATGCGCACCCCGAAGCTCCGCGGCTTCACCAACCCGTTCCGGGTCGAGTACCAGGCGATCAACCTCGACACCCTCCAGGAGTCGGGCCTCGACGAGATCAGCCCGGAGTCGCTCCTGGCCAAGGGCCTCGTCGGCAAGGGCGCGCTCGTGAAGGTGCTCGGCCGGGGTGAGCTCGACCGCAAGGTCACCGTGAAGGCGCACGGCTTCTCGAAGTCGGCCGTCGCGGCGATCGAGGCGGCCGGCGGCACCGTGGAGCGCCTCGAGCTCCCGTTCAAGGTGCGGCCCGCGTTCCACGGGTCGGCGCACACCAACCGCTAGCCCTGCCAGGGCCGGGCCAGCTCCGCCTCCGGCTCGCCTCGCAGGCTCGGCTTCGTCGGCTGCGCTACCCGGCCTGTACCGTTCGCTTCGTCCGCACCCCACGGGAGATCCACCGTGCTCAAGTCGATCCGCACCGTCATCTCCATCACGGAGCTGCGCGGCAAGATTCTCTTCACGATCGGCATGCTCGTGGTGTACCGGATCGGCTCCTACGTGCCGGCACCGGGCATCGACCAGAACGCGGTCACCGCGATCAAGCGCTCGGCCGAGGAGGGCGGCGTGCTCGCCTTCCTGTCGCTGTTCAGCGGCAAGGCGCTCACGCAGTTCGCCCTCTTCGCGCTGGGGATCATGCCGTACATCACGGCGTCGATCATCATGCAGATCCTCACCGTCGTGATCCCCAAGCTCCAGCAGTGGCAGGAGCAGGGGGCCGTCGGGCAGCGGAAGATCACGCAGTGGACCCGGTACCTGACCATCGCCATCTCGGTGATCCAGTCGACGGGCCTCGTCTACCTGTTCAACAACGGCGGGTTCACCAACGACCCGAACCTCCAGCTGGTCCCGCACTTCGGCGTGTTCCGGGTCTCGCTGATCGTCCTGACCCTCACGGCGGGCACGGCGATGCTGATGTGGATGGGTGAATCGATCACCCAGCGCGGCATCGGCAACGGGATGTCCCTGATCATCTTCTCCTCGGTCGTGTCGGCCCTCCCGTCGACGGGAGCGCAGGTGAAGGCCACGGCCGGCTGGGGCGGCATCGCCCTGGTGATCGGGATGATGATCGTGATGGTCCTCCTCGTCGTGTACATCGAGCAGGGCCAGCGGCGGATCCCCGTCCAGTTCGCGAAGCGTGTGGTGGGTCGCAAGATGTACGGCGGCCAGAGCACCTACATCCCGCTGAAGGTGAACATGTCGGGCGTGATCCCGATCATCTTCTCCTCGGCGGTGCTGAACCTGCCGGTGCTGCTCAGCCAGGTCCTCCCGCAGGACACGGGCTGGGGCAGCGCCATCACCCGGTGGATCAACGAGAACCTGCAGAAGGGGACCAGCCCCTACTACCTGCTGTTCTACGGCCTCCTGATCCTCGGGTTCTCGTACTTCTACACGGCGATCGCCTTCGACCCGGTCCAGCAGGCGGACAACCTCCGCAAGCAGGGCGGGTTCATCCCGGGCATCCGTCCCGGCCCCCAGACCGAGCGGTACCTGTCCAAGGTGCTGAACCGGATCACCCTTCCCGGCGCGGTGTTCATCGCGTTCCTGGCCCTCGGGCCCGCCATCCTGATCTCCGTGATCCTGAGCGATGCGGACGGGCAGATCGGCTACAACTTCGGCGGCATCTCCATCCTCATCGCGGTGGGCGTGGCGCTCGAGACCATGAAGCAGATCGACAGCCAGCTGATGATGCGCAACTACGACGGGTTCTTGAAGCTCTGAGCGCGTTTGCGACTCGTCCAGAAACCTGTTGGAGTTCCTCGATGCCGTCCGGACACAGGCTCATCATCTTCGGCCGTCAGGGCGCGGGGAAGGGCACGCAGAGCGAGCGACTCGCCGCGCACTACGACATCCCCCACATCTCGACGGGTGACATGCTCCGCGCTGCCGTCCGCGACGGCACGGCGTTCGGCCTGAAGGCCAAGGAGTACATGGACGCCGGCCGGCTCCTGCCCGACGACATCATGGTGGGGCTGGTGGCCGAGCGGCTCGGGCAGGCCGACGCGGCGAAGGGCTGGCTACTGGACGGCTACCCGCGCACGCCGGGCCAGGCCGAGGCGCTGACCGAGGTGACCGCCGACGCGCCGTTCGACGTGGCCGTCAACCTCGAGGTGCCCGAGGCGGTCGTGATCGAGCGGATTTCGTCCCGGCGGGTGTGCTCCAACTGCGGGGCGATCTACTCCACGGAGCGGCCACCCACGTCGAACTGGACCTGTGACCGCTGCGGCGGCGAGGTGGTGCAGCGCGACGACGACACCGAGGAAGCGGTCCGGAGCCGGCTGGCCGACTACCAGGCGCAGACCGCGCCGCTGATCCAGTGGTTCGCGGACCGGGACGCCCTCGTGACGGTGGATGGCGACGCCGAGCCTGATACGGTGTTCGCCGAGCTCGTGGCGGCCATCGACGCCCGCGGGTGAGCCGACGGACACGCGTCCGCACGGTCCGTGATTTGTACGGGTCGGTGTGCTACCGGTACGCTCTTTCGTCGGCCTCCGCTTCCCTGCGCAAGCGTGTCGGGGCCCAGTGTGAAGTGTTGTGAGTTCGTTGTCCATGCCCGCCCCCGGGATCTGACCAGGAGATCACCCTGCCCAAGCCCAAGGAAGACGCCATCGTCCTCGAAGGGACGGTCATCGAGCCGCTGCCGAACGCCATGTTCCGCGTCGAGCTCGAGAACGGGCACAAGGTGCTCGCCCACATCTCCGGGAAGATGCGCATGCACTACATCCGCATCCTGCCGGGCGACAAGGTGCAGGTGGAGCTCACCCCCTACGACCTCACTCGTGGGCGGATCACGTACCGGTACAAGTAGCAAGGTCCCGAAGACGGGGCGCTGGGTCGGGGAGCCGACCCGGACGAGATGCCCGGAAGCGGCCCTGCGGGCCCGACCGGGGGAGAACAGAGAGAGCAGATGAAAGTCCGACCGAGCGTCAAGAAGATGTGTGAGAAGTGCAGGGTGATCCGCCGCCACGGGCGAGTGCAGATCATCTGCGAGAACCCGCGCCACAAGCAGCGCCAAGGCTAAAGGACCGCACCATGGCACGAATCGCCGGCGTCGACATCCCTCGGGAGAAGCGCCTCGTCATCTCACTCACCTACATCTACGGCATCGGCCGCACTGCCTCGGAGCAGATCTGCGCCGCCACCGAGATCGATGAGTCCACCCGGGTGCGCGACCTCACCGACGCCGAGGTCAACCGTCTGCGGGCGCACATCGAGGAGCACCTCAAGGTCGAGGGTGACCTTCGCCGTGAGGTCAGCCAGAACATCAAGCGCAAGATGGAGATCGGCTGCTACCAGGGCATCCGTCACCGCCGGGGCCTTCCGGTCCGCGGCCAGCGCACCCACACCAACGCTCGGACCCGCAAGGGCCCGAAGAAGACCGTCGCCGGGAAGAAGAAGGTCCGCAAGTAATGGCCAAGCCAGCAGGAGGTGGACGTCGTCCCCGCAAGAAGGAACGGAAGAACGTCTCGCACGGCATCGTGCACATCAAGAGCTCGTTCAACAACACGATCGTCTCGATCACCGACCAGGAGGGCAACGTGATCTCCTGGGCGTCGGCGGGCAACGTCGGCTTCAAGGGCTCCCGCAAGTCCACGCCGTTCGCGGCGCAGATGGCGGCCGAGCAGGCGGCCCGTCGGGCCATGGAGCACGGTCTGCGCAAGGTCGACGTCGTGGTGAAGGGCCCGGGCTCCGGTCGCGAGACCGCGATCCGGTCGATCCAGAACGTCGGCATCGAGGTCACCGGCATCAAGGACGTGACGCCGGTGCCGCACAACGGTTGCCGGCCCCCCAAGCGGCGGAGGATGTAGGAGATGGCCCGTTACACCGGACCCAAGGCCCGCGTCTCCCGGCGCCTGGGCATGAACATCTGGGGCACCAAGGGCGAGGACATCGCCATGGAGAAGCGCCCCTACCCGCCCGGCGACCACGGCCGCACCCGTCGCCGTGGCAACGTCAGCGAGTACCTGCTCCAGCTCCAGGAGAAGCAGAAGGCCCGCTTCACCTACGGCTACAACGAGCGCCAGTTCCGCACGCTGTACGACGAGGCCTCGCGCCGCCAGGGCGTCACGGGTGAGAACCTGCTGACCTTCTGCGAGCTGCGCCTCGACAACATCGTCTACCGCGCCGGCTGGGCGTCCACCCGCCCGCAGGCCCGCCAGCTCGTCAACCACGGCCACATCGACGTGAACGGTCGCCGGGTGAACATCCCCAGCTACCGGGTCCGAAAGGGCGATGTCGTCCGTCTGCGTGACAAGACCCGCAACCTCGTCCTGATCCAGTGGAACATGGACACGCTCGGCCGGACGCCCCCCGCGTGGATCGAGACGTCCGACGGTGGCCAGGAGGTCACCATCCGCGAGCTCCCGATCCGCGAGCAGATCGACACACCGGTCCGCGAGCAGCTCATCGTCGAGCTCTACTCCAAGTAACCCCTCCCCGCCGAACTCCGAGGTACCACCAGCATGTTGGTCATCCAGCGCCCGACCGTCGAAGCAATCGACGACGGCACCGCCACCGCCACCCGTCAGCGGTTCGCGATCAGCCCGCTCGAGCCGGGTTTCGGCCACACGATCGGCAACTCCCTCCGTCGCACGCTGCTGTCGTCGATCCCGGGCGCGGCGATCACCCAGGTCCGCTTCGACGAGGCGCTCCACGAGTTCGACACCATCGCCGGCGTGGCCGAGGACGTCACCGACGTGATCCTCAACCTCAAGGATCTGGTGCTGATCTCCCACTCCGACGACGCGATCACGCTGCGCCTCGACCAGAAGGGTCCGAAGGACGTCAAGGCGGGTGACATCCAGATCACCTCCGACATCGAGATCCTCGATCCCGACGCCCACATCGCCACCCTCAACGGCAAGGGCCGCCTCGCCATCGACCTCACGGTCGAGCGCGGCCGCGGCTACCTCGCCGCCGAGACGGGCCGGGCCACCACGACCATCGGTGTGATCCCGATCGACGCGATCTTCTCCCCGGTGCGGCGCGTGTCCTTCACCGTCGAGCCGACCCGTGTCGAGCAGTCGACCAACTTCGACCGCCTCGTCCTCGACATCGAGACCGACGGCTCGATCTCGCCCCGTGAGGCGCTGGCCTCGGCCGGTGCCACGCTGCGTGCGCTCGTCGAGCTGGTCGAGAACATGTCCGACGAGCCGCAGGGCCTCGAGCTCGGTGAGGTGAGCGCCCCGGCGTCCACGTCCCCCGATCTCGACCTCCCGATCGAGGACCTCGACCTGTCGGAGCGTCCGCGGAACTGCCTCAAGCGGGCGCAGGTCAACTCGGTCGGCGAGCTGCTGACCAAGAGCGAGGACGACCTCCTCGCCATCACCAACTTCGGCCAGAAGTCCCTGGACGAGGTCATCGAGAAGCTGGACGAGCGAGGGCTGTCGCTGCGCGGCCGTTGAGCCCGCACGAGCCCCACCGGATCCCCCCAGAACACCAGAGGAACAGAGCACTCCAATGCAAGCACGACCGAAGAAGGGCCGCCGTTTCGGTGGCAACGCCGGGCACCAGCGTCTGCTCATGGCGAACCTGGTGTCGTCGCTGATCGCCGCCGAGGGGATCGTCACGACCGAGGCGAAGGCCAAGGCGCTCCGCCCGATCGCCGAGAAGGTGATCACCAAGGCCCGCAAGGGTGGCCTCCACAACCACCGCCAGATCCTCGCCTACCTGGGCGACCAGGAGATCGCGGCGAAGCTCGTCGACGAGATCGGCCCGCGCTTCGCGGATCGCCCGGGCGGTTACACCCGCATCCTCAAGCTCGGCCCGCGTCCGGGCGACAACGCGCCGATGGCGCGCATCGAACTGGTCTGAGCCCCTCCGGGGTGACCGACGAACTGGACGGCGAGGGGCTCGAGGCTCCTCGCCGTCGTCGCGTCCGGCTGGACGTCGCGTACGAGGGGTCCGGGTACCGGGGCTTCGCCCGCAACGAGGGCGTGCGGACCGTCGGGGGCGACCTCGAGGAGCGGCTCTCCGCGCTCTGTCGCGAGCCGGTCTCGGTGACGGCGGCAGGCCGGACCGACGCAGGTGTGCACGCCCGGCACCAGGTGGTGACCTTCGACGCGCCGGAGGATCGGATCGACCTGGAGCGCTGGGTCCGCTCGCTGAACAAGCAGGGCGGGGGCTCGGTCGTGGTCACCGCAGCAGCAGTGGTCGACGACGAGTTCGACGCCCGGTTCTCGGCCCGGTGGCGTCGCTACCGGTACTTCGTGCGGAACCGGCCGACCCCCGACCCGTTCCGGGCCCACGTCGCGTGGTGGGTCGCGGAGGACCTGGACGTCGGGGCGATGCAGGCCGGGGCGGGCGCGTTCGTCGGCCAGCACGACTTCGCCGCCTTCTGCCGCCGTGCGTACCGCGCCGACGGCGAGCCGCTCCCACTGGTCCGCCGGGTGCTCGACGCAGGGTGGCACCAGGAGGACGACGAGCTGTGCTTCGAGATCACGGCCGCCGCCTTCTGCCACCAGATGGTCCGCTCGATCACGGGCACGCTGGTCGACGTGGGGCGGGGCCGCATCGACCCGGCCGACCTGCCCGCGATCATCGGGTCCGGCGACCGCTCCAAGGCCGGCCAGCTCGCGCCCCCTCACGGCCTGCACCTCTGGGACGTGGGCTACGACTGAGCTCCTCGGCGGCCAGGACGAGGCCGGGCGGGGTGGTGCGTCAGGTGAGGTCGGCGAGCAGCGCCTCGACGCGAGCGCGGATCTGGTCGCGGATGGCGCGGACGGCGTCGAGGTCCTGACCAGCGGGGTCGTCGAGGGGCCAGTCCTCGTAGCGGGTGCCGGGGACGTAAGGGCAGGTGTCGCCGCAGCCCATGGTGACCACGACGTCGGCCGCCTCCAGGTCCGCGTCGACCCATCGCCGGGGTCGATGAGCGGTGATGTCGATGCCGACCTCGGCCATGGCGGCGACGGCGACCGGGTTGAGCCGGTCGGCGGGCTCGGAGCCGCCGGAGAGCGCCTCGGCCCGGCAGTCGGCGAGGTGCTGGAACCAACCGAGCGCCATCTGGGATCGACCGGCGTTGTGGATGCAGAGGAAGAGGACGGTGGCACGGGAGCCGGTCATGGCGCGATCTCGCTCTCATGGGGCACGACGAGCTCGGCGTCGGGCAGGTGCGGGTGGAGGTAGCGGGCGATCCCGATCGCTCCGGCGCCACCGAGCACCTGTGCGGCGACGAAGCCCGGAGCGGACGCGGGGGCGATCCCGGCGAACGTGTCGCTCAGCGTGCGGCCGATCGTGACCGCCGGGTTGGCGAAGCTGGTCGAGCTGGTGAACCAGTAGGCGGCGACGATGTAGCCGGCCACTGCGAAGGGGCTGCTGTTGCTGCGTCCGGACCGCACGACACCCAGGATCACGAGCAGCAGCCCGGCGGTGGCGACGACCTCGGCGAGGAACGTGGCCCCGGTGAGCCGTGCCCGCGTCGCGACCTCGATGGCCGGCAGCTCGAACATCAGGTTGGCGATCACCGCTCCGGCGACGGCCCCGACGACCTGCGCGCACACGTAGGCGCCGGCCTCGCGCGAGGTCATCGCCCCGAAGGCTCGTTCTGCGAGGGTGACGACCGGGTTGAAGTGGGCTCCCGAGACGGCGCCGAAGGCGAGGATCAGTGCCACCAGACCCCCGCCGGTGGCGAGGCTGTTGGCGAGCAGCTGCAGCCCCACGTCGGCGGACAGGCGCTGCGCTGCGATCCCGGACCCGATCACGACGGCGACGAGCAGGCCCGTCCCGAGGAGCTCGGCGACGAGCCGCCGTCCGAGCGAGGTCGGCACCTCAGCAGCAGCCCGAGACCGACACGCCCGCGTCGTCGGTGGTGAGCTCCGTGGTGCTGCAGGTGCCGGCGCCGCAGACGTCGACGGATCGAAGGTCACCCGCCGGTGTGTCGCTGTCGCCGAGGACGGTGTAGATCTCCCAGGGGGCGCCGTCGGGGTCGTCGACCCAGACCTTGTCCTGCACCGCGTAGCAGCAGGTCACGTCCTTCTCGGGCGCCGTGGCGAGGCCGTCGCCGGCGAGGCGGGCCTGCGCGGCATCCACCTCCTCGGTGGAGAAGACCTCGACGCCGAGGTGGTTGAGCGAACCCGCGGCGGACGGGTTCTCGATGAGCACCAGCTTCAGGGGAGGGGAGTCCACCGCGAAGTTGGCGTAGCCGTCGCGCCGCTTGGCCGGCTCCACGCCGAAGAGCTTCGAGTAGAAGTCGACCGCCTCGTCGACGTTGCTGACGTTCAGGGCGAGCTGCACACGAGACATCGGGATCCTCCACGGGTAATCTATGGACAGTTGTCAATGTATCGATCGACATCGATACATGCAAGGGAGTCGATGTGAAGAAGCCCGTCGCCACCGTCCAGACCGCCGACTGCTGCCCACAGGTGCTGGCCGCACCCCTGAGCGAGGCCGACGCCGAGGAGCTGGCGCTGGGCTTCAAGGCGCTCGCCGACCCCGTCCGGCTCCGATTGCTCTCGCTGATCGCCGACGCTCCCGAGGGCACGGCGTGCTCGTGCGACCTCGAGGGTCCCGTCGGCAAGACGCAGTCGACGGTCTCCCATCACCTCTCCCTCCTCGCCGACGCCGGCCTCATCACGAAGGAGAGGCTCGGTCGCTGGGTGAACTGCACGATCGTGCCCGAGCGCGTCGCGGCGTTGCGCGACGCGCTCGCCGTCCAGCGCGCGTAGGGCCGCTCCGGACGCAACGCAGCCCGGACCAAGAGGACGCCCGGACGGGGGAGCGGCGGGAGGTGCCAAGATCTCCGTCGGCGTCCCCCAGGCGCCGAGAGAGGACCGAGGAGATGTCGCAGCTGCTGCGAGTGCAGAACTTCTTCCTGTCGAGCGACGGGTTCGGCGCCGGCGAGGGCCAGAGCCTGGAGGCGCCGTTCGGGCACGCCGAGCCGCGAGGCGGTCAGGCCCCGAATCTGCCCGTGGACATGGCGTCGTGGGCGTTCGCCACCGCCAGCTGGCCGAACCGGACCGAGCCGGGAGGGACGCGCGGGCTGGACGACTACCTCGTCCGCGACTTCGCCCGGAACATCGGCGCCGAGATCATGGGGCGCAACAAGTTCGGGCCGCAGCGTGGGCCGTGGGAGGACCTCGACTGGCAGGGGTGGTGGGGCGACAGCCCGCCGTTCCACACGCCCGTGTTCGTCCTCACCCACCACCCTCGGCCGACCTTCACGCTGGACGACACCACCTTCCACTTCATCGACGCGACGCCCGACGAGGCCGCTCGGCTGGCGAAGGAGGCTGCCGACGGGAAGGACGTGCGGGTCGGGGGCGGCGTCGCCACCGTCCGGCAGTTCCTTGACGCCGACCTCATCGACACCCTCCACGTGGCCGTCGCGCCGATCGAGATCGGCCGGGGTGAGCGCTTGTGGGACTCACCCGAGGAGCTGCTCGACCGGTTCCACCTCGAGTCCGTGCCCAGCCCCAGCGGCGTGACGCACCTGCTCTTCTGGCGCCGCTGACCCCGGCGGAGCCGCCTGGTCCTCGAACCCGGCCGGAAGTCGGTGGCCGGCCACCGACATCCGGCCGAGTTCCGCCAAGAGGGCGAGCTTGCCGCCCCGAACTGCCCACCGGTACGCTGGCGAGTCGCTTCTCCCGCGCACGTTCCGCACCCCGCCGGGGTGACGTCGGGACGACCGGAGCGGGAGTGCTCGACACGTCGAGTTCGAAACACATCGAGAAGGTCCGCGCGTGCGC
>JAEZFI010000242.1 GCA_023437745.1 Actinomycetes bacterium
GGGTATGGCTTTCCTGCCCAGATGATCTGCACCGGGTATTTTGTATTCGACAACAACTTTTCAAAACGCGCATGATCGCGTGTAATCAATTCCGCGCGTTTGTACCCAGCAAAACGGCGGGCCCACACAATAGTGAACACGGCAGGATCGTATATTTTGCCTGTCTGATCGGCAACGATTTCAAAAGCGCGTCTTTTCAGATACATCTTGCGATCGTCCCAGCCTTTATCATTTTTGCTGTTTGCAAAATCATACAGTTGTTTATCGGCCCAGTACCGCCAGTTCTGGGCATTGGTCACTGAAGTGATCGGGCAGATGCCTGAATACTTTCCCCACATTGCGCGCGACACTTCGCCGTGAAGCTCCGACACGCCATTGGCAATGTGCGCAAAACGCAATGCAACCAGCGAGTGATTAAAAAGTCCGTCGGTAATGCCCGTAATTTTTCGCACTTCATCAAGTCCCATTCCGCAGAAGTAGCTCATCTTTTCGCAGAGATAGATGTCGTGCTTTTCATTGCCTGCTTCTTCGGGAGTGTGGGTAGTAAATACCAGACGCTTCTTAACTTCTTCTACGCTTCCATGTTTTTTATACAGGTAAAATACCGACGATACACCGTGGGCTTCGTTAAGATGATATAAGTCGGGATTGTAATTGAGTTCGTCAACCAGTTTTGCACCACCAACACCAAGCAGTATGAACTGCGCAATTTTGGTAGCAACATTTGCATCGTATAGGCGATGCGTGATCGTTTGAGATACGTGATCATTCTCCGGTAAGTCGGTACTCAACAGAAATAAAGGTGCAGACTTGAAGGTTTCCGGATTGAGGTACATTACTTTAACCCACACCGGGTGGTCGTGTATATTGATCTGGTAGCGAATGCCCGTGTCTTCCAGGAAGCTGTAAAGCTTTTCCATCCAGGTCACCTGCAGTGTCTGATCCTGGTTCCTTGCCTGGTCGTAATAACCAAACTTCCACAAAATACCTATGCCGATAAGGTTTTGTTTCTATTCGTAGGCACTTCTGAGATGCGATCCTGATAAGAAGCCAAGACCTCCACTATATATCTTGAGTGGCTGGTGTATGGCAAACTCCATGGAGAAATAAGCAATCTTTTTCGAATAGCGGTCATCAACTTTGTACGGAATCTGGTAACTCGTAAAATTCATATTTGCAAATCGGTTTTTGGTAACAGAAATCAATAACGTACAGTTATCGATCTTGTGTTATTCATTGGTTTTTGTTGATTTCTTTTTCTTTTTCGGGTATGTTCCTTCGAAAAAACATTGGATGTTGCGATACGAACCGCAGCCTTCAATCTCCTTCATCGCTACCGACGAAGCAGTAAAGGTAAACTCGAGCGTGCAGGGATTGCCCACTTCTTTATAGCGCGCGGTTTTTGAAGAAATGAAACGTGCCGTTCCTTTTAGTTCTCCCACACATTCGCCTTTGTTCTTTTCGAAATGTGTGAAGAAAAGGATTTCTGAGGAATTTCGACCATCACGAAAACTGACAATGTTCTTTTTATTTGTCAGGTAGTCGCCTGTGTATTTGTTCTTTTGGGGAAGTGTGTCGATAGGATTGATAATTTCATCAATGATTTCCTGGTTCGGTTCAGTTAGAATGAGCGTGAAATCGTTTGATGCACTATTGTATATATACACGTTACGCTTGAACGAAGTGATGTCGCCATTCTTATCCTTCCGCTCGCGGTAGGTTGTCAGCTGAAACTTTCTGTCGAGCCGTGCGTAATACGTTGTATAATCCTGCCCTGTTCGCACTATTGCCAGCGCGTTCAGGTATTCGTTCTTTTTATTAAATGTAATCACGTAAGCAATGCGTTTATTTCCCTGTATGGCTTTAACAAAGAGATAAGTCTCCTTACCTTTTTCTGCAGCCCTGGCAAGGGGATACAGCTTTGGCTTTGCTGCTGCAAAGTCTTTCTTCAACACTGAATCGGGAACAAACTGCGAAAATACTTCGTAGGAAATCAGCAAGCTGTCGTTGCTTATCTTTTTGGTCAGGGTTGTGTCGGCAATTGTCAGCGGCAATTCTACCTCCGGGAAAAATTCAATAAAGTCGGTCACCTCAACAGGCTCTTCACCAGTCAGTGATATCTTTTTGTCATCCTTACATCCTGCCAAAATCCACGCTAACAGGCTCAACCCCAGGAAAAATCTAATCATACCAGGTAACCATTGAACGGTTAAAAGTAGCGATTCAGATGCATCAATGAAAATAAAATATGAAGTTTGTATTGCATATTTTTTTAGATTTGCCTAAATTTATTTTTAGATTGACTAAACAATCAGACCCGCATGAAAGTTTCGTCGAGTAAGGAGAATTATATCAAGGCAATTTTCCACCTCCAGGAAGAAGATGGTGTGGTTACCACCAATGCGCTTGCGCGTCAACTCGAAACAAGAGCTGCTTCAGTTACCGATATGTTGAAGAAGCTGAAAACGCAGAAGTTGCTGTTGTACGAAAAATACAAGGGCTTCAAGCTTTCTCCTGAAGGAAGAAAACTTGCACTGCAGATCATCCGCAAACATCGCCTGTGGGAATTTTTCCTCGTGGAGAAGCTTCGCTTCGGCTGGGAAGAAGTACATGAAATGGCTGAAGAGCTGGAACACATCAGCAGCAAAAAACTTGTTGATCGTCTCGACGAATTTCTTGGGTTTCCCAAACAGGATCCGCATGGCGATCCGATTCCGGATTCAAACGGAAAGTTCGCGATGCGCAAACAGGTAAGTCTTACAGAACTGCGCGTGAACATCCCGGCAACAGTGAGCAGCATAACCGACCAATCACCTGAAATGCTCGAACTGCTGAGCCACAAAGGACTTGCACTGGGTACAAAGGTGGAAGTGAAGAAAAAGTTCTCGTTTGATAACTCTATTGAATTAAAAATTAAAAACCAGGGAGCGATTACGATCAGCGACAACGTAGCAAAAAATGTTTTTGTAATACATGAGGAATAGTCACATACCCGATACCTCACTGAGCGAGGTGCATGCCTCTATCGACATAGCACGGCGTAAGGGAGG
>JAEZFI010000253.1 GCA_023437745.1 Actinomycetes bacterium
GCGGACGCCCCGGCGAAGATCGTGGCCGTCGGCCCCGACCACCCGATGGCCCAGCTGACGCCTGACCCGGACGAGTCGTCCGAACCGGGGTCGATCGCTCAGTGAAGCTCCGCCTGAAGCGAACGCCACGCGGCGCTGAGACGACCGCGTCGCAGATGACCCTCATGGATCACCTGCGGGAGCTCCGGAACCGGCTCCTCAAGGTCGTCGCCTGCGTGATCGTGCTGAGCGTCGCGGCCTACTTCCTCTACGACCCGATCTTCCGCTTCTTCACCGAGCCGTACTGCCGCAGCCTGCCGGGCTCGGCGGACGAGTGCCGCTTCTACCTGACCGACGTCGTCTCGGGCTTCACCCTGCGCATGAAGGTGGCGGGCTACATGGGGGTCGTGGCCTCGATCCCCGTGATCCTCTGGCACCTCTGGCAGTTCATCATGCCGGGGCTCTACAAGAACGAGCGGCGCTACGCCGTGTCGTTCGTGGCGTCGTCGCTGTGCCTGTTCGCCCTCGGCGCGGGACTCGCGTACCTGACGCTCCCGACGGCGATCAGCTGGCTGACCGACGCCGCCGGCCCGGCGAGCCAGATCACCGAGATCCCCAGCCCCGACCGCTACTTCTGGTTCACGGCCCTGATGATGGTGGGCTTCGGCATCGGCTTCGAGTTCCCGCTCCTGCTGATCGCCCTGCAGATGGTGGGGGTGCTCAGCAACGCGACGCTGCGCAAGGGGCGGCGTCACGCCGCGGTCATCATCACGATCATCGTGGCCGTCCTGACGCCCGGCGGGGACCCGATCAGCCTCGTCGTCCTCTCGGTTCCGATGTACCTGTTCTACGAAGGGGCGATCCTTGTCGGCCGGCTGTCGGAGCGCCGGGCCGGGAAGTCGGCGGACCGACCGACGGCGCCGGCGTCGTGAGCGACCACGGCTTCGAGCTGGACCGCTTCCAGCTCGACGCCATCGCTGCCCTCGACGCGGGCCGATCGGTGCTCGTCGCTGCACCCACGGGTTCGGGCAAGACGGTCGTGGCCGAGGCGGCGGTCGACCTCGCGCTCGCCGCCGGCGGGAAGACCTTCTACACGACGCCGATCAAGGCGCTGTCGAACCAGAAGTACCTCGACCTGCGTGAGCGGCTGGGTGCCGACCGCGTGGGGTTGCTGACGGGGGACAACTCGATCAACGGCGAAGCGCCGGTGGTGGTGATGACCACCGAGGTCCTCCGCAACATGATCTACTCCCGGTCCCGGACGCTGGACGACCTGCACGTCGTCGTCCTGGACGAGGTCCACTACCTGCAGGACGCCTACCGCGGCCCGGTGTGGGAGGAGGTGATCATCCACCTCCCGCCGAAGGTCCGGCTCGTCTGCCTCTCGGCCACGGTCTCGAACGCCGCCGAGCTGGGCGACTGGATCGAGACCGTCCGCGGCCCGACCGAGACGATCATCGAGACGGAGCGCCCCGTCGAGTTGACCTCCTGGTACATGGTCGGCGACCGGGCGAGCGAGGACGATCACCTGATCCCGGTCCTCGTCGACGGCCGCGCGAACCCCGACGGCGCGCGGTTCACCCAGGACCCTCGGCTGACCCGCCGGGCGGGTCACGGCGGCGGCCGCCCGCGCCGTCGCTTCGTCGCGCCTCGGCGGGCCGACGTCGTGCACCGCCTCGCCGACGAGGACCTCCTGCCGGCGATCTACTTCATCTTCAGCCGTGCGGCCTGCGACGATGCGCTCGCGCACTGCCGAGATGCCGGGATGCGCTTCACCACGGGCCCGGAGCGCGAGCGCATCCGCCAGATCGTGGAGGGGCGCACGGCGCTGATCTCCGACCACGACCTCTCGCTGCTCGGCTACGACCTGTGGCTGGCGGGGCTCGAGGCGGGCATCGCCGCCCACCACGCCGGCATGATCCCCGCCTTCAAGGAGGCGGTCGAGGCGTGCTTCGTCGAGGGCCTGATCCGAGTCGTCTTCGCCACGGAGACGCTCGCGCTGGGGATCAACATGCCGGCGCGGTCGGTCGTCGTCGAGAAGCTCACCAAGTACAACGGCGAGCGTCACGAGTTCCTCACGCCGGGCGAGTTCACGCAGTTGACCGGCCGGGCCGGCCGCCGCGGCATCGACGACGAGGGGCACGCCGTCGTCCTGTGGTCGCCCTTCGTGACGTTCCAACAGGTCGCCGAGCTGGTCATGAGCCGCAGCTTCCCGCTCACCTCGTCGTTCCGGACGACCTACAACATGGCGGCCAACCTGATCCTCCGCTACGAGCGGGACGAGGCGATCGACATCCTCGGCCTGTCCTTCGCCCAGTTCCAGGCCGACCGGGCGCTCGTCGGCCTCCAGCGACGTCTCGTCGACGAGCGGGCGCGACGGGACCGGCTCGCCGAGGCGGCGGCGTGCGAGCGGGGCGATGCCTCGACCTACGCCGAGCTGGTGCAGCGCCGAGCCAAGGCGCAGCGCGACCACCCCGACGGCCGCCGAGCCGTCGAGCGGGCCCTCGCCATGCTGCGACCGGGGGACATCATCGACCTGCCGAGCGGCGACGGTCCGGGCCTGGTGATCTCGGTGGCCTACCGGTCGAAGGGAGCCTTGCGCCTCCGGGCCGTCGCAGCCTCCGGCGAGGTCCACAGCGCTGTTCCCGCCGACTTCGACCAGCCGCCTCACCCCCTGGGCTTCGCTCCGGTGCCGGCGCCGTTCAACCCCGCCGAGCGCTGGTTCCTCGACGAGTGCGCGGAGCTGGTCCGCACGGCCCCGCTCAACCGGGCCGCTCGACGCCGCACCGGGAAGTCGTCGGCGTTCAGCCGCCTCGAGAAGGAGCTCGAGGAGCACCCGGTCCACCGCTGTCCCGAACGCGAGGTGCACCTCGCGGCGCTCGGGCAGCTCCGCACACTGGAGCGGGCGGTCGAGGACCTCCAGGCCGCCGTGGCGAGGCGGCAGGGCTCCGTCGTGCGCCGGTTCGAGGCGGTCATCGACCTGATGACGAAGTGGGGCCTGGTGTCGTCGTGGTCGCTGACCTCGACCGGCAGGATGCTGGCGACCGTGTACCACGAGTGCGATCTGGTGATCGCGGAGGGGCTCTCGTCGGGGGTGTTCGACGACCTCCACCCCGACGAGCTGGCGGCGGTCGTCAGCAGCATGACCTACGAGGAACGGCGCTCCGACGGTCCGCGCCGGCCTCCGATGCCGGCGGGCGACGTCGCGGGGCGCATCCACCGGCTGACGGCGATCGCTGGGCGACTCGGCGCGGCGGAGCGGGAGCGTGGCCTTCCCGTGACGCGTCAGCCGGATGCCGGCTTCGCCTTCGCGGCGTACCACTGGGCGAGGGGCCTCGACTTCGAGGACGTGCTCGACGACGACCTGTCTGCGGGGGACTTCGTCCGCAACATCAAGGTGCTCGCCGACCTCCTCCGCCAGTTCGAGCTGGTCGCGCCACGACCTGCCACACGCGAGGCCGCCCGCCTGGCGGCCGACGCGATCGTGCGGGGCGTCGTGGCCGCGTCGTCCGAGATCGCAGGGTCGGTGTGACGATCGAGCGCGGGCGGCCGTGGGGTCACCCGGGCCGGTGGGAGGAGGGCACGCCGTTCGCCGGCGACGACGCAGCCCTCGCCGCGCTGGTGGAGGTGGGCAGCACGGCCACGCCGATCGGTCTGCTGGGCGGCGACCTGCACCGCACGCTCGGCTCACCGCCGCCCGAACGTCTCCGCTCCGACGAGGCGATGGTGTTCCCCATGGACGCGCTCGAGGTGCGCCTCGACGAGGAGCCACCCCTGATGGCGGTCGCCCACGTGGTGGCACGGGCCGGCGCGTGGTGGCGCCGCCAGACCGTCGCCGCCATGAACGCCGCCTTCGTCGGCGACCTGAACCTCGGCCCGCGGGCCCACCCCGACGACGGGTTGGTCGACGTGACCGTCGGTCGTCTGCCCTTTCGTGACGCCGTGGCGGCTCGGAGCCGCATGCTCTCGGGGAGCCACGTGCCCCATCCCGCGCTGGCGACGACACGGGCCCGGCGCTGGGAGATCGAGCTGACGAAGACGACGCCGGTGTTCGTGGACGGCGTCCGCCGGGGCGATGCCCGGCGCATCGCCATCGAGGTCCTGCCGGACCGCTTCGAGGTGGTCTGCTGATCTGCCGCGCCCGACACGGTGTCGATGGTCGGCGGGATCGCTACCGTGAGGCCTCATGTTGGCGTGGCACCTCGAAGAGTCCCCAGGCGAGTACGTGTGGGGGGAGGTGCCCACACCCGAGCCCGGGCCCGGCGAGGTGCGCATCTCGGTGCGGGCGTCGGCGCTGAATCACATCGACATCTGGATGACACGCGGCATGCCGAAACCCCGTGCCTTCCCCCACGTGTCGGGGTCGGACGTGGCCGGTGTGATCGACTCGGTGGGTCCCGGGGTCACGCGCTGGCAGCAGGGCGACGAGGTCGTGATGGAGGCGACGGTCACGAGCCTCGATGCGATCCTGGAGCTGGGCATCGACAACGTGATCGACCCCGGGATGCACCTGCTCGGTGAGCACCAGTGGGGTGGCCACGCGGAGTACGTCGTGGTCCCGGAGTGGCATCCCGTCCGGAAGCCCGAGAACCTCTCGTGGGCCGAGTGCGCCGCCTACCCCGTGGCGTACGTGACCGCCTGGCGGATGCTGCGCAAGGCCCGCGTCCAGGCGGGCGACACCGTGCTCGTCATCGGCATCGGCGGCGGTGTGGCCACGGCAGCGCTGGTCCTCGGCAACTACCTCGGTGCGAAGGTCTACGTGACCAGCCGTGACGAGGCGAAGCGGTCGCAGGGGATCGCGCTCGGCGCGCTCGACGCGTTCGACTCGGGTGGCAGGTTCCCCGTCGCGGCGGACGTGGTGATCGACAGCGTCGGCAGCGCCACCTGGGAGTCCGCGATCCGCTCCCTGCGCAACGGTGGCCGGTACGTCACCTGCGGCGGGACGTCAGGGGTCGAGGTGCCGCTCCAGCTGCCCAGGGTCTTCTTCAAGCACCTCGAGATCATCGGTGTCACCACCGGGTCGCACCAGGAGTTCGTGAAGGTCACCGAGATCCTTGCCGAGGGCGAGGTGCCGGTGATCATCGACGAGGTCCTCCCGTTCTCGAACTACCCCGACGCCCTGGCCCGCCTCGCGAAGGGCGACCAGCTGGGCAAGCTCGTCCTCGACCACCAGCGCACGGAGTGACGCCGCAGTGACCGACCACGACGCTGCGATCGCGTCCGTCACGGCGGACGTGGCGTCGCGATCCGGGGCGCTGCTGGACATCTCGCACGACATCTGGGAGCACCCGGAGCTCTGCTTCGAGGAGCGCCACGCACACGCCGTCCTCACCGAGGCGATCGAGGCGGCCGGGATCCCGGTCGAGCGCTCGGCGTTCGGTCTCGACACGGCGTTCCGGGCGACGGTCGGCGACGGGACCGGCCCCACCGTCGCGATCTGCCTGGAGTTCGACGCACTGCCCGCGATCGGGCACGCCTGCGGACACAACGTGATCGCCGCCGCGGGCCTCGGCGCCGGCCTGGCGGCTGCGCGGGTGGCCGAGGAGCTCGGCGGGACCGTCGTGTTCCTCGGGACCCCGGCCGAAGAGGGCGGCGGCGGCAAGATCGCCATGATCGACCGGGGTGCCCTCCACGGCGTGGACCTCGCGCTGATGATCCATCCGGCCGACGCCGAGCTGGACTCGTTCCGGGCGATCGCCGTGCACGAGCTGCACTGCGAGTTCCACGGCGTGCCGTCCCACGCCGCCGCCGCTCCCGAGCAGGGTCGCAACGCCCTCGACGCCGCGGTGGCGGCGTACCAGAACGTCGCTGCGCTCCGGCAGCACATCGGCGCCGACGAGCGGATCCACGGCATCTTCACGCACGGCGGCGACAAGCCGAACGTGGTGCCCCACCGGGCAGCGCAGCAGTGGTACGTCCGGTCCGGCAGCATCGCGTCGCTCGAGCAGCTCGAGCCGCGGTTCCTGGCCTGCCTCGAGGGCGGAGCGCTCGCCGCGGGTTGCACGGTCGAGCACCGATGGGTCACGCCCCCGTACGACTCGCTGGTGGACATCCCGGCGTTGAAGGAGCGCTACCGGGTGCACCAGGCGGCGCGCGGGCGCACGGTGTTGCCGGTCGAGTCGAGGCCGCAGCTGATGGGCTCGACCGACATGGGCAACGTCAGCCACAGGGTCCCCTCCCTGCACCCGATGGTGCAGGTCGCCCCCGACGGGATCGCCATCCACACCCCCGAGTTCGCCGGCTTCGCGCGCGGTCCCGAGGGCGACAGAGCGGTCGTGGACGGGGCGGTGGTCCTGGCCTCGCTCGTGGTCGATCTCTTCGCTGACGCGGCACTGCGCGACGCCGCGGCGACCCAGTTCCGGGCGGCCGTCGGGCGCTGAGACGGCCCATCGGGCCGACCGCGGGGCCGCCGCCGGGTCCGCGGACGCGTCCCGCATCGGGCCTAGTGTCGGGCGCCGTGACGCCCTACGTCCAAGAGGAGTTCTCCGCCGAGGAGCGCAGCCTGCTGCGCCGCTACTTCACCGACCTCGACGGGCCGGTCTTCGCACTCGTCAACCTCCCCGAAGTGGTCAAGGGGGCGCTGTTCGCCCGGTACTCCCGGTCGGCGAAGTCCCTCCGGCGGCTGTTCCTCGACGAGTTCGTCGGCGAGCTGGACGTCGCCGGTGACGTCACCGTGGACGCGACGGTCGGCCTGGAGCGGGCCGAGCAGCTCTACGACCGGGTCTTCCTGGAGTACGGCGACGACTCCGTGGCCCAGCTCGGCGGGGTCCACCTCGCGTGCGAGCAGGCGTCCAACGTCCTCACGAAGATCCTCGAGTGGGGTCGACTCATGTCGTACCTCGAGCAGTCGACCCGCTACATCGCGTACGACGCTCGCCTCGGAGGTCGCTACCGGTACCACCGGGATCCCGAGATCCTCGGTTCCCCGATGGGCGCCCGGTACGTGGGCGACATGGATCGCATCTTCGACGTCTACGCCGAGTTGCTCCCCACGCTCACCGACCACTTCCGGGAGCGCACGCCGAAGGACCCGGGCGACAGCGACTTCGTGTACCGCCAGGCAGTCCGGGCGAAGGCCTACGACGCGCTCCGGGGCCTGCTGCCGGCGGCCTCCCTGTCGAACGTCGGCATCTACGGCACGGGGCAGGCCTACGAGCAGCTCCTCCTCCGCATGCGCAGCCATCCGCTGCCGGAGGCCCGCAGCTACGCCGACCTGATGCTCACCGAGCTCCGCAAGGTGATCCCCTCCTTCCTGAAGCGGGTGGACCTCGCCGACCGCGGTGGGGCGTGGAGCGAGTACCTCGCAGCCAACCGCGCGGCGATGACCGAGGTGACGGAGCGGGTGCTCCAGGACGATCCGGCCGCCGCCCTCGAGGACTCGAAGGTGACCCTCGTCGACTTCGACCCGGACGGCGAGATCAAGCTCGTCGCGGCGATGCTCTACCCGCAGTCCCACCTGCCCGAGTCCGTCATCGAGGAGCAGGTGGCGCGCATGTCGGTCGAGGACCGCCTCGCAGTGATGAAGGCGTACGTGGGGGAGCGGGGCAACCGCCGCCACCGGCCCGGACGTGCGCTCGAGCGCACGAGCTACCGGTTCGACGTCCTCAGCGACTACGGCGCGTTCCGGGACCTGCAGCGGCACCGGCTGCTCACCATCGAGTGGCAGGAGCTCACCCCCCGGCACGGCTTCGTGCGCCCCGAGGCGATCGCCGACGCGGGGGTCATGGAGGTCTACGACGCGGCGATGGAGCTGTCGGCCCGGCTGTGGCAGGACCTCCGTGACGTCGTGCCCGCCCAGGCGTCCTACGCCGTCGCGCTGGCCTACCGGGTCCGCTACTCGATGCAGATGAACGCCCGTGAGGCGATGCACCTGATCGAGCTCCGCTCCGCACCCCAGGGCCACCCCAGCTATCGAGCGGTGGCCCAGGACATGCACCACCTCATCAAGGACGTCGCCGGTCACCGTGCGGTCGCCGAGATGATGTCGTTCGTGGACCACTCCGACGAATCCGACCTGGAACGGCTGGACGCCGAACGCAGGGCCGAGCAGCGACGCACCGAAGCTCAGCGCCCCGGCTGACCAAATTTCCCGCTGAGGTGCCACGCGGCCCCGGACTCTGTGCGTATGATTCCGGCCGCATCGGGCAGGAGACCTGCGCCGGAAGGAAGTCGAAACGGTGGTTGACGAGATGGACGAGGAGTTCGAGGCGGAGCCCGAGGAGCTCGACGAGGACCTCGAGGCCGACGACGACCTCGAGGAGGAGTTCGACGACGACGGCGAGGTCGATCCGGATGCCGTGGTCGAGGACGACGTCGCCGAGGCGGAGGACGAGGACGAGGCCGAGCCGGAGGTGCCCACGCGGCGCAAGCGCGCTGCGGGCGACGAGGAAGACGAAGAAGACGAGGAAGCCGATCCCGACGACGTCGAAGAGGACCTCGACACGATCCTGAAGGACCGGATCGCCTCGGGCGACGACCTCGACGAGGAGGAAGAGGAAGAGGTCCCCGACCGCAACGACCCCGACGCCGCCGACGGTGTCGCTGCGAAGAAGGAGGGGGAGTTCACCTGCCCCGGGTGCTTCATGATCGTCCACCCCCGCCAGTTCGGCCGACGCGACAACATGGTCTGCCCCGAGGGCTACGACCCCTGTCCCGCCATGGAGATCGTCCTGACGATGCGCTGAGCCGCACCCGCGACCGGACGTGCAGCGGCATCGTCCACTGGTGCAGTATCTGCCGGTGAACGAGGCCACGTCCCCCATCGACACCGTCCTGTCCGTCGTCCGCGACCTGGCGGAGGAGGCCAGCGGTGTCGTCCCTCGCCTCGTGCGCAGGACCCGTGACCAGATCGCCGTGGGCGTCACGCTCGTGGAGCGCCTGACGGGCTGCGGCTCCCCGGGCACGACGGACGCGGAGGAGCCGATCAGCCCGGTCGCCTCGATCGTGCGGCACGACGCAGTGGCCGACCTCGAGGACGACCTCGCGGACGTCGCACCGATCGGCACCGCTGCCAAGAAGGCGCCGGCGAAGAAGTCCGCAGCGAAGAAGGCGCCGGCCAAGAAGTCACCGGCGAAGAAGGCCCCTGCCAAGAAGGCCGCGGCGAAGAAGGCGCCGGCCGCGAGCGCGGCGGGAGCCTCGGCCTCAGCGCTCAGCCCGGTCACCACACCGCCGCCCGCCGACGTCGTCGACGCCGTCCCCGCCGCCGCCGATCTCCCGATCGCCGGCTACGACATCCTCGCCGCGTCGCAGGTCATCGCACGGCTGGACGGCATGGACGCCGGGGACCTCGACCTGATCCGGCGCTACGAGGCCGCCAACCGGAACCGACGGACCATCCTCGGCCGCGTCGGGCAGCTGCTTCGACCGCAGGGATGATCGGCGTCCGGGGCGCGATGCCGGGCGACGAGCCCGACGTACGTCGCCTCGCAGCGGCCGCCCGGGCCGCCATCGCCGAGGCCAAGGGGGGCGCCCAGCTCCTCGCCGACCTCGACCCGATCGACGCGATCGTCGACGAGCTCGACGGCGTCGTCGTCGGCACGGTCGGGGGAGCGGTCGTCGGCTACGGCGTGACGCGGGTGTCCGGTGCGCGGGGCGTGCTGGCGGAGCTGTTCGTGGAGGCGGCGGCCCGCGGCGTCGGAGTGGGGGCAGCGATCCTCGGAGAGGCTCAGGTCCGCCTGACCGCCGCGGGCTGCACCGGCATCGACTCGCAGGCGCTCCCGGGCGACCGGGCCACCAAGAACTTCTTCGAGGCGCACGGCATGGTGACCCGCCTCCTCGTCACCCATCGGCGCCTTCCGGTCTCCGATGCCACCGGCTGATCGACCACGGGTCTGCGTCGGCGCCATCGCCGTCCGGGACGACTCCCTGCTGATGATCCAGCGGAGGACCGGCACGTCGGCCGGCCGGTGGTCCCTTCCCGGAGGGCACGTGGAGCGCGGCGAGACCGTCGCCGAGGCGCTGGTGCGGGAGCTGGCCGAGGAGACCGGGCTCGCAGGGCTCTGCGGCCCGCTGCTCGGCTGGGCCGAGCACATCGCCGAGCACGCCCACTACGTGATCCTCAACTTCGAGGTCACGGTGGTGGACGACGGCGAGCCCCGTCCCGGCGACGACGAGCGCGACGCGAGGTGGGTCCCGCTCTGGGAGGTCTCAGAGCTGAAGCTGACCGAGGGTCTCGCCGAGTTCCTCGCCGATCACGACCTCATCGAGCTGCTTGCTTGACGGGCCGGGTCAGCGGCCCTTCCACTGCGGGGCCCGCTTCTCGATGAAGGCGGTGAGGCCCTCGCCGAAGTCTTCGGTGCCGAACATCTTGGCGATCCCGTCGCCCGAGAGCTTCCAGCCGATCTCGTCGGGCTGATCGGTGGCCTCGAGGACGATCTTGCGGCTTTCGCGCACGGCGAGGGGGGCGTTCTCGCTGATCTGCCCGGCGAGGACCTTGGCGGCCTCGAGGGCCTCGCCCTCCTCGCAGAGCGCGTTGACCCAGCCGAAGTGGTGCGCCCGCTCGGCGGGGAAGTCGAGACGGCCCGTGAGGACGAGCTCCATCGCGATGTTGCGCGGCAGCTTGCGGGGGAGACGGAACAGGCCGCCGGCGGCCGCCACGAGGTTGCGCTTCACCTCCGGCACGCCGAACACCGCGGTGCGGGAGGCGACGACCAGGTCGCAGGCGAGCACGAGCTCGGTGCCGCCGGCCAGTGCGGGGCCGTCGACCGCCGCGATGAGGGGCTTGGTGCGCTCACGCTGGACGAGGCCGCCGAAGCCGCCACGCTGCGTGGACATGCCGCCCGGATCGACGCTCATCTGCTTCAGGTCGGCGCCCGCGCAGAAGATGTAGCCCTTGTCGGTCTTGGCGCCGGTGAGGATGCCGACCCAGACCTCGTCGTCGGCTTCGATCTGGTCGATCGCCTCCTCGATGCCGGTCGCGACGGCCGTGTTCACGGCGTTCCGCGCCTCGGGCCGGTTGATCGTGATGATGCCGACGTTGCCCTGCTTCTCGTACTCGATCGTCATGGTGGCACCCTACGGTTTTCTTGACCGGTCGGTCGAGTTCTGCGGGGGAGCGGCCGCTCCGTACGATCGATGCCATGGCCCCCCGCATCCCCGTGTTCGACCTCGACGGCACGCTCGTCGACTCCGACGAGGCGCTGGTCGTCCCGTTCCTCCGCATGGGGATCGCCCGGGAGGACATCACCTTCGGGCTGCCGGCAGAGCAGTCCTGCGTGGAGCTCGGGGTCTCGATCGACGACTACGTGGCGCTCTACGACGTGGACGAGGTGAAGCCGTTCGACGGCGCCGAGGAGCTGGTGGCCTCGCTCGACCGCTGGGCGGTGTGCTCGAACAAGCACCCGGTCTCTGCGTCGGCCGAGCTGGCGCGTCTCGGCTGGAAGCCCGAGGTCGCCCTCTTCACCGACGCGTTCGAGGGCCGCCCCAAGGAGCTGGAGCCCGTCCTCGCACTGCTCGGCGTCGGCGCCGACCAGGTGGTGTTCGTCGGTGACACCGACCACGACCGGCGGTGCGCGGAGGTCGTGGGTGCCGCCTTCGCCTGGGCGGGTTGGAACCCTCGCTGCGCCGCGGCCTCGCCGTCAGGCGTCGTCCTCGGGCACCCGCTCGACGTCCTCGACCTGCTCTGACGGCGCGTCGGCCTCGGCCTCCGGCGCAGCGTCGGCCTCGGGCGCAGCGTCGGTCTCGGGTGCAGCCTCTGCCACGGGTGCAGCCTCTGCCACGGGTGCAGCCTCCTCGGCCACCGGAGACTCGACGTTCGGCTCCTCGGTCGTCGGGACCTCCGCCGTGGGCTCCTCGACCGGCGTGTCGGCCTTCGGCTCGGCCGACGGGTCCTTCGCCGCCTTCGGCGCGGACCCGCCGCCACCGCCGGCGGGCTTCTTCGACCGACGGTCGGCACCCGGCCGCTTCCGTGCGCGCTTGGGCACCGTCGCCGGATCGATGCCGAACTGCTCGGCGATCTGCGGGAGACGCTCGGCCGCGCCGGACACGATCTTGATCAGGTCCTCCGACGGGTTCTCCGGCCGGCTCGCCGCCTTCACCGCGGCGCGCACCGGCGAGAAGCCGAGCGCGTCGAGGACGGTGTCCCAGCGCTCCGTGGAGGTCTCGGCGGTCAACGCCGCCGAGGTCGCGGCCGTCAGCCGCTCGCCCAGTTCCTTGGGGAGCGGCACCCCGGCCTTCGGCGGTCGGCTGCTGACTCGCAGCGCCCGGACGACGCGCTCGGCGTCGAGGAGCAGCTTCAGCTCCTCGAGCCACGCTGCGTGCTCCTCGTCGGAGCGGCGGGTGTAGGCAGCGCTCAGCTCGTCGCGGAGGCGGGTGACCTCGTCGTCGCGGGGCACGCTGTCCGACGCGACGACGACGGAGCGGAGGTCGCGCAGGTCGACCTCCTCGATCACGGCGACGGCGGCCTCGGCCCGGTCGCGCCACTCGGCCAGCTTCAGGCTGGGGAGCAGCTTCTCGGCCAGGGCGACGAGCGCGTCGCCCTTGACCTCGGGGAGGCCCTGCGCACGGTTCGAGGTGTTCTGCGCGTCGATCGCTGCACGGACGGCGGGGATGCCGCCCTGCAGCGCCGCCTCGGCGACGGGACGCTGCTCCGGCGCCAGCTCGCTCAGCACGGCATTGCGATGGGTGCGTGCCGGGCGGATCCGCTTCGGCTTCGGACGCTCGGGCAGATCCGGCATCGGGGCGAAGCGGCGTCCGCCCTCACGACCTCCCGATCGCTCGCCCGAGCGAGGCCCGCGGCCCCGCTCGCCGTCGCGACCGCGCCCGCGGTCGCCCTCGCGGCGCGGCCCGCGGTCGCCGTCTCGATCCCGGCGCGGCCCGCGATCCCTGTCGCGTCCACCGCGGCCCTTGGGGGCGAGCTGCGTCGAGACCAGCTCCTTCGGCTCGGGGCGGGGGTTCAGCTCGATGCGCTCGTAGCGACCCTCCTTCTTGCCCTTGGTCGGGAGGACCTCGGTGATCTCGATCCCGTCGATGAGCACCTCGGCCTCGACCTTGAGCACGTCACCGACCTTGGCCTCGCCGGGCAGGAGCGAGCCGGCCACCTCGCCCTTGGGCTGGCGAGCGCCGGCCTTGCGCCACGTCCAGGATCCGTCCGGGCGCGCGCTGGTGAGTTCGACCTCGAGTCTCGGCATGGGCCGAACGCTACCGCCATCGGTGCGAACGGCTCACATGGGGAGCGCGACGTGAGTCCGAATTGCCTACTCAAGCGATGTGGGGGTCGTCCCGATCCATGATCACGCCCCTGCACCTGGGTTCCGGGACCGCTCCCGATGAACCGTCGACGATCGTTGGAGGGCCCGTGTCTCTTCGTCCCGACATCATGCTGCTGCCCGAGCTCGGCCAGCCCGTGCCCGACTCCGAGACCCGTGGGGTCGTCGGCTCCCTGGACGGCCCCCTCGTCAACGTCCTCCTCGGCCCGTCACAGGAGGTCTGGGAGTTCCCCCGCGAGATGCTGCCCGACGGGATCACCGTGGGCTCGTGCCTCCGGATCGACATGGCCGGCACTCGCCCGGTCGCGGTGGAGGTCGATGCGGACACCGAGGCCCTCCGCACCCGTCCCGTCGACCAACGACTCGAGCGCCTGATCCGCCGCGAGCGCCTGGTCTCGCCGCCGCCCGACGCAGCCTGACCCAGCCCGGGCACGTCAGGACAGCCCGGGTAGCGCAGCCGACGAAGCGAGCCTGCGAGCGAGCCGGAGGCGGAGCTGGCCCGGGCACGTCAGGACAGCAGGTACTCGGACATGGTGGAGCTGCGGAGCCGGGCGAGGTCGAGGCACGCGCCGACGCTCTCCATCATCCGCTCGACGTTCCGCCGGAGGAGCTCCGGGTCGCCGTCGGCGCAGAAGAACCGCATCGGATCGGTCACGTCGTCGATCGACGCCCAGCACTCCTCGACGATGCCGTGGAGCTCGGGCGCGTCGTCCGTGACGGGGTGCGCGACCTCGTTCCGCACGTATCGGGTCCGGGGCTGGATCTCGGCGGAGACCGGCGACTGGGTGCCGTGCCACCGGCGCCGCCACTCGCGCACCGCGAGCCCCTCGGGGCGGTGGAGGAGCGCGACGGTGCTGATGCCGGGAGAGCGCTCGCCGGCGGCCCAGTCCCGCGGGCCGGCCCACCGGGTGTCGCCGTAGTCGGTCCAGAGCGACTCCGCGACCCGGTAGCCCGCCAGCCGGAGGCCGAGCGTGCCGAGTGCCGCCTCGATGGCCTGGGGCCGCCGGTCGTACGCGTGGACCCACAGCGACACCACGGCCACGTGGGGGTCCTCGCCGGCGGGCGGCGGAGCGGGGGAGGGGCACACCGACTCGGCGTCGTCCACGTCGATCCACACGGGACCCACCGACAGGTCGACCAGCTCGGGCGCCACACCCATCACCGCGTCCCGGTAGCGGTCGCTCCCCTCGGCGGCCTCGCCCCACAGGACGTACACCAGCTTCTCCATCAGTGCGCCTCCGCCACGGGGTGCTCCTCGTGGAGCGCGAGCAGCGCGTTCTCCACCACCTCCGACAGCGCGGGATGGGGCCACATCTGCCCGCGGGCGACCTCGTCGGCGGTCTGACCGAACCGCATCGCCTGGACGAGGACCTGGATCAGGATCGCCGCCTGGTGCCCGATCACGTGGGCGCCGAGGATGCGACGGGTCGCCGGGTCGACCAGGACCTTCACGAAGCCCTCGGTGTCCTCCATCGCCCAGCCGTACGCCGTGCCGCCGTGCGCCCGGTGCCCGACGAGGAACGGCGTCCCTGCGGCCTCCAGCTCCTGCTGCGTCGCGCCGACCGACGCGATCTGCGGGTGGCCGAACACGGCGTGGGGCACGGCCTCCTCGTCGATCTCGAGCGGGTCCTCGGGGTGGAGGAGGTTGTGCTGGACGACGCGTGCCTCGTGGTTGGCGACGTGCTTGAGCTGCAGCGGTGACCGGATGTCGCCGAGGGCGAAGATGCCGTCGGCTGCGGTGCGGAGTTGGGTGTCGGTCACGACGTTGCCCAGCGCGTCGAGCTGGACCCCGGTCCGCTCGACCTGCAGCTGGTCGCCGTTGGGGTGACGACCGGTTGCGACCAGCAGGGCGTCGAACTCGAGCGTCGACAGCTCGCCGCGGCAGACGACGTCGACCTCGACGACCTCGCCCACCCGGCGCGCGGCGACGACCTCGGTGCCGGTCCGGAGGTCGAGCCGCGCCGCCGTCAGCTCGGTGATCCGCCCCGAGACATCCCGGTCCTCGTGGGAGAGGAGCTGGTCGCGGCGGACGAGCATCGTCACGTCGGCGCCGAAGGCCTCGAAGACGTGGGCCTGCTCCACGGCGATGAAGCCGCCACCGATGATGCCGAGCCGCGCGGGGACCTCGTCGATCCGCATGATCGTGTCCGACGTGTGCGCGCCGACGGTGTCCAGGCCGGGGATGTCCGGGAGCACCGGACGTGCGCCCGCCGCGAGGACGAACCGGTCGCCCGTGATCTCGGTCACGGTGCCGTCGCTCGCGGTGACCTGCAGCTGCTTCTCGCCGACGAACCGGCCGTCGCCGGCGTAGACCGTGACGTGCGGTTGGTTGCTCCGCCACTCCTGCCCACCCGACGCGATCGGGTCGATGCGGGCGAAGATCCGGTCCCGCATGTCCCGCCAGCGGACACCGACGAGCTGGGCGTCGACGTCGAGGGCCCCGAGCCGCCGCATCTCCATGATCACGTCGGCGGGGTAGACGTACATCTTCGACGGGATGCAGCCACGGTTGAGGCACGTGCCCCCGAACGCGTCGCGTTCGACGATGGCGACCTTCCAGTGGTCGAACCGGTGGTCGAGGAGGGTGTTCCCGCTCCCCGTACCGACGATGACCAGGTCGAAGTGCATGGCCGCACGGTATCGGCTGCCCTCGCGGACGCCGCCTCGTGGCTCCCGGCTATCCGACGATGAACGGGATCGGGGGCATCGACGCGACGCACTCGTCGACCGCGTCCCGGTCGAGCTGCTGCTCGGGGTCGTCCAGGAACGTGCTCCTGAGCTCCCCGAGGCACGCGGGCCCGACATCGACGGGGTTGAAGCCCAGCTCGTCGAACCGGATGAGGTTGGATCGGGGGAAGCCCTTGGCCACCCGGTCCACCCAGTCGACGTCGGTGCCGGGCGCCATCGCTCCGTGCACCACGAGCAGCGGCACCCGCGAGCGCGACGGCTCGAAGAACCCTGCGGAGCCGGCGGGCACGTTCCACTGCTCGCACGCCTCCCGGAGCAGTCGGAAGGGGTTCGCCCGGAACTGCGGGAGCCGGGCCTCGAGCGCGGCGTCCGTCGGGCGGGCGTTGGGTGCCACCCGTTGGCACAGGTCGGAGAGCCGCGCGCCGTACGGCTGGTCGGTGACGTCGCTGCTCTCCCTCGCGTTGTAGCCGATCTCGAGGAGGTTGGGCCGGGTGAGCAGGTCCGGCACGAAGATCGCGAGGTGCCGCTCTCCGGTCGCGTAGTAGAGCGCCAGGCTCGCTCGGTCGCCGTCGAGCAGCACGCTGCCCTGCTCGCCCCCGGGCAGCGGGCCGGTCACCTGCTGCGGCCCGCTCTGCAGGCGGTCGTACGCAGCCCGCCAGCTGCCGAGGAGGTCCGGGTTGAGCGCGTCGCACGGGGGCTGCGCCTCGCAGGCGGCGGCGAGCCGTCCGAACGCCGCAGCGAACGCCGACACGAAGTCACCCTGGGCGACGTCCGTGGGCACGGGGTTCTGCAGCATGAGCGAGCGGATGTGGTCGCCCAGCACGGTGATGGCCGCGTAGGACGCCGGGGTGTGGATGCTGTCCGCCGAGAGGTCGACCCGGTCGAGGTGGCGGGCGATCATGAGGTCGCGGACGTCGAGCGCCACGTCCTCGGCGTCGTACTGGGAGACGTCGACCTCCTCGGTGGCCCACCGTCGGCGGCAGGCGCCGACGGCGTCGAGGTAGCGGTCGGTCGACGTCGTCGACAGGAACGGGTGCTCGAGGTTGGCGAGCCCGGACTCGGTGATCTCCGGGCAGTTGAGGAAGGGCGTGCCCTCGAACCCGCGGACGCCCAGGCGGATGACGGTGCGATGGTCCCGGATGGGCGACACGTCGAGCTTCTCGAACTCGCCGATCTGGACGACGTTCGTCGTGCCCGGGGCCACCGGATTGCGGGCGGGGTGGTCCTCGACCACGAGGTCGATCCACCGTCCCGTCGGGCGACCGCGGTCCTCGGGCACGTGCAGGACGCCGCAGACGACGTCGGCGGGGATGCCGGCCTCGCACGGCGCCACCTCGTACGTCGGCTCGTACTCGGCGGTGAGCGCCGGTGTGCGCCCCTGGTCGTCACCGGCCGCCACCTCGTCCTTGCCGCCCCGGGTGACGAGGAGCACCGTGACCACCAGCGCCCCCACCGCGGCTGCGCCCGCGACCATGACGCCACGCCGTCCACGCACCCGGGTGATCGCCGAGCGGGCGGGGGAGCGGGCAGGGGAGCGGGTGCCGTCGCCGCCGGTGTCGAGGAGCCGGGCGGCCATCATCTTGCCGGGGAGCCCCTTGAGCTCGAGGGGTCCGACGTCCTGGAAGACGGCACCCTCCCTGGAGCCGACCGCCGCCTTCACCGTGGGCGTGACCAGCGTGGCCCCCGACCGGGCCTGCGCGCAGAGCCGCGCCGCCTCCACTACCGTGCGTCCGTAGTAGTCGCCCTCGGAGGACGTCACCTCACCGAGGCTGATCCCGACGCGCACCCTCGGCGGGTTCGCCTCGTCGAGGGCGGCGCCGGCGGCGTGGAGCTCCCGGGATGCCCGGACGGCGTCGAGGACGCTCCGGTCGAACACCCCCATCACCCCGTCGCCGAGTCGCTTGACCGTCCGCCCCCCGTGCGCACGGATCGTCTCGTCGAGGGTCACGACGAACCGCTCCATGAACGCGTCGCCGAGGTCGTCGCCCATCGAGGACAGGCGCTGGCTCGAATCGACCATGTCCGCGAAGACGACGGTGAGGGTCGATGTGCTCATGCTCCCCGCTTCCACCCGACATCAGGGCACCGGCTGGTCCTCGCGGGAGCATCCCACGTCAGGCGATCCGATGCGAGGAAGTTGCGCAGGCGCCCGAAGGGACGGCGCCGGGTAGCGGAGTCGAAGAAGGCCGAGGAACGAGGCCGAGCCTGAGCAGAGCTGGCCCGGCGCCCGAAGGGATTAGAACGCGTTACAGTTTTCGGCCGGACGAAGCAGAGGGGTTCCGATGAGGATCGCGTACACCGACGAGCAGGAAGCGCTCCGCCGCGAGCTGCAGGCCTACTACGAGCAGCTGCTCGACGACGACATC
>JAEZFI010000013.1 GCA_023437745.1 Actinomycetes bacterium
GCCGGGCGACGTCGGCGGCCCGCAGCCGGAGCGTGGTGGGGCTCAGGCCGGTGCCCGCCACCCGGTGGTGCGCGAGCGCCGCGACGGGAGGGGCGCAGAGGGCGGCCACCAGGTGATCCACGTCGCAGGTCGACGTGGGCACCGCCGCGACCACGGGGGTCACCGGGACGAGGTCGCCGCGCCGGTCCGCGACGGCCTCGACCACGCGGGTCTGGGTGGCGACGAGGACCTTGGGGAGGGCGAGCCCGCTCCACCAGCGCCGAACGGCGGGCGGGGCCGCGGCGAGGGCCGTGCGATCGACCACCGGTCGGTCCCAGCCCGCCTTGGCGAAGCGCTGGCGACGGGTGCCCCACCCGTGCGAGCCGATGTCGATCGCTCCCGCGGTCACGAGGCGCAGCCCCCCGTCGGGTGCCGGCGGCGGCGCCTCGGCGACGAGGTCGACCAGCGCGTAGTACTGGTCGCGGAACCCTGCGGTGACCTCGGCGACGTCCGCGACGACCGCCGCGCCGGGCCAGGAACCCCCAGGTGCGGGATCCACCGGCGGGACGCCCTGGGCGACGGCCAGCAGCGTCGACCACGTCGCCGCGTCGGCGGCGAGGACGGCGCTCGTGACGGCCGTGCCCCCCAGCTCCTCCATGACCGCCACCCGGCGCTCGCGGGCGACCGGGGCGGCTTCGCCCGCGACGACCACCGGAGCGCACACGTGGACGCCGGCGTCGAAGACCCGATCCGGTGGCACCCACATGGCGACCAGCTCGCTCACGGCACGCACGGCCCGTCGCACGCCGTCCGCGTGGCTCGCCGCCACGAGCGAGCGGGGCTGGACCAGCGCGCACACACCTCCGGGGGCGAGCGAGCGGACGGCCGCCACGAGGAACAGCCCCGCCAGGTCGACGTAGCCCCGGGCCAGGGTGCCGAACCGTGCGCTCAGCTCGGTGCGGGCCGCCGCGGTGCGCACCGTGGTGCCGCGCAGCTGCGAGCCGAACGGCGGGTTCCCGACCACCAGGTCGGCGCCACCGGTCGCGGCCACGGCGTCGAGCAGCTCGAAGCCGTCCCCGCAGGCGACGGCGTCCGCGGCGAGGGTCCCGGCGTCCACCACGCCGTGGTGCTCCCCCCAGGCCGAGAGCGCTCGGCGTGCGGCTGCCACGGTCGCTGGCTCCGAGTCGACGCCCCGGACGGTCCCGAGCGCCTGGGTGGCGTCGACGCCCCGGCCGGTGAGCTCCTCGGCGGCCGCCACCAGGAACACGCCGGCGCCGCACGTCGGGTCGACGATCAGGGGGACGGAGCGCCCGGCCCAGCTGTCGAGCGCCAGGCGCGTCAGCCCCTCGGCGACGTGCGACGGGGTGTAGTGCGCGCCCAGTTCACGGGCCGCAGGGGTCAGCGTCGCCTCGTGGCGACGTCCGATCTCGTAGGCGGCCTGGGCTCCCTGGCGCATCGGGAAGCCCGCGTCGGGGCTAGGCGACAGCGCCGGCCTCGGCCGGATCCCAACCGATGAGGTCCTGGAGCCGCGGGTCGTTCGAGAACATCTCGACGATCGGCAGCGACAAGCCGATCCGCTTCTGGAGTCGCTTGATCTCCAGCTCCTGGTTGTACAGGCAGAGGGTCACGACGACACCGGACTCCCCCGCCCGCGCCGTGCGGCCCGACCGGTGGAGGTAGGTCTTGTGGTCGACCGGCGGGTCGTAGTGGATCACCGCATCGACCTCGTCGATGTGGATGCCGCGTGCCGCCACGTCGGTGGCGACCAGGGCCTGCATCTTCCCGTCGGCGAAGTCGGCGAGGGCACGCTCACGGATGTTCTGGCGGAGGTCGCCGTGGATCGCCGCAGCGGCCACGCCCTCGTCGTTGAGCTTCCGGGCGAGGCGATCGGCACCGTGCTTCGTGGCGGTGAAGAGGATCGTGCGGCGGCTCGACCGGATGATCGAGGCCGCAACCTTCACCTTGTCCATCTCGTGGACGTGGATGAAGCGGTGGTGCATCTCCTCGACGGTCACGGTCGGCGAGGCGACCTCGTGCCGGACCGGATCGTGCTGGTAGCGCTGCACGAGCGTGTCGACGACGCCGTCCAGCGTGGCGGAGAAGAGCAGCGTCTGGTGCTGCCCCTCGACATTGCGGAGGATCCACTCGACCTGCGGCAGGAAGCCCATGTCGGCCATCCGGTCCGCCTCGTCGACGGTCACGTGCATCACGTCGGCGACGCTGATCGCCTTGCGCTCGATGAGGTCGATGACACGCCCGGGCGTGCAGATCGCCATGTCGACGCCGCGCTCGAGCAGCTTGATCTGCTTCTCGATCGGGTCACCGCCGTAGATGGCGGCGACGGTCCGGTCGACCGCTCGGCCCAGCGGCTCGAGCTCGTCACGCACCTGCGTGGCCAGCTCCCGGGTGGGCACCAGGCAGATCGCCGTCGGTCGCCCGGGGGCCGCCTTGGGCACGAGCTGCAGGATCGGCACGCCGAAGGCGAGCGTCTTGCCGGAGCCGGTCTTGGCCTTGCCGCACACGTCGCGGCCGGCGAGCGCGTCCGCGATGGTGAGCGCTTGGATGGGGAAGGGTTGGGCGATGCCCCGCTCGGCCAGGGCGCTGACGAGCGCCTCGCTGACTCCGAGCGAACTGAACGTGGGGGTCATGTGTGTCCGCTGATCGTTGGTGTTTCCGTGTCAAGGCTACCCTCTGAGGCGTCCGGAACGGGGATCCGGGTCGAGGGACGGAGGGCGAGCATGGCCGACACCACAGCCCGGGGCGGCACGCCGGACGGCGCCACCAGCACGCCGGACGGCGCCACCAGCACCGACCACCTCGCCGAGATCAGGGCGCAGGGCTACTCGATCATCCCCGACGTGCTGGACGCGGACGCCTGTCTGGGCCTCCTCGCGGACCTGGATCGGATCGAGCGCGACCTGTGCGTCGTGCCCTCGAACAACTCGTTCGAGGGCCGCGCCACGTGGCGGATCTACAACCTGCTCGCCCACGGGCCCCGGTTCGAGGCGATCCCCGTCCACGAGCGGGTGCTGCCGCTGGTCGAGGCGGTGCTCGATGCCGGGTGCCTCGTGTCGAGCCTCAGCTCGATCGCCATCGGGCCGGGTGAGATCGCGCAACCCATCCACGCCGACGACCAGCTGGTCCCCGTCGCCAAGCCGCACGTCGCCACGGTCTGCAACACGATGTGGGCGCTCACCGACTTCACCGAGGCCAACGGCGCCACCCGCGTCATCCCGGGTTCCCACCTCTGGGACCACAGCCCGGAGTACGGCACGCACTACGAGTCCTTGCCGGCCGAGATGCCCGCGGGATCGGTCCTGATCTGGCACGGGAGCCTGTGGCACGGCGGCGGCGCCAACACCACGGCTGACCGGCGCGTCGGCATCGCGATGAACTACTGCGCCGGCTGGATCCGCCAGCAGGAGAACCAGCAGCTCGGCCTGCCCCTCGACCTCGTGCGCACGTTCCCGCCGCGCCTCCAGTCGCTCGTGGGCTACGACGTCTACCTCGGGCTGTTCGGCCACATCGACCGGCGCGCGCCACGCGAGCTCCTCCTCGACGGGCCGTCGGAAGCCAACCTCTGGGACCGCATCGGGTGACCGACCCCGTCCGGGCCCTCCTCGACGAGTGGGGTGACGACGTCGGGCTGGCGCTGGTGCGCCGGGACAGCGTCCGTCGCTGGGGCGTCACGGATCACGTCCGGCCGCTCGCGTCCGTGACCAAGCCCATCGTGGCGCTCGCCTGCTGGGTGGCGCTCGAGGAGGGATCCCTCGCCCTCGACCAGCCGGCCGGCCCACCCGGCGCGACCGTGGAGCACCTGCTGTGCCACGCGTCGGGCCTTCCGTTCGAGGGATCCGAGCCGATCGCCGCGCCGGGTGCTCGCCGGATCTACTCGAACAGCGGGTTCGAGCTGCTCACCGACCACCTGTCCTCGGCGGTGGGCGCCACGTGGCAGGACTACGTGGACGAGGCGGTCCTGCTGCCGCTCGGCATGGCGTCGACGACACTCGGCCCGTCGTCGGCCCGTGACGCCGCGTCGAGCGTGGACGACCTCGTGCACCTCGCCCAGGAGCTGCTCGCCCCACGCCTCGTGCACGGGTCGACGTTCGAGGCGGCGATCACGAACCGCCTGGGCGACCTGGACGGCGTCGTGCCCGGCTTCGGGCAGCAACGCCCGTGCCCCTGGGGACTCGGCGTCGAGCTCAAGGGCGCCAAGCGCCCGCACTGGACGCCGACGGGCGCGTCACTCCGGACGTTCGGCCACTTCGGTGCCGCCGGCACCTTCCTCTGGGTCGACCCCGACCGTCGCCTCGCCGCCGTCGCGGTCGGCACCCGACCCTTCGGGCCCTGGGCCGTCGACCTCTGGCCCGTCCTCGGCGACCGCCTCCTCGACCTCGCCTGACCGCTGCTCGGCCGGCGCGACGCCCTTGCCGGTCCCCGCGTCGGCGGCGGCCCGGGCGGCGGCGACCTCGGCCTTCCCGACCCGGGTCCGCTCCTCACGCTCGGCGATCTCCTCGTCGGACGCGACGATCCCGCCCCAGGCGAACCAGATCAGGCCGACGGCGACCATGATGATCGACAGCACGAAGTTCCACCGGAGGTCGCCGACCCGGGCCGCCTGATCGATCCGGAGCTCCTCCACCCACATCCGGCCGAGGAAGTAGAGGGCCACGTAGGCGGGGAAGAGCTTGCCCTCGCGGAGCTTGAGCTTGCGCCCCATCAGGATCAGCAGGCCGGCGGCCCCGAGGTTCCACAGGCTCTCGTAGAGAAAGGTCGGGTGGTAGTAGGCCTGGTTCTCGAGTCCGGCGGGGCGATGAACCGAGTCGATCTCGAGCTTCCACGGGAGGTTCGTCGGCCGGCCGAACAGCTCCTGGTTGAACCAGTTGCCCCACCGACCGATCGCCTGGGCGAGCGGGATGGCCGGCGCCGCGGCGTCCATGAGCAGCGGCAGGCGCACACCGCGACGTCGGACGTACCAGACCCCGACGAGGAACCCGGCAGCGATGCCGCCCGGGATGCCGAGACCGCCCCTCCAGATCTTGAAGGCGTCGGGCCACAGCGATCCGGAGCAGTCCGGCGGGCCGCAGTAGAGCCGGTTGTAGTCGGTGACGACGTGGTAGATCCGGGTGCCGATCAGGCCGGCGGGGACGCACCACAGGGCGAGGTCCGTGACGAAGTCCGGGTCACCGCCCGCCGCCTCGAGCCGCCGCCGAGCCAGCCACACCGCTGCCAGCACGCCGAGGGCGATCATCAGGCCGTAGTAGTTCACGGCGAGCGGTCCCAGTTCGAGCGTGTTGTTCGACGGGCTCGGGATCGATGTCAGCACCGGTCGATCCTAGGCACGAGCAGGTCCGCGCCAGGGTGTGGGGCCCGACCCGGCCTCGGGGACGCTGCGTCAGCCCTCGGTGGTGGTCGGTGCGGGCAGCGTGCTCGTCGTCGCGGTGCCGAGGTCCGCGTCGGGGAACGGGTCCTGGGGGGCGACGGGCAGGAGGTCCTCGCCGGGGTCGAGGCACTCGAGCATCGCGGCGGTGACACCGGCACCCAGTCGGTTGTCGTTCGAGAACGGGTCCGGCTCGCTGCCGCTGAGCAGCCCCGAGGCCAGCTCACGGGTCAGGCCGCGGCGCTCGATCACGGAGGACACGCAGGCGCTCGACTCCAGCGACAGCTTGTCGTAGGCGCTGAGCATCTCGACGAGCCCGTGCTCGAAGTCGATGCAGCCGACGAGGAGGTTCAGCACCGTGTTCTGCTCGGCGTCGGTGTATGGCAGCGCGAGCTGTCCCTTCTGGGGGTCGAAGCCCAGCTGCAGCAGCCGGTCGGCGCCGAGCTGCTCCACGATCCGCTCGGCGGCGCAGCGAGCCTCGGCGCGCGGCGCCGCCCAGACGTTCAGGTTGGCGGGCTCGGTCGAGTAGCGATCGGTGATCGCCTCGATGAGGCCGTCCGTGTCCCGGGCGTAGATCTTCTGGGTCGTGGACGTGACGTCGTCGATCTCGGACGTGTCCCACCGCGACGTCGAGCACCCGACGAGACCCACCGCGACCGCGGCGAGCACCGCCATCAGGCCGGTCGGCGCGCGGCGCCGCCCTCGTCCTGCCCGTCGCGCTGCCACCGTGACCATGCTACGGCCCGACGTCGCCGCCCTCACATCACAGCGACGCCTCACGTCCGCCTCCGGTGCGCCGATGGGGTTCCATGCGTGTACTCGTCACCGGCGGCGCCGGCTTCATCGGGACCAACCTCTGCCACCATCTGTGCACCGACACCATCGTCGACGAGATCGTCGTGCTGGACGACGCGTCGCACGGCGACCCCGACGCCCTCGCCGACCTCCCCGTCCGCACCGTCATCGGCTCGGTCTGCGACCCGGAGGTGCTCGCCGAGGCGACCGACGGCGTCGATGCCATCGTCCACCTCGCCGCCCACAGCGGCAGCGGCGCCGGCGTGAGCGACCCCGTCGGCGCCCAGCGGGTCAACGTGGAGGGCACCGTCGCCGTCCTCGAGGCGGCTCGCCGGGCCGGGGATGCCCACGTGATCCTCGCCTCGTCCGCCGCCATCTACGGCGCCAACCCGGCGCTCCCGTCGCACGAGGAGCTCGCACCGCTCCCCCGCACCCCGTACGCCGCCTCGAAGCTGGCCGCCGAGTCGTTCGCGTCGGCCTACCAGCAGAGCCTCGGCCTCCCCGTCCTCACCCTGCGCCTCTTCGACGTCTACGGGCGGCACCAGCCGCTCGACGCCGCGGAGGGGGCGGTGGTGGCGTCGTTCGTCCGCGCCGCCCTCGTCGGGGAGCCGCTGCGCATCCACGGCGACGGCCGCCAGACGCGGGACTTCATCGACGCCGGCACGGTGTCACGGATCATCGCGGCGGCGCTCCACGACCGGGTGTGTGCACCGCGTCCGATCAACATCGGGTCGGGTCGCCAGACCAGCATCATCGAGCTGGCACGTCTGGTCGCCGCCTCGGTGGGCGGCCCGGTGACCCTCCGCAACCACGGTGCGCGGCTCGGCGACGACCGGGACCGGCGTGCCTCCATCGAGCGGATGACCACGCGGTTCGGCCACGTGCCGCGCACCTCGCTCGAGGACGGCCTGGCGGACATGATCGAGTGGGCTCGCACCCAGTTCGAACGTCCCGTCGTGGGCGCCGGCCATCACTGACCGACGGCGAGTCGGTCAGTGCAGCGTGTCCTCGACGCGTGAGAGGGCGTCCTCCTCGGAGACGTCGAGGGCGAAGCTCAGCTCGCTGACGAGGACCGAGCGGGCCTTCACGAACATCGACTTCTCGCCGGCGGAGAGCCCCTTCGCCTGGTCGCGGAGCGCGAGGTTCCGAACCACCTCGGCCACCTGGTAGACGTCGCCGGACTTCAGCTTCTCCTGGTGGTTCTTGAACCGACGGCTCCAGTTCGCCGGCTCGCGGACGTCCTTCTTGCCGAGCAGCTCGAAGAGGTCCTGGACCTCCTCGTTGCCGATCGGAGGCCGCATCCCGACCTCCTCCGCCTTGTCGGCGGGCACGCGCAGGGTCAGCTCACCGTGCGCCATCTGGAGGACGAGATAGTCGGTCTTCTCCCCATTGAACTCGAGGGACTCACGCTTCACGATGACGGCTGCACCGTGGTGGGGGTAGACGACACGGTCTCCAACGTCGAACAAGACAACACCTCTGCGGTCGTACGGGGGCGGCGTTGGAAAGGGTGCCATGCCGATCCGGGATCGGCCAATCATCCGCGTCGACGTGCGATCACCCGTCCCAGCGGGCCGGTTACGGTGGGTCGCCCGGCCCGCGGCGACGCGATTCGAAGGAGCAGCGATGCCCACCCAGACCCTCCGGCGCCTCGGCGTCCTGCTGGCCTGCACCGCCCTCGCGATCACCGGGTGCGGCGACGACGAGGAACCGGCGTCCGGTGGTGAGGGCACGGCGACCACCGTCCCGGCCTCGGGCGACGGCTCCACGACGACCACCCCGACCACGACGGAGGAGGAGATCGAGGTGTGCAACCTCCTCAACGCCGAGACGGTGGGCAGCATCCTCCAGGAGGAGGTGACGCCCCAGCCCGCGGCGACCGGTGGGTGCATCTACGCAGGGCCCTCGGCGGCGAGCCCGTCCCCCCTCGTGACCATCACACCTGACGCCACGGGACAGGGTCTCGCCGAGGCTCGGTCCGCGGCCCAGGCGTCGGTCGCCACGACGGTCGAGGACGTCACCGTGGGCGGTCTCCCCGGTTACCTGGCGCTGGACGCCGGCATGGGTGCCATCGGGGCAGCGAAGGACGGCAACGTCGTCACGATCATCGTGACCGGCGGCGAGCCGGCCACGAACGGCCCCATCCTCACCCGGCTGCTCGAGCACACGCTCGACGCGCTGTCCTGACGGTCAGCGCGACGTGACGTCGGCGTGCTCGGTCGACACGAGCGCGTCCGCCGCGCGCTCGTCGCCGACCAGCACCGACCGGAAGAAGCCCACGACGTAGCGCACGACGAGCTCATGGGCGACCTCGATGTCGAGGTACTGCTCAGCGCAGGCCCCCTCGAAGAGGGCGTCGACGTAGGCAGCGGCCTCCGGGTCGGCATCCAACTGCTCCCGGCTGTCCTCGACGTGCGCGCACACGTCCGAGAAGGAGAGGTGGTTGGCGTCCGTGAGCACCGCCCGGTAGGCGATCTCGGAGGCGACGAGGTCGAACGCACGGTCGACGTTGGGGTCGACCGGTGTGGTCGTGTCGAGGGTGCCACCCATCACGAGCATCGGGACCGTGACGGTGCCCAGGGCCTCGTCGTCGATCGGGCTGGACGCCGGCGCCAGCGGCGCGATCGCATCGATGCGGGCGTCGTAGGGCTCCCCGCTCGTCCCCAGCGCGACGAGCAGGGACGTGAGCCCGCCGAACGAGTGGCCGGTGACGCCGATGCGCTCGGGGTCGACGCGACCGGCGAGCGGGTCGGTGGGGTCCGCCGACCGGGCGAGGAGCCGGTCGATCACGAGTCGGATGTCCGGCGGGCGATCGGCGGCGGACTGCACCTGGGCAGGGCCGATCCCCGAGCCGAGACCGACCTCCGCCGTGGTGTTGCCGACGTGGTCGGGCGACGCCACGACGAACCCCGCGGCGGCCAGCGCCTCCGTGAGGAACACCGACTGCGTCCGGTTGCCGCCGTTGCCGTGAGAGAACACGATCAGCGGGAACGGTCCCCTCGCCGCCGGCGCATCGTCGTGCGACACGTCCGAGGGGTGCGCCGACGAGCCGAGCAGCGGGTAGGCGCTGACCTCCAGGCCGGCGACGTCGGCATCCGGGTCGACCGGGTACCACACCTCGACGGGCAGGGTGCGCCCGTTGCGTGCATCGTCGACCAACGTGATCGAC
>JAEZFI010000017.1 GCA_023437745.1 Actinomycetes bacterium
GTGGTTCGCCTTCTTGCGCCGCGCGTTTGCCTTCTTCTTCTGGGTGCGCTTCGACATAGTGCGCCTACGCTACCGGCATGACCTCGACGGCGGAAAATCGCCCGTCGACGGTCCCGGACGAGGGCCCCGGACGCGCCGCACCCGACGGCGGACCGCTCGCGCCGCAGCGCACCCCGGACAACGCGCTGAACCGCTTCGTCGACGGCGTCGACGCCGTGCAGCGACGGACGCGGCCGGTCGCGTTCGCGTTCGCGGTGATCAAGAAGTTCGGGGACGACCGGGCGGGCCAGTTCGCCGCGCTGCTCTCGTACTACGGGTTCTTCTCGCTCTTCCCGCTGCTGCTGGTGCTGGTCACGATCCTGGGCTTCGTCCTCTCGTCGCGGCCCGAGTGGCAGCAGGACCTGCTGGACTCGGCGGTGTCGAACTTCCCGGTGGTCGGGGACCAGATCGGGGACGCCGTCTCGGCACCGTCGGGCGGCGCGGTCGCCATCGCCGTCGGCCTCCTGATCGCCATCTGGGCCGGGCTCGGTGCCACCCAGGTCGGCCAGGACGCCCTCAACGCCGTCTTCGCCGTGCCCGTGCTGCAGCGGCAGAACTACTGGATCCGTCAGCTGCGCGGCCTGCTCGTGATGGTCGTCTTCGGGGGAGCCGTGGTGGTCACCACCGCGCTCGGCGCCGTGGCCGCCTGGGTGGGCCTCGGCGGCGCGGCGGGTCGGGTGCTCCTCACGGTGGCCACCGCGCTGGTCAACACGCTGCTCGTCGCGACGCTCTTCGAGGTGCTCACGCACGAGAAGCTGGGCTGGCGGCGGATGCTGCCCGGCGCGCTCTTCGGCGGCATCTCGTGGACGCTGCTCCAGGGCGTCGGATCGATGTACGTGGAGCGGTCCGTCTCGGGAGCGACGCGGACCTACGGGTTCTTCGCCGTCGTCATCGGCCTGCTGTCGTGGATCTACCTCCAGGCCCAGCTGTTCCTGTTCGCCGCCGAGGTCTCGGCGGTGGCGGACCGGCGACTGTGGCCGCGCTCCATCGTGCGGGAGTACCCCACCCCGGCGGACATCGAGGTGGCGGACCTCATCGAGGCCCGGGAGCAGCGCGTCAAGCAGAGCGAGCGCGAGTGGCGGAACCAGCATCGCGACCGGGTGGAGGCCACGAGCGGCGAGCCCGACGGCGCTCACGAGCCGCCGCGCGGTGCGGGCTCAGCGTGACACGGTCCAGTCGAGGAGTGCGTCGGCGTCCCAGGTGTTGATGACGTGCTCGGGGTCGGCGCCGGCCGCCGTCACCTTTCGGCATCCCGACGGCTGCCACTCGAGCTGACCCGGCGCGTGGGCGTCGGTGTCGATGCTCAGCAGGCAGCCCCAGTCGAGCGCCTGGGCGAGGAGCTCCGCGGGCGGGTCCTGGCGTTCGGGGCGGCAGTTGACCTCGACGGCGGTGCCGAACTGGGCGCAGGCGGCGAACACGATGTCGGCGTCGAAGCGGGACGGGGCGCGGGGCGTGCCCTTGATCTGCCGGCCGGTGCAGTGGCCGAGGATGTCGACGTGCGGGCTCGACGCCGCGATGACCATGCGCCGGGTCATCTCCGACGTGGGCATCGCGAGCTTCGAGTGCACCGAGGCGACCACGATGTCGAGGCCGGCGAGCAGCTCCTCGGGGAGGTCGAGTGAGCCGTCGACGAGGATGTCGACCTCCATGCCGCGCAGGATCCGGAACGGCGCCAGCTCCTCGTTGAGGCGGTCGATCTCGAGGCGCTGCTCGGCCAGTCGCTCCGGGGACAGCCCGTGCGCGATGGTCAGCCGGGGCGAGTGGTCCGTCACGGCCAGGTAGGAGTGCCCGAGTGCCATCGCGGCCCGGGCCATCTGCTCGATCGAGGCGCCGCCGTCGGACCACGTGCTGTGGGAGTGGAGATCGCCGCGCAGTGCGCTGCGAAGGGGCGCGCCCTCGCCTGCGTCCTGCACGCTCCCACGGTCGAGCCGGTCGAGGTAGGCGCTCGGCACGCCGTGGACGCTGTCGACGACGACGGAGCCGGTCGACGGTCCGATGCCGTCGAGTGTCTCGAGGCGGCCGCCGTCGACGAGGTCGATCAGGGCCGTGTCGTCCAGCTCGGCGATCACCTCGGCCGCCCGCTGGAAGGCCCGCACCTTCTGCCGGGGCGCCAGACCGCGGTCCATGAAGTAGATGGCGCGGTGCAGCCCCGTGAGCGCCCGGTCGACGGCCCCGTCGGTGGAGGTCTTCGAGGTCATGGGCCGACCGTATCCCCGGGGTGCGCCCGTGCGCCTGCGGTGGATGTCCCCAACCTCTCCTAGGGTGAGCGGCGCATGGAGAAGTTCGGTTTCGTCGGCCTGCCCAACGCGGGGAAGTCCTCGCTCTACAACGCCCTGGCCGGTGGCGGGGCGCTGGCAGCGCCGTACGCCTTCGCGACGGTGGACCCGAACGTCGGCGTGGCGAAGGTCCCCGATCCCCGCCTCGACCTCCTGGCCGAGATGAGCCAGACGAAGACGATCATCCCGGCGTCCGTGCAATTCGTCGACATCGCCGGCCTCGTGAAGGGCGCCGCCCAGGGCGAGGGGCTGGGCAACCGGTTCCTCTCGCACATCCGCGAGGTCGACGCGATCGTGTACGTCTTGCGGGCGTTCGTCGACGACGACGTGCCCGGCTCGCACGATCCGCTCGACCAGCTGGAGACGCTCGAGATCGAGCTGGTGTACGCCGACGTCGAGTCGCTCTCGAAGCAGATCGAGAAGAAGCGCAAGGCCTCCCGGGTCGACGCGGCCCTGGCGGACGAGGTCGCCGCGCTCGACCGCGCCCTCGAGGTGCTCGAGCGCGGCGTGCCGATCTACCGCGCCGGCCTCGACGCCGACACCCGGGCCCTGCTCGCGCCGTACTTCCTGCTCACCGACAAGGTCGCCATGGCCGTCGTGAACATCGACGAGGAGCAGCTCGCCGATCCCGAGGCCGCCACCGCCGGCGTGGCCGCGGCGCTCGGCGAAGGTGCGCAGGTCGTCCCCGCCTGCATCCAGCTCGAGGCCGAGGCCGTGCTGCTCGACGCGGAGGAGCGAGCGGAGATGCTCGACGCCCTCGGGCTGGGCGACGGCGCGCTGGCCCGCTTCCTGCGGACCGCGTACCACCTGCTCGGCCTCAGGACGTTCTTCACCACGGGCGAGAAGGAGACCAGGGCGTGGACGTTCCGTGCGGGGGCCAAGGCACCCGAGGCCGCCGGGGTGATCCACACCGACTTCCAGCGGGGCTTCATCCGGGCCGAGTGCATCGGTTGGGAGGAGCTGCTCGCCGCCGGTTCGTGGTCGAAGGCGCGTGACGCGGGAACGCTGCGGGTAGAGGGCAAGGACTACGTCGTGCAGGATGGCGACGTCATGGAGTTCCGCTTCAACGTGTGAGGCCCGGATGGACACCTCTCAACAGAAGTGGCTGGTCAAGGGCGACCAGGTGCTGGCCAGCATCGACGTCGCCGACGGGCGGCTGGATCGGCTGAAGGGGCTCCTCGGCCGCGACCGGTCGGAGGCGGCGATCCTCCTGCCGAGGACTCGCTCGGTCCACACGGTCGGCATGCGGTATCCGATCGACGTGGCGTTCTGCGACCGGGACCTCGTGGTGCGGCGCCTGGTCACGCTCCGTCCCTGGCGCGTGACCGCGCCCCGGCCCGGTGAGCACTGCGTCGTCGAGGTGGAGGCCGGTGCGTTCGAGCTCTGGGGTGTCGAGGTGGGCGACCACCTCGAGGTGCGGTGACGGCGGCCTCCGGGCGGCTCGTCGTCGTCGGCACCCCGATCGGGAACCTGGGTGACCTCTCGCCCCGGGCGCGCGAGGCGCTGGCAGCCGCCGAGTTGGTCGCCTGCGAGGACTCGCGGCGCACTGGGCGCCTGTTCAACACGCTCGGCATCCCGGCCCCGCGCTACTGGGTGGTGAACGAGCACACGGAGGACGACGTGACGCCGGGGATCGTCGACCGCCTCCTCGCCGGCACGCGTGTGGTGCTCGTCTCCGACGCGGGGATGCCCGCCGTGTCCGACCCGGGTTCGCGGTTGATCCGCGCCGCCGTCGAGCGGGGGGTCGAGGTCGAGGTGGTGCCCGGGGCGAGCGCCGTGCTGACCGCCCTGGTCGCCTCCGGCCTCGTCTCGGACCGCTTCTGCTTCGAGGGCTTCCTGCCTCGGCGCGGCGGCCAGCGGGCGGAGCGGCTCGCCGCCCTCGTCGGCGAGCCGCGGGTGGCGGTGCTGTTCGAGGCGCCCCACCGGATCCGGCGGACCGTTGCCGACCTCGCCGAGGCGCTGGGCGGTGAGCGCCGGACGGCGATCTGCCGTGAGCTGACCAAGCTCCACGAGGAGACCTGGCGCGGCACCCTCGCCGAGGCCGTGGAGCACCTCGCGTCCAAGGAGCCGCGCGGCGAGTACGTGCTGGTGGTCGAGGGGGCCGAGCGCGCCGAGCCCGACGACGCGGCGATCCTCGCCGCCCTGGACGAGCGCTGCGGCCGTGGCGGGTCACGCCGCGACGTGGTCGACGACGTCGCCGCCGCCCTCGGCGTGGGCCGCCGCCGCGTCTACGAGCTGTCCCTGACCACCGACCGCTGACGGCGCTCGGCGAACTCGCCGCCGAACCCCCGAACTCGGCCGGTACCTTGGCGCCGTGTCAGACGCCCTCAGCAACGATGGTTCCACCTCCGCCTCGATCGCCATCCTGGGCATCGGCAACGCACTGGTCGACGTGATCAGCCAGGAGTCCGACGAGCTGCTCGACCGGCTCGGGCTCCACAAGGGCGGGATGGACCTCATCGACGAGGACCGCATGGCCACGCTCTACGGCGAGATGGGCCCTGGCATCGAGACCTCCGGGGGCTCGGCGGCCAACACGATGGCCGGCATCGCCTCGCTGGGCGTCTCGGCCCACTACATCGGGCGGGTCCGCGACGACCAGCTCGGCAACGTGTTCGCCCACGACATCCGCACGATCGGCGTCGGCTACACCCAGCAGCCGGCCGCGGACGGCCCGGCCACCGGGTGCTGCCTGATCCTGGTGACGCCCGACGCGCAGCGGACCATGAACACGTTCCTCGGCGCCTCGGCGCTGCTCGGCCCGGACGACGTGGACCTGGGCCTCGTCGCCTCCGCGGGGATCGTGTACCTCGAGGGCTACCTCTTCGACCGCCCCGAGGCGCAGGAGGCCTACCGGGTGGCCTCGGCCGCCGCCCATGCAGCCGGCCGGCGGGTCGCCCTCACCCTCTCCGACACGTTCTGCGTCGAGCGGCACCGCGAGGCGTTCCTCGAGCTCGTCGCCGAGCACGTCGACGTGCTCTTCGCCAACGAGGCGGAGATCACCGCCCTCTACGAGGTCGAGGACGTGGAGGCGGCCGCGGCGCTCGCCGCGGGGTCCTGCCCCCTGGTCGTCGTCACCCGGTCGGAGCACGGTGCGATGGTGCTGGCCGACGGGCACGTCGTGCGGGTGCCGGCCGAGCCCGTCGAGAAGGTGGTCGACACCACGGGCGCCGGCGACCAGTTCGCGGCCGGCTTCCTCGCCGGGCTCTCCCAGGGCGAGCCCCTGGACCGGTGCGCCCGGATGGGGGCCATCGCCGCGGCCGAGGTCATCAGCCACCTGGGCCCCCGACCGATGGTGTCGCTGGCCGCCCTGGTGTCCGACCATCGCTCCTGACACCGCAGGCAGTACCGTCGGCGCAGTGCCGACGGCGTCGGACCTGCACCCGCGATGACAGCGATACGACTACCCCGACCCGGCGTGGACCGGCAGCTGGACGCCTCGCGTGCCGTCCGCATCGTGGCGGGCGTGGGCGCCGCGCTGCTGGTGCTGCTCCTGTCGATGCTCGGCACGTCGCTCGCCGCGGTGGTCCTCATCCCGGCGTTGATCTTCGTGGCGATCGGCATGGTCGTCGCGCTGAACTCGCCGAACGCCCTGGTCCCGGTGGCCATCTACTCCATGTGGTTCGAGGGCATCGCGTTCGGGCCGTTGAGCGTCGGTCGTGTGGTGGCGGCGCTGATCCCGGTGATCATCGTCTCGCGGATCCTCACGACGTCGTGGCGACCGCCGGCCCTCCGCCTGCGAGCCTGGCTGCCCGTCGCGCTGCTGATGATCTGGGCCTGGATCGGCGGCTTCTACGCGGTGAGCTTCGGCGGCGGCTGGATGCTCGGCTACTTCACCCTGTTCCTCGGCGTCATCTACTACGTCGTCTTCGCGCTGTTCACCGAGTCGCCCGATCAGCTCTGCCGCCTGCTCATGGGCTGGGTGTGGGTGGGCGGCGTGGCCTCGATCCTCTCGGACATCGCCCACTTCGGCTTCGGCTACCGGACCAGCGGGTTCACCGGGAACCCGAACATCTTCGCCGGGTACCTCGTGGCCGGCTTCCCGATCATCGTCATCCTGCTCCGTCACCACATGACCACGAAGGTCGAGCGCTGGCTGCTCCTCCTGAACATCCCGATCTACCTCTCCGCGCTCATCGCATCGGGCTCCCGGATGGGTCTGATCATGGGCGCGGTGCTCGGGGCCTACGTGTTCGCCACGATGCCCGGCCTGCCGCTCGCCAAGCGGGTCCTGTCGGTGGTGCTCGGCGGCGTGTTCATGCTCGCCACCTTCTTCGCGTTCATGATCCTGAACCCTGAGCGGTTCAGCATCGCGGCCTTCTTCGGTGACCGGGGCGCCGGCCGGATCGACCTCTGGAACGCCGGCGTCAACACGCTCAAGGACAACTTCCTCGTGGGTCGCGGGCTGGGCGGCTTCCGCCTCGAGATCTTCGACCTGCTCCAGCGGACCAGCGGCGCCGACCTCAACGTGCTGCGCCAGCCCGAGTTCCTCCGGGCCGGCGCCGTCGAGTCGCACAACCTCTACCTGACGGTGGCGATCGACCTCGGGTTCATCGGGTTCGTCTTCTACTTCGGCGTCGTGGCGGTCACCTTCGTGAACCTCTGGCAGAAGCGCCGGTCCGAGTGGGGCGACATGGTGTGGGCCCTGCAGGGTGTGCTCGGTGCGCTCATGGTCGGCTCGTTCTTCGGCAGCCAGATCAACGGCAAGCTGCAGTGGACGATCGTCGGGATCGCCGCCGCGTTCTGGGTGCGAGAGCGGATCACGGCCCCGCGGCGCGCGGTCTGGGTGGGGGAGGTGGAGCCGTGACGGTGGTCGAGGCGCGCCCGCGCGGCTCCTCGCCCGGCGACGCGCCAGCGCCCACGCGGCGCCCGTCCAACGGGCCGGCGTCGATCGACCTCCGGCTGCGCTACCCGCTGCGGTGGGCGCTGGTCGTCGCCGCCGTGATCGGCGGGATCATCGCGAACATCGTCGTCGGGTACGTCCAGCCCTCCCACTACGAGGGGCAGGTCATGCTCGCGGCGCCCAAGATGGACGCCCCGCACCCCGAGCTGGGGATCCAGATCGTGGACTCGCGCCTGCAGTCGATCACGTCGCTCGCCCGGTCCGAGCCCTACCTGGTCGAGCTCGCCCGTCGGGCGGGGGTACGGACCGACCTCGACGAGCTGAAGCGGATGGTGACGGCCACCCGACCGAAGCTCGGCGTGCTCATCACGATCACGGTCAGCCACCACGACGAGTCCGTCGTGCGGGCGCTCTCGGAGCAGGCGGTGCCGGCGCTCGACGAGATGGTGGACCGGGTCCGCGAGGGCTCGATGAGCGTGCTCGACGACGAGGGCCGCAACCCGTTCGCCGACGAGAGCGCCGACTACACCGGCCCGCTCTACATCGACCTCTTCGGAGGGACGCCCTTCATCAGCCACACCGAGCCGTCCATCGTGAGGACGGGCTTCTCGGGCGGCGGCCTGGGGATGCTGCTGCTCCTCGTGTGGGTCCTCTTCAGCCACGAGCGGCACATCCGGGTCACCTCGCGGGAGGAGCTCGAGTCCCTCCTGGCGATGCCGCGCCTGGGGTCGCTTCGCCGCCTCGGGTTGCGCCCGCGGAAGGAGCAGCGCGACCTCGTCCGGGGCGTGGCGCTGGCGGCGGACGGCATCGCCGGCGGTCCGTCGGTGATCACGGTCGCGGGGGCGGGCACCCGTCGTGAACGGGCCTCCGCGACCGTCGCGCTGGCCGCCGGCCTCCTCTCGACGTTGGGCCGGCCGGTGCTGCTGGTCGACCTCGACATCATGCACGGGGACCTCTCCCGTCGCTGCGGGGCGCTGCGCGGCATCCGCTGGGTGCCGTTCCTCCGGTGGGCCCGCGAGGGCGTGAGCGACGCCGTGGCGTTCCACCGCCCGCCCGCCGCGATGATCCGCACCGTGCCCCGCCACCGAGTGCCCCGTGCCGTGCGCAGGCTGGTTCCCAAGGGCGACGAGCGGCTCCTCCTCCTCCCGATCGGCACGCGGGTGGGCGAGCCCGCGTTCGCCGACGACGGCGGGCTCGGCGAGATCGTCGACAGCCTCGCCGGCGAGCCGATCCTGCTGATCCAGCTGCCGGACGTGCCCGGCCCCGCCGTGGTGGGCGAGGTCCTCGAGCGCGCCGACCTCAACCTGCTCGTCGTGATGGACGGGTGGGCGATCCTCGACGACGCCATGGCGGCGGGCTCCGTGCTCCGCGGTGCAGGGGCCCGGTCCGCCTACCTGCTCCTCGACAACTGACGGAGCGCGGCGTGAGCACCTGGACGGACCACCACTGCCATCTCCCGGACGAGGGCGCGTCCGAGTTGGTCGCCCTGGCCGCCGAGGCGGGCGTGACCCGACTGCTCGACGTCGGCTGCGACCTCGCGTCGTCCGTGGCCGCTCGAGACCGGGCCCGGAGGCTCGCGGGCTCCGGAGGCGCCCGCGTCTGGTCCACCGCCGGCGTGCACCCCCACGAGGCGTCCGGTGGCATCGACGGCATCGAGGCGCTGCTCGACGACCCGCTCGTCGTGGCGGTGGGGGAGTGCGGCCTCGACTACTACTACCTCCACTCGCCGGCGGAGGTGCAGCGCGAGGCGTTCGCCGCCCAGATCGCACTGGCCCATCGCCACGGGATGCCCCTCGTCATCCACAGCCGGTCGGCCTGGGACGACACCTTCGACGTCCTCGCGGCGGAGGGGGTGCCGGAGCGCACGGTGTTCCACTGCTTCACCGGCGGACCCGACGAGGCGCGTCGTTGCCTCGACGTCGGCGCCTCCCTCTCCTTCAGCGGCATCGTCTCGTTCCCCTCGGCGCCGGAGGTGCGCGAGGCGGCGGCGCTCTGCCCCGCCGATCGCTACCTCGTCGAGACCGACGCTCCCTACCTGGCGCCGGTCCCGCACCGGGGGCGGAAGAACCGCCCCGACCTCGTGGTCCGCGTCGGCGAGGTCGTGGCGGAGGTCCGCGGTGTGCCCGCCTCGCAGGTCGCCGCCGAGACCTCGGCCAACGCCGAGGCCTTCTACGGGCTCGGCCCGGCGTGAGCCACCTCTCGACGGCGGGCCCGATCGTGCCCCGGCGCGGACCTCGCCCGAGGATCGTCATCGCCTCGATCGTGACGTTCATCGTGCTCGCCGTGGTGGCGTTCGACGCGCTGCGCGACGGCAGCGGCGACGGCGGCGACGCCGAGACGGGCACCGGTGCGGTGACGACGACGGCGCTGCAGGCCACCTCCACGACCGAGGCGCCGCTCGTCGCCGTGCAGCCCGACTGGCCTCGCAAGGGCATCAGCCGGTTCAGCGACTCGGAGGCCTCGAAGCAGCTGCGCGATCGCCTCGAGCCCGACGTCTCGACGACCACGGCCCGGCCCCGCGACGAGGGCGAGGGCGACGGCACGACCACCACGCGCCGCCCCACGACGACCGCCCCCCGGGCGCCGACGACGGCCCGCGAGGTGCCCGCCTCCACCGCGCCACCGACGAC
>JAEZFI010000039.1 GCA_023437745.1 Actinomycetes bacterium
GCGCAAGACACTGCGGGTGAACGACATAATCCGCGAGAACCGGCTCCCGGTGATCTCGCTCGTGGAATCCGGCGGCGCCGATCTGCCCACGCAGAAAGAGGTGTTCGTGCCGGGCGGCCGGATGTTCCGCGACCTCACCCAGGCGTCGGCGGCGGGTATCCCGACCATCGCCCTGGTCTTCGGCAATTCCACCGCGGGTGGCGCCTACATCCCCGGTATGTCCGACCACGTGGTGATGATCAAGGAACGCTCCAAGGTCTTTCTGGCTGGGCCGCCGCTGGTGAAGATGGCGACCGGCGAGGAGTCCGACGACGAGTCGCTCGGCGGCGCTGAGATGCACGCGCGCACTTCGGGACTCGGCGACTACTTCGCGGTCGACGAACTCGACGCGATCCGCATCGGCCGGCGTATCGTGGCCAGGCTGAACTGGCGTAAGCAGGGACCGCCGCCTGGTCCGGTCACCGAGCCACTGTTCGATCCCGACGAGCTGGTCGGCATCGTGCCCGCCGATCTGCGCATCCCGTTCGATCCTCGTGACGTCATCGCCCGCATCGTCGACGGCTCGGACTTCGACGAGTTCAAGCCTCGCTACGGCTCGTCGCTGGTGACGGGTTGGGCCGAGCTCCACGGCTACCCGATCGGCATCCTGGCGAACGCCCGGGGCGTCCTCTTCAGCGAGGAGGCCCAGAAGGCGACGCAGTTCATCCAGCTCGCCAACCGGTCCGACACGCCGCTGCTCTTCCTCCACAACACGACCGGCTACATGGTCGGGAAGGAGTACGAGCAGGGCGGGATCATCAAGCACGGGGCGATGATGATCAACGCCGTCTCGAACTCGAAGGTGCCCCACCTCACGGTGAACATCGGTGCGTCCTACGGTGCCGGCAACTACGGCATGTGCGGCCGTGCCTTCGACCCCAGGTTCCTGTTCGCGTGGCCCAGCGCGAAGTCGGCGGTGATGGGTCCTGCCCAGCTCGCCGGCGTGATCTCCCTCGTGATGCGTGCGGGCGCCGAACGCAAGGGCGAGCCGTTCGACGAAGAGGCCGACGCCGCCATGCGCGCCATGGTCGAGGCGCAGATCGAGGAGGAGTCGCTCCCCATGTTCCTCTCCGGCCGCCTCTACGACGACGGCATCATCGATCCACGCGACACCCGCACCGTGCTGGGCTTCTGCCTCTCGCTCATCGCGTCGGGACCGGTCGAGGGCACCTCCAACTTCGGCGTCTTCCGGATGTGACTGCGATGAACGAAACCCGACCCATCACGTCCGTGCTCGTCGCGAACCGCGGCGAGATCGCCCGGCGGGTGTTCGCCACCGCCCGCCGACTCGGCATCGGCACCGTGGCAGTCTTCTCGGACGCCGACGCCGACGCCCCCCACGTCCGCGAGGCCGACGCCGCCGTGCGCCTCCCCGGCAACACCCCGGCTGACACGTACCTGCGTGGCGACCTCGTGATCGCGGCGGCGAAGGCCGCCGGCGCCGACGCGATCCACCCCGGCTACGGCTTCCTGTCGGAGAACGCCGCGTTCGCCTCGGCGGTGCAGGACGCCGGCCTGATCTGGATCGGCCCACCTCCCGCTGCCATCGAGGCCATGGGCTCCAAGGTCGAGTCGAAGAAGATGATGGACGCCGCCGGCGTGCCGGTGCTGGCGGAGCTCGACCCGTCCGAGGTCGCCGACGCCGACCTGCCCGTCCTGGTCAAGGCATCGGCCGGGGGCGGCGGACGCGGCATGCGCGTCGTGCGGTCGCTGGCCGACCTGCCGGCCCAGCTCGAGGGCGCTCGGGCCGAGGCGGCGTCGGCGTTCGGCGACCCGACGGTGTTCTGCGAGCGCTACCTCGAGACCGGGCACCACGTCGAGGTGCAGGTGATGGCCGATCGCCACGGCATCGTCTGGGCGGTCGGTGAGCGAGAGTGCTCGATCCAGCGACGTCACCAGAAGGTGGTCGAGGAGGCCCCGTCGCCGCTCGTCGAGCGGACCCCGGGCATGCGTGAGGCCCTCTACCGTGCGGCCGTCGACGCCAGTGCCGCGATCGGGTACGAGGGCGCCGGCACCGTGGAGTTCCTGGCGGACGACGCGGGAGGCTTCTACTTCCTCGAGATGAACACCCGCCTGCAGGTCGAGCACCCGGTCACCGAGCTGACCGCCGGGCTCGACCTGGTCGAGCTCCAGCTGCGGGTGGCAGCCGGCGGCGCACTGCCGGCCGGCCCTCCCGCAGCCCGGGGCCACGCCATCGAGGTGCGGCTCTACGCCGAGGACCCCTCGAAGGACTGGCAGCCCCAGACCGGCACCCTCCACCGGATCGCCGTGCCCGGGGTGACCTGCCAGTTCGAGGTGCCGGGCGACGCGCAGGGCCTCCGGCTGGACTCGGGTGTGGTCGACGGCTCGGTCGTCGGCGTGCACTACGACCCGATGCTGGCCAAGGTCATCTGCTGGGCACCCACCCGTGACGCCGCGGCCCGCCGGCTGGCCACGGCCCTGGCCGGTGCGCGCCTCCACGGCGTCACGACCAACCGGGACCTGCTCGTGAACGTGCTGCGGCACCCGGGCTTCCTGGCGGGCGAGACCGACACGTCGTTCTTCGACGCTCACGGGCTCGACGTGCTGTCCGCCCCGCTCACGTCCCCCGACGCCGAGCGGCTCGCCGCGTTGGCGGCCGCGCTCGCCCAGTCCGCCACCCACCGCGCGGGCGCGCGGGTCGGCGGCGGCCTCCCGAGCGGGTGGCGCAACGTACCGTCCCAATCGCAGCGCCGGGCCTACGAGAGCGCCTCGGGGACCCACGAGGTCGAGTACCGCTTCACGCGTCAGGGCCTCGAGACCGATCTCGTCGAGGGCGTCGAGCTGGTCAGCATGGCGCCGGACCTCGTCGTCCTGGCCGTCGACGGCGTGCACCGTCGCTTCGAGGTGGCCCGCTACGGCGACCTGGTGTGCGTCGACTCGTCGCTCGGCTCGAGCGCGTTCACCGTCGTGCCCCGCTTCGTCGACCCGTCGACGGTCGTCGCCGCCGGCTCGTTGCTCGCCCCCATGCCCGGCGCCGTCATCCGCATCGGCGCCGCCGTGGGCGACCACGTCGAGGCCGGGCAACCGCTGCTCTGGCTCGAGGCCATGAAGATGGAGCACACGATCGCCGCCCCGACCGCGGGTGTCGTGACCGAGCTCCCCGTGTCCGTCGGCCAACAGGTCGAACTGGGCCAGACCCTCGCCGTGCTGGCGGACCCGACCGACTCCGAGGAGACCCCATGAGCTTCATCGAGACCGACGAGCAGACCGCGTTGCGCGCCGCAGTCGCCCAGCTCGGCGAGCGCTTCAACTACCAGGACTACGCGCTCCCGAAGGCCCGGGCCGGCGAGCCGATGACCGAGCTGTGGAACGAGGCCGGCAAGCTCGGCTTCCTCGGCGTCAACCTCCCCGAGGAGTACGGGGGAGGCGGAGCCGGCATCTACGAGCTCGCCCTGGTGCAGGAGGAGCTGTCCGCCCACGGCGCGGGGCTCCTCCTCATGGTCGTCTCGCCGGCCATCTGCGGCACGATCATCGCCAAGTACGGGACCGACGACCAGAAGGGCGAGTGGCTGCCCAAGCTGGCCGACGGCTCGGCGATCATGGCCTTCGGCATCACCGAGCCCGACGCCGGCTCGAACTCGCACAAGATCACCACCACCGCCCGCCGCGAGGGCGACGAGTGGGTGCTCAACGGTCGCAAGATCTACATCTCCGGCGTGGAGCAGGCCGATGCCGTGCTCATCGTCGCCCGCACCGAGGACCAGAAGACGGGCACGCTGAAGCCGGCGCTGTTCATCGTGCCGACCGACGCCGCCGGGTTCGAGCAGCAGCCGATCGACATGGAGCTGATCGCCGCCGATCTCCAGTTCATGCTGTTCCTCGACGAGGTCCGGCTGCCGGCTGACGCGCTCGTGGGTGCGGAAGACGCCGCCCTGATGCAGCTCTTCGCCGGGCTCAACCCGGAGCGGATCATGGGCGCCGCGATGGCGATCGGCGTCGGGCGCTACGCCATCGAGCGGGCCGTGACCTACGCCCGCGAGCGCGTCGTGTGGAAGGACACCCCGATCGGTGCCCACCAGGGCATCGCCCATCCGCTGGCCCAGGCCAAGATCGAGCTGGAGCTCGCCAAGCTGATGATGCAGAAGGCGGCGGCCCTCTACGACAGCGGCGACGACTTCGGTGCCGCCGAGGCCGCCAACATGGCGAAGTACGCAGCCGCCGAGGCCAGCATCAAGGCCCTCGACCAGGCGATCCAGACCCACGGTGGAGGCGGGCTGACCAAGGAGGTGGGCCTGGCCGCCATGCTGGCATCGGCCCGCGTCGCCCGGGTCGCCCCGGTCAGCCGCGAGATGATCCTGAACTTCGTGGCGCAGCACAGCCTCGGCCTCCCGAAGTCGTACTGATGAGCGAGCCGACGAACGCGCCGTACGTCCGGTACGAGGTGGCCGAGGGCTTCGCCACGGTCACGCTGGACTCGCCCCACAACCGCAACGCCATCTCGGCGCGACTGACCCGCGAGCTGTCCGAGGCGCTCACCTCCGCGGCGGCCGACGACGGCGTGCGTGCCGTGGTCCTCACCCACACCGGCACGACGTTCTGCGCCGGCGCCGACCTGAGCGAGGCCGCCGAGGGCAGCGCCGCCGGTGAGGCGCCCGACCCTGCGGCGTCGGCCGACCTCCGCACCCGCTCGCTCGTGGCCCTGCTGCGCCAGATCGTCGAGCTGCCCAAGCCGGTCATCGCCCGGATCGACGGCAACGTCCGGGCCGGCGGGATGGGGATCGTCGCCGCCTGCGACCTCGTCGTGGCCGGGCCGACCAGCTCCTTCGCCCTGACCGAGGTCCGGCTCGGCCTGGCGCCCTTCATGATCTCGCTGACCCTGCTGCCGCGCCTGTCACCGCGGGCGGCCGAGCGCTACTACCTCACCGGCGAGCGGTTCGACGCCGCGACGGCGGCCGAGATCGGCCTCGTCACCATCGCCGCCGAGGACAGCCGGGCGACCGTGGCGGGCCTGTGCGCGGACCTCGGCAAGGCGTCGCCGCAGGGGCTCGCCCAGGCGAAGGCCCTGACCACGGCCCGGGTGCTGGAGGCGTTCGACCGGGACGCCGACGAGCTGGCCCGCCGTTCGGCCGAGTTCTTCGACAGCGAGGACGTGATGGAGGGCATCACCTCCTTCTTCGAGAAGCGCCCACCCCGCTGGGCTCTCTAGCGGGTCGGCCCCCATGACGGCGGAGCCCGCGGCCCGCGAGCCGAAGCAGGACCGGAGCCGAGCCACCCGGCAGCGCCTGCTCGAGGCCACGATCGACTGCCTCGCCGAGCGGGGGTGGAGCGCCACCACGGTCTCGGTGGTGGCCGAGCGGGCGGGCGTCTCGCGTGGGGCGGCCCAGCACCACTTCCCGACCCGCGAGGACCTCATCACCGCCGCGCTCGAGTTCATGTTCGACGCCCGAACCGCCCTCCTCAGGGAGGAGGCGACCGGACTCCCCGCCGGCGAGGGGAGGACCGAGGCGGTCATCCTCCGGTTGGTCGACGCCTACACCGGACCGCTGTTCCGGGCGGCGCTCCAGGTGTGGGCGGCCGCCGCGGCGGACCCGGCGTTGCGGGACCGGATCGTCCCGCTCGAGGGGCGCTTCGGGCGGATGACGCATGAGGCAGCGGTCGAGCTGCTCGGCGTGGACGACGACGACCCCGTGGTCCACCGGCTCGTGCAGGCCACGCTCGACATGGCTCGCGGCTTCGGCATCGCGGACCTGCTCACCGACGACTCGGCGCGGCGAGCGAGGGTGGTCCGCCAGTGGGCGGCCACCCTCGACGCCGAGCTGTCACGTGCCTGAGCGGGCTACTTCGACTTGTTGAAACGGGACACCGCGAGCGCCCCGAACACCACGGCGATGCCGACGCACCAGGCGAGGGAGACGACCACCCAGTAGGTCGTGGTGTGGCCGATGCCCACCCGCTCGGTGCCGCCCTGCATCAAGCTGCGCACCGCGTTGATGATCACGCTGACCGGCTGGTTCGCCGCGAAGGGCTGCATCCATCCCGGCATGCTGGCGATCGGCACGTTGGCGCTCGACACGAACGAGAACGGGATGACCAGCATGGACAGGCCCTGGGCGGCCTGGGCGTTGCCGGACACGAGGCCGATGGTGATGAACACCCACGTGAAGGCGTACCCGGCCGCCAGCATCAGCGCGAACGCCAGGATCACCGAGGCGATGCTGCCCGCGGTCCGGAAGCCGACGAGGAACCCGATGATCCCGGTGACGAGGAAGCCCCAGGCGACGAGCACGGCGTCGGCGATCGAGCGGCCGAACACCACTGCCGCACGGGGGACCGGGAGCGAGCGGAGTCGGTCGTAGACGCCGGATGCGCCGTCCTCGGCCACACCGGCGGCGGCGCCCATGCCGGTCCACAGGATCACGGTCACGAGGAAGCCCGGGACCATGAAGTCGACGTAGGCGAGGTCGCCGCGGGTGCTGATGGCGCCGCCGAACACGTAGCGGAACATCAGGAGGAACAGGCCGCCCTGGATCGTGCCCATCATCAGCAGCTGCGGGGTGCGGAAGAACTGCAGGATCGTCCGCTTGGCGGTGGTGAGCGCCGTGGTGACGAAGCCGGCGCCGGCGACGTCCTGGCCGAGGCGGGACGTCGCCCGCTCGGTGAGGGTGCCGGCGGCGGGTGCGGTGGTGGTGACGGTCATCGGAGCCTCCGGTCAGGCTGCATGGGCCGAGCTGGCCACGGGGTCGGTGTCGGGATCGGTCGGGGTGTCGGACGATTGGCCCGTGAGGGCGATGAAGACCTCGTCCAGGGTCGGACGGCGGAGGCCGATGTCGTCGAACGCGATCGAGCGCTCGTCGAGCAGCCGCACGACGGCGGTCAGCTGCTCGCCGCCACCGTCGACCGGCGCCGAGGCGCGTTGCATGTCGTGGTCGATGCGTGGTGCCTCGGCCGCCACGGAGGCGAGCACCTCGCCGACCTCGGCCAGGTGGTCGGCGTGGCGGGGACGCACCTCGATGACGTCGCGGCCGGCCCGGCCCTTCAGCTCGTCGGGCGTGCCGGAGGCGATGACCCGGCCGTGGTCGATGATCACGACGTCCCGTGCGAGCTGGTCGGCCTCCTCGAGGTACTGCGTCGTGAGCAGCACGTCGGTGCCGTCGGCGACCAGGTTGCGGATGGCGTCCCACAGGTCGACGCGGCTGGCGGGGTCGAGGCCCGTCGTGGGCTCGTCGAGGAGCAGGAGGTGGGGCCGCCCGACCAGGCTGGCGCCGAGGTCGAGCCGGCGGCGCATGCCACCCGAGTAGGTGCGGACGAGGCGATCCGCCTCGTCCGACAGCCCGATGATCTCGAGGACCTCGCTGCTGGCGCTGCGAGCGCGGCGCTTGTCGAGCCCGAACAGCCGGGCGACCATCTCGACGTTCTCACGCCCGGTCATCGCCTCCTCGACCGAGGCGTACTGGCCCGCCAGGCCGATGATCCTCCGCACCGCCTTGGGGTCCGCGATGGCGTCGAGTCCGGCGACCCGCAGGCTGCCCGAGTCGGGCCGCAGCAGCGTGGCGACGGCGCTGATGAAGGTGGTCTTGCCGGCGCCGTTCGGGCCCAGCAGGGCCGTGACCCTGCCGGACTCGGCGACGAGGTCGAGCCCGTCGAGGGCCTGGACGTCGTCGCCGTAGCGCTTGGAGAGGCCGCGTGCCTCGATGATGGGGGACATGTGCTGCTCCTCGTGGCGGCGCAGGCGCCGTCGTGGTCGTGCGTGTTGGAACGAGTGTCGCCGGTTGACCCGGTCATCGAGTGGCCGGTTTGCGTCGCTTCCTCAGGTTCGACGGGACGGGCCTGCAGGATTCATCGGTGGGCGCCGGCCACTGGTTGCCACGCAGCGGACGTCGGCAGCGTCAGCCTGCCAGCTCGCGGAGCACGTAGTGGAGGATGCCGCCGTGGTGGAAGTAGTCGGCCTCCTTCGGGGTGTCGATGCGGACGCGGACCCGGAGCTCGCGGTCGTCCGCCCGGACGGTGAGCTCATCGGGGATGGGGTCACCCTCGGCGAGGCCGTCGAGCCCGCTGATGGTGAAGGTCTCGTGTCCCGTCAGACCGAGTGACGAGACCGAGTCGCCGTCCTGGAACTGGAGCGGCAGGACGCCCATCCCGATGAGGTTCGAGCGGTGGATCCGTTCGAAGCTCTCGGCGATCACCGCCTTCACGCCCAGGAGGTACGTGCCCTTGGCGGCCCAGTCGCGTGACGACCCCGAGCCGTACTCCTTGCCGGCCAGGATCACGAGCGGCACGCCCTCGCTCTGGTAGCGGAGCGAGGCGTCGTAGATGGACATCTGCTCGCCGTCGGGCAGGTGCAGGGTGATGCCCCCCTCGGTGCCGGGCGCGAGCTGGTTGCGGAGCCGGACGTTGCCGAACGTGCCGCGGATCATCACCTCGTGGTTGCCGCGGCGCGAGCCGTAGGAGTTGAAGTCCGCCGGCTGGACGCCCTGTTCGATCAGCCACTGGCCCGCCGGCGAGTCGGCCCGGATCGCGCCGGCCGGCGAGATGTGGTCTGTCGTGACGCTGTCACGGAGCACCGCCAGCACGCGCGCGTCGGTGATGTCGCGGAGCGGCGCCGGGCGCGCCGGCATCCCGTCGAAGAACGGAGGGCGGTGCACGTAGGTCGAGTTGTCGTCGTCCCAGCCGAAGCGGTCACCGGTCGCCACCTCGAGCGCAGCCCAGCGCTCGTCGCCGTCGAAGACCGCGTCGTAGGTGGTGCGGAACATCTCGGACCGGACGGCCTGCTCGACCGTGGCGTTCACCTCGCTCGCATCGGGCCAGATGTCGCGGAGGAAGACGGGCTCACCGTCGGACCCGGTGCCGAAGGGCTCCGTCATCAGGTCGATGTCCATGGTCCCCGCCAGCGCGTACGCCACGACCAGCGGCGGAGAGGCCAGGTAGTTCATCCGCACGTCGCCGTTGATGCGGCCCTCGAAGTTGCGGTTCCCCGAGAGGACGGAGACCACGGCCAGCCCGCCGTCGTTCACCGCCTCGGAGATCTCGGCCGGCAGCGGCCCCGAGTTGCCGATGCAGGTGGTGCACCCGAAGCCGACCAGGTGGAAGCCCAACGCCTCCATCGACTCGGTGAGGCCGGCGGTCTCGTAGTAGTCGACGACCACCTTGGACCCGGGAGCGAGCGAGGTCTTCACCCACGGCTTGGTGGAGAGGCCCTTGGCCACGGCGTTCCGTGCCAGCAGCCCCGCCGCGAGCATCACCGACGGGTTGGAGGTGTTCGTGCAGCTGGTGATCGCGGCGATGACCACGTGCCCGTGGTCGAGCACCACGTCGGTGCCGTCGGCGAGGCGCACCGGGACCTGGGCACGTGGGCGGTCCTCCTCGGCGGTGTGGTGGTCGAGGGAGTGGGGCTCGGTCCCGTCGGGAAGGCCCACGCCCGTGACGCCTTCGCTGGCGGCGGGAGGGTCGCTGGCGGGGAACGACGCGGCGGACGCGGCGTCCTGGCTGCCCCGCGGGAGGTCGGGGAGGGAGGACTGGAGCGCGTCGCCGAAGCACTCCTTCGCCTCGTCGAGGCGCACGCGGTCCTGCGGGCGGGCGGGCCCGGCGAGGCTGGGCACGACGGTCGAGAGGTCGAGCTCGAGGGACTCGGAGAACGTGGGGGTGGCGTCGGGGTCGAACCAGAGGCCCTGCTCCTTGGCGTACGCCTCGACGAGCGCCACCTGCTCGGGCGAGCGGCCGGTGAAGGAGAGGTAGCGGAGCGTCTCGGCGTCGATGGGGAACACGGTGATGGTCGAGCCGTACTCCGGTGACATGTTGCCGATCGTCGCCCGGTTCTCGAGTGGGACGTTGCTGACCCCGGGCCCGTAGAACTCCACGAACTTGCCGACCACCCCGTGACGTCGCAGCAGCTCGGTGACGGTCAGGACCAGGTCGGTCGCCGTCGCCCCCTCGGGGAGCTCGCCGGAGAGCTTGAAGCCCACGACCTGCGGGATGAGCATCGAGATGGGCTGGCCGAGGAGGGCGGCCTCGGCTTCGATGCCGCCGACGCCCCAGCCGACCACGCCGAGGCCGTTGACCATCGGCGTGTGGCTGTCGGTGCCGACCAGCGTGTCGGGGTAGGCGCGGCCCGTCGCCTCGTCCACGAACACGACCCGGGAGAGGTACTCGAGGTTCACCTGGTGGCAGATGCCGGTGTCGGGTGGGACGACGCGGAAGTTGTCGAAGGCCTGCTGTCCCCAGCGCAGGAACTGGTAGCGCTCGGCGTTGCGCTCGAACTCGATCTCGGCGTTTCGGGTGAACGCGTCGGGGGTGCCGTACACGTCGACGCTCACCGAGTGGTCGATGACCAGCTCGACCGGGACGAGCGGGCTGACCTTCGCGGGGTCGCCGCCGAGCTGCTCGATGCCGTCGCGCATGGCGGCGAGGTCGACGACGGCGGGGACGCCCGTGAAGTCCTGCATCAGGACGCGCGCGGGGGAGAACTGGATCTCCCGGTCGACGCCCCCGCCGCTCCACTTGCTCAGCGCGCGGATGTCGTCGGCGCCCACCGAGACGCCGTCCTCGTGGCGGAGGAGGTTCTCGAGGAGGACCTTCAGGCTGTAGGGGAGCCGCTGCACCCCCTCGCCCAGTGCGTCGAGACGGTGGATCTCGAACTGGCGGTCGCCGACCCGGAGGTCGGAGCGGGATCCGAAGCTGTTGTCACCCATGGGCTCATCCTGCCAGTCGAGGTCCTGGCATGCTCTGCGGGATGGGGCCTGGCGATGCCACCGCGCGGCATGCCGTCTTCACGCGCAGTCGAACAGGGTGTCGGGTGGGTCGGTGCCGGGGCGGCTGCGGTCCTGGCGTGAGGCGTGGTCGATCGGTTCAGGCGGTGGTTCGGTCTGGCCGGGTGGTCCGGTGTTGTTGGGGTGTCTCGGGTCGTCGGGTGGGACAAAGGGTCGCCGTCCGGTGCCCTCGACGAGTGACCAGCCCTTGTAGGTCTTGAGGTCGTGGTCGTGGCCGCACAGCCCGTCGATGTTCCCGAGCCACGTCTCGCGCACATCCGCGTAGGGCTCGCGGTGATCGGACTCCTGATGGGTACGTCCGCAGGCGCTGTTGGAGCAGAACGGCTGGGACCACAGCAAGGCGACCTTCTGCGCGGCGTTGGGTCCCCGGCCGAGGTGCACGGTGGTGGCGACGTCGTTGCCGCGTGTGATCACGAGGTGGAGGATCGACTCGCCGAGCAGTTGGCGGGCGAGGCGTATGGGGATGGGGCCGAGCCCGGTGATCTCGCAGAGCTCGTCCCCCTCGACCTTCCCTCGGACGAGGGCCTCGAGGTCGATGCGCAGCAGGGCGAGGTTCTTCGGGTTCACCTTCGATGACTTGGCCACGGGCTCGTCCTCACTGCCAGCGTCGGCAGCGTTGCCGGCGCTGGTGCCGTGGCGGCGGGCCAGCTCGACAAGCGCGTCGAACGTGAACGCCTCCCGGCCCTCGCGTGACCCCTTCGCTCGAGCCTGCTTGGCGAGCTCGTCGGTGAGCTGATCGAGGAGTTGCTGCACCTGGATACCGCCGGCGAGGGGTCCGCGGGCGGCGAGGTTCCAGGCGCCTTCGCCGTCCATCCACGACCGGCAGCGCCGTTCACGTTGAAGGCGTCGTTGTGTGGCGTCGGGGTCGGGGTCACCGGCTGCCTTCTTGCTCCGCGCCCGCCGCCGCAGATCCGACAGATCCTTCTTGGCCGCTTCACCCAACAAGTCCCGTTCAGCCGCAGGGTTCACCGCCGCCGCGTCAGCGATCGCTTCGGCCTGATCCGACGACAGGTCACCGTCCTTCAACGCCGCCTCGGTGTCCGGCAGTGCCTTCAATCGGTCCGAGGTCTCGGATTCGCGCTTCGCCTCACCCAACGACGTCTGCTTCTCGTGCGCCAGCCACTCCGCCACCGAAGGGAACCCCGAGCGGCGCCACGCTTCGGACTCCGCGACTCGTCGGGCCATCAACGTGCACCCGGCCTTGCCGAGCCGCTCCAACTTGGCGAACCCGGCGTACACCTCCGCCGCAGCCGGCAACGCCACGTCATCCGGTTCGAGGTCGGCCATCAGAGCGGACAGGATCGCCTCGGCCTCCGTGAGCCGAACCCTGATCACCGCCTCCGCCGTCGATGCCATGAGAACACCCTAAATGCGGGGTGTGACAGCCACGGTCGATGAAAGGTGCCGACGGTGACCCATGGACAAGCGGGTCAGACCGAGGTCAGGTTGGCTGACCAACCGCGCCGAAGGTTCCTAGTCTGCGTCGGTGGATTGGTCACGACTCGAAGCCGAGTGTCGTGCGGCGCTCGACGGCGAGCCGCTGGATTCGGACGTTCGGCTGAGTCGACGGCGGCGGCAACAGGTGCTCGGTGTCGATGTCGATGGGAACTTCGCCGTGGCGTTGGCCGCGACGAGAGGAAAGCGAGTCGGACTGCGCATCTCCTCGGTCGACTATCTCCGGGATGAAACCGGGTGGAGCTTGGCGGGATCTGGCGTTAGCACGCAGGACGATCCGACGTTCCCGAAGCGGCCGACGTTCGACGCCGCTTGGCACATGGCGGTCGCAAGTAGCAGCGGCCGCGGTGGCAGATCCCGCAGTGCGCAGTGGCATCTCCCGCCCGAGGCCAGGTGGTATCGGCGCCGAGGAGTGGTCAGACCGGTGCCGAACCACGGGTGGATCGTCGTGTGCTCGAAGGGTCGAAGTCTTCCGACCGTCGAGTTCCTCGGCGACGACCTCAGCATCCTCCGGCGAGGTGAACTTTACCCGGCGCTCAAACGCCCCCCACTGAGGGTGCGCGTCCTGGCCCTTCTGAAAGGCCGGTCCCGGAGCGGGGACTGGTTCGACTACAGCCCCCGATCGGAACTCGCTCGCTTGCCGACGCCACCTCAACCTGCCAGCTCCGACGACTCGATCCTCCGCACGCCCGAAGAGGGCAGCTGATCGGGTAGTGAGGTTGTCTGGGTCCTCCGACCCGCTCCGTCACTGTCGGTGCGACAGCGCCGCTTCTCGGCAGGATGTCGGTGCTCCGCCACCGACTTTCGGCCAGGTTCGGCACGAGGTCTCGGCACGGGTCCGATGTCGAACGTCCGTTCGATAGCATGGTGGGCGATGTCGTACGTGCAGACGTCGCTGTTCGGGTCGGGTGGGGTGTCGGTCGATCCGGACGTCCCGGTCGACCGGATCCCTCTCGGCGACACCTCGTGGGTGGACGTCGGCCGCCGCTGGTTCCGGGGGTCCGACGACCTGTTCGCCGACCTCGTCCGGGAGGCCCCGTGGCGTCAGGGTCGCCGGAGGATGTACGACCGCGTCGTCGACGATCCCCGCTGGTCGTGGGCGCCCGACGACTCGGACGAGCCCGAGGGCATCCGGGCGATGCGCGTCGCGTTGGAGGAGCGCTACGGCTCACCGTTCGGGAGGGGCTTCTGCAACTACTACCGGGACGGCAACGACAGCGTGGCGCCCCACGGCGACCGGGGCCTGCGCGACAGCGACGACGAGTCGCTGGTCGCCGTCGTGACGCTGGGCTCGGAGCGGGCCTTCCTCCTCCGCCCCAAGGGGGGCGGCCGCTCGATCGACCTGCGACCGGGCCCGGGCGACCTCCTCGTGATGGGCGGGCACTGCCAGCGCGACTTCGAGCACGGGGTGCCGAAGCGCCGCCACGCCGGGCCCCGCATCAGCGTGTCGTTCCGATCGGGTCCGTGGATCGAGCCGGACCGGACGGGGGCGACGCTCGTGCAGGCGCCTCGCTGACCCAGCCGCGCTGACCCAGCCCGATTGACCCAGCCTCGCTGACTCAGCCCCACTCGCGGCGGGTGGCGGGCATGCCGCTGCACCCCTCGTCGTCGGGCACCACGCCCAGCACCTGGTGGACGCCCAACCCGCCGTCCTCGAACCCGATGGCCGACGCGGCCATGTAGAGCAGCCACACCCGGGCCCGCTGCTCGCCGACCAGCTCGACGGCGTCGGCCCAGCCGGCCTGCAGGTTCGCGACCCACCGCCGGAGGGTGAGGGCGTAGTGCTCCCTCAGCGACTCGACGTCGCGCACCTCGAACCCGGCGTCCTCCATGGCGAGGGCGACCTCGCCGACGTCGATCAGCTCCCCGTCGGGGAACACGTACCGGTGCGTGAAGCTGCCCCGCCCGAACCTCGACCCCCCGACCGACGAGATCGCGTGGTTGAGGAGACGGCCACGTGGCTCGAGCAGCGAGCGGAGCGTCGAGAAGTAGTCGGCCGTGCGACGGTGACCGACGTGCTCGAACATCCCGACGGACGAGATGGCGTCGAAGCGCTCGCCTCCCAGCTCCCGGTAGTCCTGCAGCCGGATCTCGACGCCGGCCAGCCCCTCCTCGGCGACCCGTCGGCGGGCCAGATCGGCCTGCTCGTGGCTGATCGTGACGCCCACGACCTCGGCGCCGTGGTGGCGGGCGGCGTGGATCGCCAGCGAGCCCCAGCCGCAACCGACGTCGAGCAGCCGCGTCCCCGGGCGCTCGTGGAGGCCGAGCTTCCGGCAGATCAGCTCGTGCTTCGCCGACTGCGCCGCCTCGAGCATGGCGTGCTCGCCCACGAACCTCGCGCACGAGTACGTCATCGAGGGTCCGAGGACGATCCGGTAGAAGTCGTTGCCGACGTCGTAGTGGTGGTGGATGGCGTCGGCATCACGGCGCTTCGAGTGCAGCGGTCCCCGTGTCCTCGCCTCGACCTCGGGCGGGGGAAGGGGTCGTCGCAGCACGTGGAGGCGTGACGCAGCCCGCAGCGCGGCGGGTACGGCACGGGTGCCCGCCCGAAGGCTCACCCCTGCCGGGCGCAGGGCGCTGATCACCTCGAAGAGGTCGCCGTCCACGTCGAGCTCGCCGGCGACGAAGGCCCGGGCCACGCCCAGCTCGCCGGGCGCCCAGAGGATCCGGTTGATCGCTCGCGGGGAGCGGACGTGCAGGATGCCCGGCCCGTCGGCCGGGCCGACGGCGCTGCCGTCCCAGAACGTGACGCGCACGGGGAGCGAGCCGACCAGCGCCTCGAGCAGCGGTCGGGCCGACTCGCCCACGGCGGGCTCGCCAGGTCGGGGCGCGTCGAGGGATCGCTCCCCGGACGTGCTGATCGCCTGCTCCGCAGCCTTGGGGAGCGTGTGGGTCCGAGGCCGGAACCGCTGCGTCGACGCACGACGGACACCGCGGTGCTCGGCGGCTCTGCGCTGGTCGGAGATCGCCATGGAGGCCTCCTTCGCTCACACTCACGGAGAGTCTGCGTCGCCGGCCCGGCGGTGTCATGGCGCGCCGGTAGTGTCCGGGGTCGCCGAGAGGAGCAGTGATGTCGGACGAAGCGATCGTTGTCGGGATCGATGGGTCACCGAACGCCCAGGCGGCGCTCGAGTGGGCCGTCCGTCGTGCCGAGCGCACGGGCGGGCCGGTCCGCGCCGTCATGAGCTGGCACTACCCGTCCGTCATGCTGCTGCCCCTCGTCGGGCAGGCGGTTCCGCCGGCCGAGTCGATGGAGCGGGCGACTGCCGAGGCGCTCGCCGTCATCGTGGAACCTGTCGCATCGGCCACCGGCGCGACGATCGAGCAGGTGGTCCGTCAGGGGGCCCCGGCCGCCACGCTGCTGGCCGAGTCGGAGCACGCGGCGATGGTCGTGGTGGGTCGCGAGGCGCCCTCCGACAGCCTGCTGCGCGGCTCGGTGAGCCGCCGGGTCGCTGCGGCCGCATCTGCGCCCGTCGTCGTGGTGCCGGCCGGCGCCGACCCCGACCTCGACGGCCCGGTGGTGGTGGGCGTCGACGGCTCGGACCACTCGATCGCCGCCCTGCGCTGGGCGGCCGGCGTGACCGACGGTCCCCTCGTGGTCGTCCACGTGGCGGGCCGCCTGCTGAGCCCGGCGTTCGGCAACCTGTCCGACGACATGCTCGCCCGCCTCGACCAGGCCGTGGTCGACGCGTCCGTCGACAGCGCCGGCGTGGACCCGTCGCGCGTCACGACCCGGATCGTCGACGGCGACGCCCGCGAGGTCCTGGTCGATCCGTCGCTGGGCGCCTCGCTCATCGTGCTGGGTGCCCGCGGCGCGACGGGCCTGGACGCACTGGTCCTGGGCTCGGTGGCCACGAGCGTCGCGGCCCTGGCCCCGGTGCCGGTGGCGGTGGTGCCCCCTCCGGGCTGAGGTCGGCGTCCGGGCGTCAGCGCCCGATGACGACGGGAAGGGTGCGCGGCCCGCGCACCTGCCCCGCCGACCACGTGACCGCGTCGGGATCGGCGAGCGAGAACGTGGGGAACCGCGCCATCCACGTCTCCAGCGCGATCCGGACCTCCATGCGGGCGAGGTGCGACCCGAGGCACCGGTGGACACCCAGCCCGAACGCCGAGTGCCGGTTCACCTCGCGGTCGATGACGACCTTCTCGGGGTCCTCGAACAGCTCGGGGTCGCGATTCGCGGACGGGAAGGAGAGGAGCACCCAGTCCTCGGCCTTCATCGGGCAGCCGTTCCAGTCCATGTCCTCCTTGACGAGGCGCGCCATGGTGACCGGTGCGTAGGCCCGCAGCAGCTCCTCCATGGCGATCGGGAGGAGGTCCGGCTCGGCGACCAGTCGCTCACGGTCCGACGGGGTCCGAGCGAGGTGCCAGATCGACGCGCCGATCGCGCTCCAGGTGGTGTCGACACCGGCCAACAGGAGCAGCGCCATGGTGCCGCCGACGTGCCCGGCGTCGAGCTTCACCCCGTCCATCTCCGCCTCGATGAGGTAGGTGGTGAGGTCGTCCCGAGGGTGCTGCAGGTGGTCCTCGATCTGGGCGCCCAGGTAGGCGAAGAGGCTCTGGATGGTCTCGAAGCGAGCCTCGACGGGCTCGTTGATCCCCTCGATCACGTCGTGCACGAAGCCCCGGAACACGTCGGCGTCCTCCTGCGGGAACCCCAGCATGTCGGCGATCACGCGCACGGGGATGTGCTGTGCGAACTCGACGGCGGCGTCGACCACGTCACGGCCCTCGAGCGCGTCGAGCAGCTCGTTGCAGTAGGCGCGGGTGCCCGGTTCGAGGCGCTCGATCGCCTGCGGTGCGAAGGCGGGCAGCAGGACGCGGCGGGCGCCGTGGTGGAACGGCGGGTCGGAGGAGATGGGCGGGGCCACGCCGGCGGGTGCCAGGTCGAGCGGTGGGCGGTGGTTGCCCATGATCACCGACCGGGACGTGAAGCGCTCGGTGTCGTAGGCGACCGCGGCGACGTCCTCGTGGCGCGTCGGCAGCCACGCCCCGCCGTAGCGCTCGGTGTGCGCCACGGGGCAGCGCTCCCGGAGCTCGTCCCAGATGGGGTACGGGTCGGCGGCCCACGCGGGCGACGTGTGGTCGAAGTCGGTCGCCCAGTCCGACACGGGGCCCTCGACGATCTCGCTCTCCGTGCCGGTGAACTCGAGCGGCTCGTTGAGGACGTCGCCGAAGCGCTCGTCGGCGCTCATCGGTCGACCTCGATCGAGACGGGCGCGTCGACGACCTCGATCGCCAGCTCGGGGCAGTTCGCCACGGCTCGCATCGCCGCCCGCTCGTGCTCGGGGGCGACGATGCCGTCGCCCCGCTCCACCCCGTTGCCGATCTCGTCGGGCTCGAACACCTCCGGAGCGACGGTGTAGCAACGCCCGTGCCCCTGGCACAGGTTCTGGTCGACGTGCACCTTCATCGCCTCGTTCTAGCCGGGCTCACCCGCTCCCGCTCGTCAAGTGGGGCCGCCGGGCCGTCGGCACCTTCGCCAGCAGCCGGACGCTCCCGAGGAACACCACCACCAGCGACAGCGCGATCGCGATGACCAGGTACACCCGGTTGCTCGTGTCGGTCCCGGCGGTGGCGGCGTGGGTCAGGCTCATGGCGAAGGCCGGGAAGCTGGTGACGTGCGTCCACCTCCACACGCGGCGTGGCAATCGCCGCTTGAGGAGCGAGGTCGCCTGCACGGCGACCATGAGGTAGGCCGCCAGCACGCCCCACGCCACCGCACCGGTGCGCCAGCTGCTGTGCCCGGGGACCAGGAGGTCGGCGGGCCCGAAGTCCACGTACGAGTCGGCGACGAGCGAGCCCAGGTGGAGTCCCAGGAACCCGACCGTCACGGCGCCGAGGAACCGGTGGAGGTCGAGCAGCCACTTGGGCAGCGACCGTCGCTGGATGACCCGGGTGGACAGGAGGAGTCCCCAGATGACCGCCCCACCCGACGCGACGAGCGTGACGATCCCGCTGGAGCGCGAGAGGTACCACCAGAAGTGGTCAGGCATGGGTCAGCTCCTGTCGGGTCGGCTCGTGCTCGGTCACCCAGGCGGTGACGCCCAGCTCGGCGGCGCGGCGGTCCGTGAACCACCCGTCGTGCCGGGCCCGGGACACGATCGCCGCCGTGGCGACCGCCTCGGCCCACCACCCGGCGCCGGCGACGACCGTGGCGGTGAGGTGCACGTCGAGCGGCGATCCCGTCGCAGGGTCGAGGATGTGCTGGTGGCGCCGGCCGCCGGCCGTCCAGGTCCGCGCTGCCGTGTCCGAGGTCGCGACGGCCCCGTCGTCGAG
>JAEZFI010000251.1 GCA_023437745.1 Actinomycetes bacterium
GGCGTCCCCTCCGCCCGACGGTCGACCTGGTCTCCGGCCTCCACCACGTCCCGGCGTCGCTCGCCTCGCTCCCGGCGGCGCTCACCGGGCGGCTCCGCCCGGCGCGTCATGCGCTCCCGTCCCGGCCCCTGGTGTGGGCTGCGCTGCTGCTCACGGTCCTGATCGGCGTGTCGCTCGTCGACCAGACCGGCCCTGCGGGCGCGCCGCGCCTCACCGTCGGTCTCGCCGTCGTGGCGCTGGCGCTGCTGTGGACGTTCACGATGCGTGCGCTCATGCAGCGGAACTGGGATCGCGCCAGCTTCCGGCTGCCGATCAGCCTCGACGCCGAGGTCGGCGGGCGATCGTTGCGCACCTGGGACGGCTCACCGTCCGGGCTCGCCGTGGCCGGCGACGCCGGCGACCTGCGCCGCGGCGACGAGGTCGAGGTCGTGCTGCACCTCGACGACGGCTCGGAGGTGGTGGGCCATGGACGCGTGACGAGCCGGCGAGCGATGACGTCGGGCGCGCTGCTCGGGTTGTCGCTGCAGCTCGACGGCGATCACCTCGATCGGTGGCTGGGCCAGCTGTTCGACGGCAGCACCCCTGCGGCGCTGCCGCCCACGGTGGATCGGCGTGCCGCGGCGGCCCGGACCGTGGTGCCGGCCGAGGGATCGAGCGACGCCAGGGGAGCGCTCGCCCGGTGGGCGGACCGGCTCGGGATGGCGCTGGTGGGCGCAGTGTCCCTGGCCGTCCTCGGCGCACTCGTGCTCGTGATGATGGGCTTCCGTCCGCTCGTGATCCGCAGCGGATCGATGGTGCCGACCCTCGGCGTGGGCGATGTGGTCCTCGCGGAGCAGGTGCGTGCCGGCGACGTGGCGGTCGGCGACGTGGTGACCCACTTCCAGTCGGCGCACACCGGGGACAGCCTGACGCACCGTGTCCGCTCGATCAGCTCGACGCCCGAGGGCCTGCTCATCGAGACCCGGGGCGACGCGAACCCGGCGAGCGAGCAGTGGACGATCGACCCGGACGCGATGGTCGGTCGGATGTGGTGGTCGATCCCGTGGATCGGCGCGCCGTCGACGGCACTGCGGACCTCGGTCGGTCAGTTCGCCGTCTCCATGGCGGTCGTGGCGCTGATCGCCGTGGCGGTCCTTCGCGCCCGGCCCGAGCGGCGGGCCGTGGCGTCGGGTCAGCTCGGGATCAGTCCTCCACCGGTTCGCTGATCGGGAGGAGCTCGGTCCGCCGGCCGCTGCGGGCGTCCCCGAGGATCACGATGGCCAGGGCGAGGAGCACGATGCCGATGCCGACGACCTGCGTGCCGTTCACCGGCTGATCCAGCCACCACGCCGCTGCCGCGGTCGAGATCACCGGCATCAGGAGCGTCAGCAGCGACGACAGCGAGATCGCCGTGTGCTCGTGCGCCCAGTTGACGAGGAGGTGCCCGGACCCCGGGACGACCACCACGAGCAGCAGCCACCCGAACGTGTCGGCGCCGAGCCCGCCCTCGCCCTGCCCCGTGAGCTGGCCCGTCGCGAGTGCGAGCGGGGCCACGAGCACGCACCCGACGATCATCACCACGGTCATGTACTCGAGCGTGTCGAGCCGCTGGCGCGCCGTCTTCGACGCGATGAAGTACCAGGCCCACGCGAAGAGGGCGACGAACGCCATCACCTCGCCGAAGACGGTGACGAGGCCGGTCGCCGAGGACCCGCGCATCACCACGACGATGCCCACGATCGCCACGCCGGTGCACACCACGTGTCGCCGGGTGATCCGTTCCCCGAACAGGGCACCGGCGAAGAGCAGGATCACGACGGGCTGCAGGGCCGAGATCGTCGTGGCGTCCGCGAGGGTCGTGTGCTTCACCGCGAGGAAGAATGAGCAGATGTCGAGGGCGAACGCCGTGGCCCCGATCCAGCCCAGGCGGAAGCTCCTCAGGCTCAGCCGCCCGCCCCGTGCGTAGAGGACGACGCAGTACAGGATCGCTGCCATCCAGAGGCGGTGGAACGCGATGCCCAGGCCGCCCAGCGGCACCTTCGCGACGAGCACGTTGCCCAGGCCCCACAGGACGTTCGCGGCGAGTGCCGCGCTGATCCCTGCAGGCGTCGAGCGGTTGGCGACGACCTCCGGTGGGGAGGTCACGTGGGGGATAGCGTGACCGGCATGGCGGTCACGATCTACCACAACCCCAACTGCTCGACCTCCCGTCACGCCACGAGCGAGGCGGAGCGCCTCGGCACCTCCACCGACGTGGTGCAGTACCTCAAGGCGCCGTTGGACCGCGATCAGCTGCTGGACCTCATGGCCAAGCTCGAGGACCCGCCCGCCGACCTGGTCCGCAAGGACGGGTTCTTCTCGGATCTCGGGCTCGACGCAGCCGACTACACGGAGCCCGACGCGATCGCCGACCTCCTGGTGGAGCACCCACGGCTGATGCAGCGGCCGGTCCTGGTGAAGGGCGACGCAGCGATCATCGGCCGTCCGAAGGACCGCGTGGAGGCGTTCCTCGCCGGCTGATCCCGTGGGGCGACGAGCCGCTCGGGGCTCGTTGTCTGGAACTGGAACGCGTTCTAGTCTGGCCCCCGGCGGCCGATCCGGAGGCCGCCTGCCACGGGGGGAATGACGGTGTCGCTCGTAGATGACCACCTGCTGGATCCCGAGGTGTTCCAACGCCTCGGTCACCACGACCTCTTCACGCAGCTGCGTGCGGAGGATCCGGTCCACTGGACCGAGGAGGTCGCCGGCAAGGGCTTCTGGTCGATCACCAAGCACGCGGACCTCGGCCTCATCAACCGCGATGCGACCGGCTTCAGCTCGGAGGCCGCGGGCGTCAACCTCGTCGACCCCGAGAACTTCACGCCCGGCTACGACATGCGCGGGAAGATCATGCTGATGACCGACCCGCCGAAGCACACTCGGCTGCGGCTGCTGGTCAACAAGGGCTTCACGCCCCGCATGATCAACATGATCGAGCAGCACCTGCGGTACCGGGCCGAGCTGATCGTGGACGAGGTCATCGAGAAGGGCCAGTGCGACTTCGTGACGCAGATCGCCGCGGAGCTGCCGCTCCAGGCCATCGCCGAGATCATGGGCGTGCCCCAGGACGAGCGCCACCTCCTCTTCGACTGGTCGAACCGCATGGTCGGCGCCGACGACCCGGAGTACAACGAGGGCGATCCCGAGGACGCCACGAACGCTGCGGCCGAGCTGTACCTGTACGCCAGCGCACTCGGTGCACAGCGCCGGGAGGACCCACGCGAGGACATCGTCACCACGCTGATCAACGCCGAGATCGACGGCGACCGGCTCACCCACGAGGAGTTCGAGATCTTCATGCTCCTCCTCACCGTCGCCGGCAACGAGACCACGCGGAACGCCACGGCGCACGGGATGGTGGCGCTGATGGAGAACCCCGACGAGTTCGCCAAGCTCTGCTCCGACCCCGACCGCTACATCGACGCGGCGGTCGAGGAGGTGCTGCGGTGGGCGACGCCGGTCCTGCACTTCCGCCGGCAGGCCACCCGCGACCTCGAATTGCGCGACAAGGTGATCAAGGCGGGGGACAAGGTCGTGATGTGGCACATCTCGGCCAACCGCGACGAAGAGGTCTTCGACGACCCGTTCCGCTTCGACATCGAGCGGTCGCCGAACGACCACATCGCCTTCGGTGGCGGCGGTGCGCACTTCTGCCTGGGCGCCAACCTCGCCCGCATGGAGCTGCGGCTCGTGTTCCGTGAGATCGCCGAGCGCATGAGCTCGATGCGCATGGCCGGCAACCCGGAGCGGTTGCGCTCGAACTTCATCGGCGGGATCAAGCACATCCCCGTCGAGTTCGACGCCGGCGCCCGCCGGCACCCCGCGCCCGTCTCGGCTGCCGGCGGCTGAGCCCTTGACGCCGCCGGCGTGCGGGTGGACGGTCGAGAGATGAACGTCTCGCCTCCTTCCCACCGCCAGGTCGTCGACGCGACCGCCGCCACCGAAGCGGTGATGGCGCCGCAACGTGTGCCGGTCAACGTCTACGCGGCGCCGTCGGCGCTCGTCGTCGTGGCACCGCTGCCCGCGGTGCAGCCCGAGGACGTGATGGTCGAGCTGCGGCCCGGTGTGCTGCGGTTCTGGGCCCACCTCCGGAGTGCCGGCCCGCGGGAGCACCTGATCCACGAGTGGGAGTACGGCGGGTACGAGCGCGAGCTGGATCTGCCCGACGGCTACGGCAGCGGCGTCGAGGCCTCGCTCGCCAACGGCCAGCTGGCCATCCGCGTGCTGGCCGGTGCCCACGCCGGGGACATGGCGATCTCGCCGACCGCACTCTGAGCGTCCGGCTGCTGAGGCCCGACACGGGTCATCCGCCCCGGTGCCGGAGGCGGTGGCAGCGGCTGCACTTGGTCTCGAGCTCGTCGATGACGGTGCGGCGGCTCTGCTCGAACGGTGGTTCGTGGTGGGTCTGGAGGAACGTGGTGGCGCCGCATGGGCAGGCGGGTTGCCGTTCGCGCACGACGAGCTGCTGCCGGTCGGTGGGGTAGCGGTGTCGGCCTGAGACGTCGATGGGGTGGCTCTGGGCGTCGTGGATCATCGCTCGCAGGAACGACTGGGGGAGGAGGCGGGCGACGGCGTGGTCGCCGACGGGCGTGCCGTCGTGGAGGGTGTTGCCGTCGGCGCGGACGTGGACGATGACCTCGGTGGTGACGCGGGTGCCGCCGTGGGTGAGGAGGGGGGACACGGCGCGCTCCCGTGGTCGGCGGTCTGATGGACCGGGTTGGGGGAGGACGGGGAGGTGCGCTGCTTCGGAACGGACCCCCATCACTGCCGGTCGCGCTCCGCGCGACTGCGCCTAGGGACGGGGTGTGACAGTGGAGCCGGGGCCCTGTCGTGGCCACGGTCGGTGCGGGAAACGCGACCGTGGACGCGCTCACAACGCGCTGCGTGACGGAAGCCCGCCGCCGGACCCCCTCAGCAGCTCGCCCAGAACTCCGTGATGATCGCCGCGGCGCGGGCGGGGGACTGCAGCATCCACCAGTGGCCCTCGTCGGGCAGCTCCGCCACACGGGCACCGGTCCGCTCGGCCAGGCGCTGGGCCAGGGCCGGCGAACGGAACGGGTCCTGCATGGACTCCATCACCAGGCCGGGTCCACGGATCGAGTCGAGCCCGGGCCCCCACTCGATGCCGATCTCCGTGGCCGAGCGGTACAGCCCGAGGATCGCCTCGCCCATCGTCCGGTCGAAGGCAGCGGCCATCCCGTGGGCGCCGGACTCGGGCACGCCGATGCTCGCGAGCAGCGCTGCCCGCTCCTCGGTCGATGCGGTGACCATGCCGTCCATGAAGGCCTCGCCCTCGCCCGGGGTCTGCCACAGCCGCGCCATGTCGTGCCATCGGTGCTCGTCGGACAGGTCGCCGACGTCGAGGACCCACGACCTCACGTTCTCCGGGCGATCGGCGAGGACCCGCAGCGACAGCAGGGCGCCCCAGTCGTGTGCCACGAGATCGACCGCCTCGAACCCGGCGAGCTCGCCGGCGAGCCAGTCGGCGTAGCGGTGCATCGTGGGGTCGAAGCCCTCCGGCAACGACGAGCCGAACCCCGGCAACGCCAGCGTCACGACATCGTCGCGGTCCAAGTGCCCCACGAGCGGACCCCACAGCGCGCTGGTCTCGGGAACTCCATGGACGAACACGGCGGTCATCCCGGCACCGTAACCCCCGTGCTCGGGAGGAGGTGCGTGGGCGGCCACCGACGTCCTCCGGAGCTCGGGCGGGGGCCCGCGGCGTCAGCCGGTCCGCGGGCCGGAGGCGAGGATCCAGCTCGACGGGACGTCGCAGCGCTCGCCGCCCGACACGTCGGCCTCCTCGAGCAGCTCGATGATGAGCCCGCGCGCCTCGGCGCGTCGTTCGTCGGACTCGAGCGACGCGGCCAGGGCGACGAACGGCGCCGAGTTGGCCAGGTAGAAGTCGGCGCCCTGGGCAGCGTCGTCGAAGCGCCACATGAGCTCGTGGACCTCGGTCGTGGCGTCGATGCCCGCCGTGCGAAGTCGATCGCGGACGACGTCGGGGTCCTGCCACGCGAAGGAGGGCGACGCCGGGACCGATCCGGTGCCGAGGCGCTCGGGGAGGAGCCGGCGCCACGTGCCCATCCAGCCCTCGTCCGTCCAGCTCGCCACGGCCACGCGGCCGCCCGCCCGGCAGACCCTCGCCAGCTCACGGGCGGCGAGCTCGGCGTCGGGGGCGAACATGGCGCCCAGCGAGCTGACCACTGCATCGAACGACCCGTCCGGGAAGTCCAGCGCCTGTGCGTCCCCCTCGACGAGGGTGACGTCCACGCCCTCCACCGACATGCGTGAGCGGGCGAGGTCCAGCTGCTCGGGGCAGAGGTCGACGCCGGTGACCGCCGCGCCGGCCCGTGCTGCGGCGACCGCCGCGTTGCCGTCGCCGGTGGCCACATCGAGCACGCGCTCGCCGCCGCGCAGCTCCAACCGGGCGACGGTCAGCTCGGCGATGGGCGCCATCCGGCGGGCCATGGCGGCGTAGTCGCCGAGGGACCAGAGCCAGCGCTGGGTCGTCAGTATCTCGTCGTGGTCCACGTCACCCTCCCGTCGGCGCGATCGTGCGCCTCGCCCGGCCAGTCTCCACGACCGCCCGCGCCGCGACCGACACGGCGAAGACGCCGCCGCACGTCACTGCGATCGTGGCGCCCGCCGCGGTGTCGCCCCAGTGGCTGAGGACGAGGCCCGCCGCGCCACAGATCGCCCCGAGCGACGCCGAGGCGACGAAGAGGGCTCCGATCCTGGACGTCCACATCCGGGCGGCAGCGGTCGGGGCGACGAGCAGCGCGACCGAGAGGATCGTCCCGACCGACGGCACCATCACCGCGATGGCGGTCATGAGCACGATCAGCACGACGAGGTCCACCAGCCCGACCGGCAGGCCCGCCGAGCGGGTGCCCACGGGATCGAACGCCGACGCGACCAGCGGCCGGTGCAGCACCCCGAGCAGCACGCACAGCACGGCGGCCCATGCCGCCGTCGCCACGACGTCGCCCGTCGTCGTCGAGAGCACCGAACCCACCAGGAAGCTCGACAGCTCCCGCGACAGCCCGTCGCTCGCCGACGACAGCACGACGCCGAGTGCGATCCCGCCCGCCAGCATGACGCCCGCCGCGTTCGTGTGGTCCAGGTCGGCGAGGTTGCCGAGGAGCGCCAGCACCACCACGACCGCCACGCCGAACGCAGCCGAGCCCAGCGTCAGGTTCCACCCGAGGAGCGCGGCGAGCACGACGCCGGGAAAGGTGGCGTGGGTCAGCGCCATGGCGGTGAACGACAGGCGTCGCAGCGAGACGTGGACGCCCACGACGCCGCCCAGCGCGCCCACGAGGAGGCACTCGAACAGGGCCCGGCGCAGCAGCGGCGACTCCCCGACGGCCTGCACCGAGCTCCACAGCGAGCTCACGCGGTGGCCTCGGCGCCGACGGGGCGGCGGATCAGACGTCGCCGGGCCGCGACCACGGCGGCCGTGGCGGCGAACGCCACGGTGAGGACGACGACGATCGTCGCGCCGGGTGCGAGCCGCACGTCGTGGCCGACCGACGCCTCGTAGCTGATCAGCAGCCCGGCGATGCCGCTGCCCACCGCGACCAGCACGGACACCGCCATCATCGCTGGCACCGAGCGCGTGACGAGGCGCCCCGTGACGGCCGGTGTGACGAGCAGCGCCAGGACCAACGTGGTCCCGACGGCGCGCACCGACGCGACGACGACGAGCGTGGTGGCGAGGTTCAGCGCGACGTCGAGCAGCGCGCCCGGCCGGCCCATCGACACCATCGCCATCGGGTCGAACGCCTTCCCGACGAGCTCCTTGTGGAGGACCGCCACGATCACCACGGCGAGCGCGCCGAGGATGCCCGTGACGGCGATGTCGGCCGTCGTCACCGACAGGACCTGCCCGAAGAGCAGGGTCACGAGGTCGTTGGTGAACGAGTCGATGCGTGACACGACCATCACCCCGACCGCGAACAACGACGTGAGGATCACGGCGAGCGCGGCGTCGGACTGGACGCGCTCCTGCGCCTGCATGAGCGAGAACACCACCGCCGTGACGATGCCGGCGAGCAGCGCCCCGGCCCACACCGAGCCCCCGGCGACGAACGCGATGGCGACGCCGGGGAAGACGGTGTGCGTGAGGGTGTCGGTGAAGAACGCGAACCGGCGCAGCACGACGTACGTGGAGACGACGCCGGCGACGACGCCCACCAGCACGACGACCACGAGGGCCCGCTGCATGAAGGGGAGGTCGAGCGCGTCCAGCGACATCGTCGTCAGTGGTGGTGATGACCGGGGTGACCGTGGTCGTGGTCGTGCTGCAGCCTGCTCGTCGCGGCGCCCTGCGCCCGGTGCGCCACGATCACCTGGTCCCCGGGTGCGACGAGGGCCTGTCCGTCGTAGGTTCGCCGCAGCATCGCCGGGTCGAGCACGTCGGCGATCGGTCCGAAGGCGAGCTGCCGCCGGTTGAGCAGGCAGGCGTCACCGCAGGCAAGGTGGGCGACGGCCAGGTCGTGCGTGGGCATGACGACCGCCACCCCGTCGGCCCGGAGCTCCGCCAGGATCTCGAGGATGGCGTCCTGGGTGACCGAGTCGACGCCGTTGAACGGCTCGTCCAGGAGCAGGAGTCGAGCCTGCTGGCACACGGCCCGTGCGATGAGCACCCGTTGGCGCTGCCCGCCCGACAACGTGCCGAATCGGTCCCCGCTCCGGTCGGTGAGCCCCACCCGTTCGAGTGCCGCGGCGGCGAGGCGCCGGTCCTCCCGGCCGGGGCGCCGCACCCAGCCGATCGAGGGGTAGCGGCCCATCATCACCACCTGCGCGACGGTGATGGGGAACTGCGGGTCGAGCGTGTCGGCCTGCGGGACGTATGCGACCTGCGGTCGCGCCTGGCGCGGCGTGGTGCCCAGCACCTCGATCCGGCCGGCGGACAGCGGGACGAGCCCGAGGATGGCTCGCAAGAGCGTCGACTTGCCTGCGCCGTTCGGGCCGATGAGCGCGACGGAGTCGCCGGGCTCCACCACGGCGTCGACCTGCTCGAGCGCGGTGACGCCGTCGAAGCTCACCCCCACGCCCTGCAGCACGAGCGCGGCGCCGCTCATCGGAGGTGCTCGACGATGGTGGCCGTGTTGTGGCGCATCATCTCCAGGTAGGTGGCGGCGGGCGAGTCCTCGGGACCGAGCCCGTCGGTGTACAGCGCGTCCTCGCCGGTGACGACCGCAACGCCGGCCTCCTCGGCGACCGCTCTGGCCGCAGCCGGTGGCAGCGACGCCTCGGCGAACACCGACCTGACACCGGTCGCGCGGATGGCGGACACCAGCTCGTCCACGTCGGCGGCGGACATCTCGGCCGCCGAGTCGAAGCTCGGGATCACGGCACCGATCACGTCGAGACCGTATCGGTCGGCGTAGTAGCCGAGGGCGTCGTGATTGGTCACCAGGCCGCGGTGGGTGAGCGTGCCGACCTGGGCGGCGATCTCCTCGTCGAGCGCCGTGAGCTCGCCGAGGTAGGCGGCCTCGTTGGCGCGGTAGACGTCGGCGCCGTCGGGGTCCGCAGCGGCGAGCGCGTCGGCCACGTGGCCGACCATCACCGCGGCGTCGAGCGGGTTGTGCCAGATGTGCGGATCACCCGGGCGCAGCGCGACCCCCTGCGACGTGTCCGTGACCTCGGCGGTGGGCTCGGCGCTGTCGAGGAGCTTCTGCAGGAAGCCCTCGAAGCCGGCACCGTTCACGAGGATGACGTCGGCTCGGGCCACTGCGAGCGTGTCGGCCACGGAGGGCTCGAAGTCGTGCGGGTCGACCCCGGGGCGCAGCAGTCCGACGACCGACATGGCACCGCTCGACAGCCGCTCACCGGCGACGACGCGTGCGAAGTCGGTGAGGACGGTGGTCGTCGTCACGACCGAGACGGCTCCGCCGTCGCCCTGCCCACCGCCACCGCAGCCGGTGAGGCCGGCCACCGACATCAGCGCAGCGAGCGCGCCGAACGCGGCGCGCACGCGGGAGGCTCGGGGGGACGGGGCAACAGGCACGGAGCTCCTCGCACAGTGAGATCGACTCCCATCATCCTAGGTTGAGAGTCATTCCCGCAAACCCCTCGCGCGTCGCTCATCCCTCGTCCTCGTCCCTCGTCCTCGTCCCTCGTCCTTTCGTTCTCGGGGTGCGGGCCCCGCGGTCCCGCGGCGGGG
>JAEZFI010000089.1 GCA_023437745.1 Actinomycetes bacterium
GCAACGTCGTCGCCAGGCGCACCCCCACCCGCACCCGCTCGTTCGCGACCGCAACCGGCAGATCGCTGTCATGAGCCAGCCACCGGGACGTCGTCATCCCGAACCGCTCATCACACACCCTGGTGGCCTCCAGGCGGGCGAGGACGTGACATTGGGTGGCGTCCAACAGACGGCGGGCGTCCTCCAGGCCCTTCGCCACCGCCAGCAGTTCGTCGTCCGACACGAACGCCGTGTCCGTGCGCGCTGCCTTGCCCAACTCCTCGACCAGGATGCCCAGAGGAACGACGTCGAACATGTGTACGACGCTAAACGCACCCCGTGACAGCCAGACCGCCCGAGACGACCCGAAGGTGACTCACGTTCTGAGCCACACAGCGCAAAGGCACGGCCGCCTGAGGATGCTCCGCCCGTTCCGGCGACACGCCGGCGACTGGCGGCCCCGTGCACGTCAGGTGAGGAGCGTCGGGGACCGGTACGGTCTGGTCGTGAGCCAACTCGCTTCGATTCGTGGCTGGATCGAGGGCTACAGGACCGCCGGACCCGCCATTCGCAACGTCATCGAGCGGTACCGAGAGGAACATTCCGCGGGATCCGCTGGGTGGCAGCTCGGAGCGACGGCCGGCTACACGAAGTTCTGGTTCTACGGCGCTGCCATGAACCACCCTCGCCTCACCGACTGGCTACGACCGCAACTCCAGGAGATCGCGGCACTACCGCTGGCGGAGACCGAGGAGCCGATCCGAGGCTTCTTCCTCGTCACCAGCGACGTCGCACCCACCGTGGAGTGGCACATCAGAAACGGCGAACTGGTCGAGATGGTCCACGACGGCCATCTGCGATTTCTTGACGAATGAGCGTGCCGTTCTCGGCCGGAAGTCGGTGGTCGGCCACCGACATTCGGCCAGGTTCAGCACGAGCCGGTCAGACGACGCCGACCTCGGTGAGGGCTTCCGCCGGCGAGGCGACCATGCCCACGTAGAACGGGCCGAACTCGGCGTACTCCGCGGAGGCCTCGTCGAACCGCATGGTGTAGACGACGTCCTTCACGTCGTCGGGGTTCACGCAGAACAGGGTGACTCCCCACTCGAAGTCGTCGAGGCCGGTGGAACCGGTGATCACCTGCAGCACGCGTCCGGCGAACTTCCGCCCCGAAGCGCCGTGCTCGTACATCAGCTCCTTGCGGCGGTCGTACGGCAGCGTGAACCAGTTCTGGTCGACGTTCCGACGCTTCGACATCGGGTAGAAGCAGAAGACGTCCTTCCCCTCGACCGGGAGCTGCGGGTAGAGGCGGGCGTTGCGCATCTCCTCGGGCACTCCCTGCGCGTACTCCGAGATCTCAGTGAGCGAGACGTAGCTGTCGGCCAGCTCGAGGCCCGCCGCGGCGAGCGCGGTCTGCGTGCGGCGGAGGCTCCACTGGTCGCGGCTCAGCAGCATCGTCGCCAGGTCGGCCTTGTGGCCGAGCATCGCGGCGACCACCACCTGGTCGTCGCCGGTCGCCGCCTTCTCGAGTGCAGCGAGCACCTGCTCGCGATCGGTCAGGGGCCCGACCTTCCAGAAGAGGTGGGCGACAGCGAGGCCGAGGGAGGGGGTCGCAGGAGCGGTCATCCCGACACGCTAATTCCCTCGCGTTCGACCACCACTTCGGCGTTGTAGTCCGGGATCTGCGTGCCGGGCTCGCGGTGCTGCGCGCCGGACGGCAGCAGCACATTCCCCTCCGGCCACATGACCTGGAGCGAGCCTCGGGCCAGGTCGACCGGGAACGTCGTGCCGACCATCGTGCCGTGCTCGTTGCGCAGCACGATCCGGTCGCCGGCCGACAGCCCCAGGGCCGCGACGTCGGCGGCGTCGATGAACACGGCGTCGCGCCGCGCGCCGGTCAACGGGTCCTCCTCGCCCCACACGATCGAGTTGAACTGCTTCCCCCGCCGCGTGCTGACCGTGAAGCGCGCGGGCAGCGCCGCGTCGGCGGCAGCGACCGACGCCGACGTGTCGGGCAGCACGCTGAACCGCCCCCGACCCGACGGGGTCGGGAAGTGCCCACCGGAGCAGAGGTGGCGACCGCCCCACTGCACCGCGTCGTGGGTGGTCGACAGGTGCTCGATCCCCGCGTAGGTCGGGACGACACGGGCGATCTCGGCCCGGAGGTCGCGGTTCGTCGGCCAGGCGAAGTAGGGCGCCAGCTCGGGTCGGGCCGCGATCGCCAGGTCGCCGTAGAGACGCCACTCGCTGCGAGCCTCTCCCACCTGGCGAGGGATCTCCGGCGAGTAGGCCACGCGCCGCTCGGTGGTCGTCGACGTGCCGCCACCCTCCTGCTCGTAGCGGGTCGCCACCGGCAGCAGGATCACGTCGTCGCCGGGCACCAGCATCTGGGTGGTCAGCACGACGTCGGCGTGCACCCGGAGCGGGACCCGTTCGAGGGCAGCGTGCACGCCGTCGGGATCGGGCAGCACCTCGAGGAAGTTCCCGCCCGACGAGTAGAGGACGTCGATCTCGCCCCGGCCCGCTGCCTCGACGAGCTCGGGGGCCGTGAGGCCGGGGCGGCTCGGGACCTCGAAGCCCCACTGCGCCGCCATGTCGGCCGCCGACTCCGGATCGACGTCCCGTCCGCCCGGGAACGCGGTGGCGTAGGCGCCCATCTCGGCCCCGCCCTGCACCCCTGAGTGCCCCCGGATCGGCATCAGCCCTGCGCCGTTCCGACCGACGTTCCCACGCGCCAGGCCGACGTTGACGATGCCGCGCACCCCCTCCACGCCGTGGATGTGCTGGGTGATGCCCATCGACCAGATGAGCACCGCGCTGCCGGCGGCACCGTACAGCTCCACGAACGCGTCGAGCGTCGCCCGGTCGACGCCGGCGCGATCCAGCAGCCCGTCGAGCGGGCGGTCCGCCAGCGCCGAGACCAGCTCGTCCCAGCCCTCGCAGTGCGCGTCCACGAACGCCCGGTCCACCAGGTCGCGCTCGATGAGGCGCTTGAGCACCGCGTCCGCCAACGCCACGTCGCCGCCGGGCCGGACCTTCACGTGCAGCGGGTCGAGCTTGGTGCCGAACAGGAACGACTCGACAGCGCTGGGCACCCAGTACCGCTCCAGCCCGGGCTCCAGGTACGGGTTCACGACGACGACCTTCGTGCCGTTCTTCACCGCCTGGTCGAGGTACTTCATGAACACCGGCTGGTTGTTCGCGATGTTCGTGCCCCACAGGACGACGAGGTCCGTCTCCATCACGTCGCGGAGCGAGCAGGTCGAGGCTGCCACCCCGATCGTCGACTTCAGGCCGAGCGTCGAGGGTGCGTGGCACACACGGGCGGCCGAGTCGATGTTGGCGATCCCGAGCGCGCGGGCGGCCTTGCCGGCGGCGTAGTACGTCTCGTTGGTGAGACCTCGGCTCGTCAGGTACCAGCCGGTGCGCTCCGGCGGCGTCGAGCGGAGTGCACCACCGATCGCCGCGAGCGCCTCGTCCCAGCTGATGCGCTGGAAGCCTGCCTCCCCGCGGCGCCGCCGCATGGGGTACCCGAGCCGCCCCAGCGCGCGCAGCTCGGCCGAGCGACGATCCTCGAGCGGTGCGACGTCACGCAGGAGCACCGGATCGAACGCGTCGGCCGTGTTGAACTCGAGCATCTTCAGGCGCGTCGTGCACAGGTGGATGCCGTCGATCGTCCAGTCGTGCAGGCCCGCCACCCCGAGCGCACAACCGTCGCACACACCCTTGCTCAGCACCTCCCAGGCGTAGCGGGGGTGCGCCCGGTTGTCCCACGCGACCCTCGCCATCTCCTTGAGGTGGTTCGGCTTCTGGTGCCCGATCCCGTTGGGCGACAGGCTGACCCAGGTCTCGGGATGCAGCCGGAGCCGCCGTCTCGGCGCCGGGCGGGTCATGTCTCGATCACGCTCCCACGCTATTGGCCGCCTCCACCCGGCGAAGTTCGCGCGTTCGTCCGCGCGATCTCGTGATCAGCGCGCGAACTTCGGCCACGAGTCAGCAGTAGCGGACCAGGCGGCCGTCGCGGGCGAAGCCGGCGGCGGTAATGCCTGCTCGCTTCGCCGTGCGGACCGCGAGGCTGGAGGCGGGCCCGACGCTCACCACCACGGCGAACCCGGCGGCCCAGGCCTTCGCCACGATCTCGTGGCCGAGCCGCGACGACATCCAGAGCCCCAACCCGTCCGCGGGGAGGCGTCCGTCGAGCAGCAGTCGACCGACGACCTTGTCGGCGGCGTTGTGGCGGCCGATGTCCTCGCGCACGGCGAGGATCGCGCCGTCGCGCAGGTCGAACGCCGCGGCGGCGTGGGTGCCGCCCGTCAGCTCGAAGAGCTCCTGGTCGGCGGCGGCCCGCTCCCCCACCTCCGCCATGACCGCGAGTGCCCTCTCGTCCACGTCGATCGGATCGAGCGCCGGCCACGTCGTGGCGAGGTCGTCGATCGTGGCCGTGCCGCACCACCCGCACGCGCTGGTCACGGTCCCCAGTCGGGGCGTGGGTTCGGACGCGACCCCACCGCTGGACACCGAGACCACGTTCCACTCGCTGTCGGACGCCGGCCCCAGCGCGCAGTACCTCACGTCGACCGGAGACGACCCGGCCAGCAGGCCGTCGGTGTGGCAGAAGCCGGCAGCCAGCTCGAAGTCGTGGCCCGGGGTGCGCATCGTGGTCGCGACCGTGACGTCGTCCAGCCGGATCTCCAGAGGTTCCTCGACCACGATCCGATCAGGTGCCCGACCCGACAGGGTGGTGCCGTCGAACCGCTGCACCATCAACCGCTCGACCCGCTTGCGCGCCACGGCGCTCACCAACGCCAGCGCGTGGCGCGCTGGGAGAACTCCTCTTCACGTTCGATGATCCCGAACGCCCGATCGGGGCGGACCTCGACCATCAGGTGGCCGCGGACGAACGCCTCCATCTCGGGGTGCACCGCCGGATCCTCCCAGTACTTCGAGAGGTACGCGGCGACGGCAGCATCGACGAGGGACGCATCGGCGACCGGGTCGGCGGCACGCCCCTGGCCCTCGACCGAGATGCATTCGACGGTGTCGTCGACGGTCACCGCGCAGCGAGGGTTCTCGGCGAGGTTGCGCGCCTTGCGCGAGTTCGGCGAGCACGAGAAGAAGAAGCGTTCGCTCTCGGGGAGCCAGACGCCCCACACGGGCAGCGAGTGCGGGCGCCCTTCGGCCGACGCGGTCACCACCCAGTAGTTGCGGTTGCGGACGAGGCGCTCCTGCGCCCACGACCAGGGCAAGGCGCCCTCCGCCTCCGCGGGCACTCCGTAGTCGCTCATGTCGGGACGCTCGACCGTGGGCACGGGGTCAGCGTATCGGCGTGTCGGCTGCTGTCAGGTCAGCGCCGCCACGACCGCGTCGACGTCCCCCTCGTCGTTGTAGAGGTGGAACGAGAGGCGGAGCGAGCCGGCCCGGACCGAGGCCTTGACCCGGTGCCCGGCGAGACGATCGGGGTCCACCGCCCGGTCGAGCGAGAGGATCGCCGACCCGGGATCGGGCTCGCCGAGCGCCCCCGCCGCCCGGGCGGCGAGACCCCGGTTGTGTGCACCGATCGCGTCGGGGCCGAGGTCGGCGAGCAGCTCGACGGCGACGGCCGTGCCGACCCAGTTCCACCACGCCGGCGAGGTGTCGAACCGCCGCGCATCGGAGGCCAGGCGGAGCGGCGGACCGTAGATCGAGCCCCACACGTCGTGGCCTGCGTACCAACCCGCGCTGACCGGCACGATCCGTTCCCACAGGTCGGGGCGCACGACCATGAACGCCGTGCCGCGGGGCGAGAGCAGCCACTTGTAGGCGGAGCACACGACGACGTCGAAGCGACCGGCGTCGAGGGGCAACCACCCGCACGACTGGGTGGTGTCGACGAGGACGCGGGCACCGTGCGACGTCGCGGCCTCGGCGATGGCGTCGAGGTCCGCCACGCTCCCGTCGGACGACTGCACCGCCGACAGGGCGACCCAGTCGGTGGAACGGGTGACCGCGTCGGCCATCGCCTCCAGCGGCACCGTGCGCACCCGGATCCCACGGCCCGCGTGCACCAGGAACGGGAAGAGCACCGACGTGAAGTCGCGATCGCAGCACAGGACCTCCGCGCCGTCCTGCAGGGACGCGGCGACGGTCCCGACGAGCGGCGACACCTGCGACCCGATCGCGACCCACGACGGGTCGACGGAGCTCAGCCGCGCGAACGCTCGCCGGGCCCGCTCGATGACGGCGTCGTAGCCGGCGGCACGCACCTCGCCGTGCTGCCATGCGGCCAGGTCGACACGGAGCGCCTCGACCGCCGTCAGCGGGGGAAGGCCCATCGTCGCCGTGTCGAGGTAGATCCCCGACGGCTCGAACAGCGCCCGCACCTCGTCGATCCGTGTCATCGACCCCATCCTGACCCAGCTTCCGCGGGACCACATCGACCATTCGCGACCCCGAAGTGGTCGTTCTGGTCCCGCGAAACGTGGAGGAATGGCACTCCTGGTCCCGCAGAACGCGGGGTCCGGAGCCGGAACGCGACGTGGCGGGGGGGCGGGGGCCCCCCCCCCCCCGGAGAACCA
>JAEZFI010000102.1 GCA_023437745.1 Actinomycetes bacterium
GTTCGGGGGCGCGACGGCGAGCGTCGCGGACCGAGAGCGGCGTCGGGTCCCACCCCGCAACGCGCCCGAGCTGCACGATGGGCGGAGCGATGGGCGACGCGGCGAGCATCGCCGCCGGATCGCCCCACGACACGGTGCCGTCACCGGGCACCAGCACCACCCGGTCGGCGTAGGCGGCGACCCGCTCGAGGCGGTGCTCCGCGACGACGACGGTGACGCCGAGGTCGTGGACCAGGCGTGTGACCGCGGCCAGCACCTCCTCGGCCGCCGTCGGATCGAGCGCCGAGGTCGGCTCGTCGAGCACCAGCACCCGGGGGTGCGCGGTGAGGGAGGCGCCGATCGCGACCCGTTGCTGCTGGCCGCCGGAGAGCGCCCGGAGCGAGCGTCGCCGGAGCTCGGCGATGCCCAGCAGGTCGAGGGTCTCCTCCACCCGCTTCCGCATGGTGGCGGGCGGCAGGGCGAGCTGCTCCATGGTGTACGCGAGCTCGTCCTCCACGGTGTCGGTGACGAACCCGGCGAGCGGGTCCTGGCCCACGACCCCCACGACGTCGGCCAGCTCGCGTGGCGGGTGCGTGCGCGTGTCACGACCGTCGACGAGCACGCGCCCCGCCAGCTCGCCGCCGGTGAAGTGGGGCACCAGCCCGCAGATCGCGCCGAGCAGCGTCGACTTCCCCGAACCCGTCGGGCCCACCACGACGCACAGCTCACCCTCGGGGATCTCCAGGTCGACGTCGCGCAGCACCGGTCGATCCGTCTCCGGGTACGTGACGGTGACGCGATCGAGGCGGATCACGACGGCCCCCCGGACGGCGGAGGCGGTGGGGAGACCCAGGCCGGGAGCGCAGCGAGCAGCACCGCGGCCGCGGCGACGGCGGGGAGTGCGGGCCACCGCAGGGGGTGGAGCGACGGCTCGATCGAGGCGGGGTCCACGGCGTGGAGCACGACGACGATCGCCCCCGCCGCCAGGCCCGAGGCGGCCACGATCCACTCCGCCCCGTGCCAGGTGTCGGGGCGGTAGTGGCTGCGCTGCACCCGCCGCCCGCCGACCAGCATCCCGGCCGTCGCCAGCGCGAGCCCGCCCGCCAGCGCAGGGATGCCCAGTGCGCGGGGCACCGACGCGTCGAGCAGCCCGTAGCTGCCGATGCAGACACCCAGGGCGCCGGCCACGACGGCGGTGCCGGCCAGCCGGCGCGCACCCGCCTCGACCGCCGCGGTGCGGCCGTAGCCCCTCGTGTCCATGGCCGCCGCCAGCAGGAGGGAGCGATCGAGCGCGTCGACCATCACCGGCATCGCGACCTGCCGGAGGAGGTCACGGCCTTTGCCGGTGGAGCCCCGGAGGCGGCGAGCGCGCCGGATCCGCTGGGCGCTCTCCACGAGCTGCGGCGCGACGCTGAGCGTCACGGTGATGGCGGTGCCGAGCGAGTGGACGGCTCCGGGCAGCCGCTTGAGCAGGCGCTTCGGGTCCGCGAGGACGTTCGCGGCGCCGACGCAGATGACGAGCGTGGCGAGGCGCAGCCCGTCGTAGATCGACGCCAGCAGTCCCTCGGCGGACACGGCGCCGCCCAGCCGGATGCCGGCGGCGGCGTCGGGCAGCGGGATCTCGGGCAGCTCGAACAGCACGTGCTGGCCCGTCTGGCCGCCGAAGAGCATCCGGAACAGGACCCGGATCGCGATGATCACGAGGCCCAGCAGGAAGTAGGTCCGGAAGCCGCGTGCCCACGGCGCGTCGGTCCTGCGGGAGGCGACCACCAGCCCGACCACCGCGAGGATCAGCCCGAGGACGAGCGGGTTCGTCGTCCTGCTGGCGGCGAGCCCGAGGCCGAGCGCCCAGAGCCACCACGCTGCCGGGTGCAGCGGGCGCGGCAGCACGTGGCGTGGGCGGCGTAGCTCGGTCGCGGTGCGCATCGGCGGTCCTCGGGCCGGGACCCGCGACCGGGGCGCCTGATCGAGGCGGACACGGGTGTCCGTGCCGGCCGCGTGCCAGGACCCCGAACCGTGAGCCTCGACGGTGCAGTGGGGTCCACATGGCGGGGAGGCGGTCCGGCTCGTCGCCCGTGGGCGACCTACGGCTGCGGGTCAGCGCCGGGCTCGGACCGGCTTTCCCTCCGTCGTCACGTGGTACTCGGTACTCCGTGGCGACCGCGGACGGCCGCCACGACGAGTGTCTATCAGGTCCGCCGCACCCGCCTGATGCCGACGGTCGCGATCACGCCCAGCAGCGCCGTGGCGACGAGGAGGGTCCACGGGCCGTAGAGGAACTGACGGCTGCGGTCGGTGAACTTCAGGCTGTCGTCGAGGAGGATCGACGCGATGGCGAACCCGGTGGCCACCAGCGACGTCAGCGACACGGCGATCGCGGCTCCGCTGGCGAGCATGATGACGGCGAGGAGGCCGGCGCCCATGGCGACCCAGGAGGTCCACTCGGTGGCCTCGATGCTCTCCCACGCGTTGGCGTCGACGCGGGACAGCAGGTTGGGCAGCGCCAGGATCAGCATGAGGAGGGCGAACCCGATCACCGCGCCACCCGCGAAGTTCCAGCGCTCGCGGTAGGGCTGGACGGGCGGGCGTCCGGCCAGCATCCCGCCCGGGGCGTACGCCCCCGCCGGGGGTGGCGTCGGGACGTCGGGGGGCGGAGGCGGCGGGGCCGCCTGGAAGATGCGGGTGTGGTCGGGCGGCACCACGGGCACGCCGGTCGTGGGCTCGACGGCGTCGGTCGCGGCGGGCATGACCGTCGTCGGCGGCTCCGTCGGCGGCTCGGTCGTCACGGGCTCCGTCGGCGGATCCGTCGTCACGGGATCCGTCGGCGCGCCGGGCGGCCCGGCCAGCGGCTCCACGGGCGCGCCGGGCGGCGGCGATCCGGCGGTGGGGTCCCACGCTCCGGGCGGTCGTGAGGTGCCGCTCTCGGCGGGAGGCTGTCCGTCGCTCATGCGTTCCTCCTGCGGGCCGCGGTGATCTCGGGGTCCGGCAGTCCAGTGTCCGGGCCGGTCGGGAGCGTACCTGCCACGTCAGGGCACGACGGGGACCGAGAGTCGTTCGACGAGGGGGCGCGTCGCGTCGAACGCGTCGACGAACGCAGCGTGGGCGTCGTCGTAGCGGGACGCCGCGGCCGCGCTCGGGTCGACCGTG
>JAEZFI010000137.1 GCA_023437745.1 Actinomycetes bacterium
CGGCCGGAAGTCGGTGGCCGGCCACCGAGTTCCGGCCGAGTTCGGCGGGTGACGGCGGGTCACGCTCCCGGGCCGAACCACCGGTCGATCGCACGCCCGAGCTCGGGGTCGGTCAGCTCGCCAACCCATGCGACGTGGCCGTCGGGGCGGATCAGTACGGCCGGCGGCGCAGCCACCTCACCGAGGACGGGCAGCTCCCACGGGCCGTCGTCGCTCGCCTCGACCGTCGTCACCCGACCAGCCCACGGCGAAGGCTCCTCGCCGCCGGACCCGGTCAGGTCGAGGAGGACCGGCCGTGCATCGTGCAGCAGGGTGAACACCCGGGTCGCTCCGGAGTCCGTGTGCAGATCGAGGTCGGGCATGCGCCGACCCACCAGGGGATGCCCCTCCCCCAGGTCGTAGTGCACGTCCAGCCCGGTGATCATCGCCGCGACGTGCCGGCGTGGTCCGTCCATGGCGAGCAGCTCGGCCATGGTGCTGCGGAGGGCGGGGTGACGGTCGTCGTGGGTGAGGAGCGCTGCCTGGGCCTCGGTGTTCCGCAGCAGCCGGGCCCCCACCGGGTGCCGCTCGTCCTGGTACGTGTCGAGCAGGCGGTCGGGCGACACGCCCTTCGCCACCTGCCCCAGCTTCCACCCCAGGTTCACGGCATCCTGCACGCCGGTGTTGAGGCCCTGGCCGCCGTACGGCGGGTGCACGTGCGCGGCGTCGCCGGCCAGCAGCACACGGCCCGTGCGGTAGGTCGCCGCCTGCCGGGACACGTCGGTGAACCGGGTGAGCCCGGTCGGGCTGTGCGCGCCGAAGTCCGTCCCGTACGCAGCGGTGAGGGCGTCCCGGAGGTCCTGCAGCGTCGGCTCCCCTGTGTGCGCGGCGTGCTGCTCCTTGACGACCGCACCGAACCGCCCGGCGCCCTCCTCACCGGCCACCGGCCCGATCCCCCCGCCTTCGGGGCGCACCCCGAGGGCGGGCGCCTCCATCGCGACCTCGGCCATGACGAAGCTCGTCGAGGCATCGAAGCCCGGGAAGTCGATGCCCGCGAGCTTCCGGACCAGGCTGCGTCCGCCGTCGCACCCGACGACGTACTGGGCGCGGAGTGGCTGACCCCCCGACACCGCGACGTCGACACCCTCGGCGTCCTGGGTGAACCCTTCGACCTCGCACCCCCGAAGGGTGGGCACACCGAGCTCGTCGACCCACTCCGACAGGAGCCGCTCGCTCTCCCGCTGCCAGAGCGCGAGGACGTAGGGGTGACGGGTCGGGAGATCGCGGGTGTCGAGCGGGACGTAGGCGTAGCCCACGGCGGGGTGGACCTGACCGGCGGCGAGGAACCGGTCCACGACGCCGCGCTGGTCGAGCACCTCGAGGGTGCGGGCGTGGAGACCGCCGGCGCGCGAGCCGCCGAACTCCTCGGTCGTCCGACGTTCGACGATCACGACGTCGACGCCCGCCAGCTTCAGCTCGGCGGCCAGCATCGACCCCGTCGGGCCGCCTCCTGCGATCACCACGTCGTGCTCGGTCATCCACTGCTCCTCGGGGGGGTCGCGGTCGGCCGCGGATCGGCGCGACGGACCCGTCAGGATCAGCACGTCGGAGGTCCTTGCGGCAAGACCCCCACGTCGCGTTACGCTTCGCATGGCGGCACGCGGCTTACGACCCGGTCGCACTCGCGCAGCGGCGGGGGGGCACGACGGACGACGCGCCGATGAGTTCTGCGATGCCGCGACGTCTCACCGGGCACAGCATCCACTTCCCTGAAGGAGCCCTCCCATGCCACGACGTGACCTCGCCCCCAACGGCGCCCCCTGCTGGATCGACCTCTTCACCTCGGACACCGACGCCACCCGGTCCTTCTACGGCGGGCTCTTCGGGTGGGAGTCCGAGCAGACGGGCCCCGAGTACGGCGGCTACATCAACTTCCTGAAGGACGGCCAGCCCATCGCCGGCTGCATGCTCAACGATGGGTCGGCGGGAGCGCCGGACACCTGGACGATCTACCTCGCCACCGCCGACGCGCAGGCCACGGTCGCCGCCGCCGAGGCGAACGGCGGGCAGGTCCACCTCCCTCCGATGGACGTGATGACCCTCGGTGTGATGGCGATGGTCGCGGATCCGGGTGGCGCCGCCATCGGCATCTGGCAGCCGGGCGAGCACAAGGGCTTCACCGAGCTGGCCGAGCCCAACACCCCGTCGTGGTTCGAGCTCCACACCCGCACCTACGAGGAGTCGGTGCGGTTCTACGAGTCCGTGTTCGGGTGGACGACGCACGTCGTCAGCGACGAGCCGGACTTCCGGTACACGACCTTCGGCAAGGAGGAGGACGCACACGCCGGGATCATGGACGCCTCGGCGTTCCTCCCCGAGGGCGTGCCCTCCCACTGGTCGGTGTACTTCGGCGTCGAGGACACGGATAAGGCCCTCGAGCGCGTGGTCGAGCTCGGCGGCACGGTGGTCGAGCCGGCCATGGACTCCCCCTACGGTCGCCTCGCCCGGGCCGCCGACCCGACGGGCGCCCAGTTCAAGCTCGTCGCCGGCTGACACGCACCCGTTCTGTGGTGTCGATCGCGCCACTTCTGGCGCGTTCGACGCCACAGAACCCGTGGGTCGGCGAAGCTGGACGACCCGGACCTCACGGATCCGGCGTCGCCGGCGTTGACAGGGTGTGATGGCGCAACCGTTCGAGCAGATCGTCACCGAGCACGGTGCGGTGGTCCTGCGGGTGTGCCGCGCCCTCGTCGGGCCGCACGACGCCGAGGACGCATGGGCCGAGACGTTCCTCGCCGCGCTGCGCGCCTACCCGGACCTGCGGCCCGACAGCAACGTGCGCGGCTGGCTCGTCACCATCGCCCACCGCAAGGCGCTCGACCAGATCCGTTCGACGTCCCGGGCGCCCGTTCCCACGGGTGCGGTGCCCGAGCGGGCGACGGTCGCTCCCCCGGCCGAACCCGAGGACGAGCTGTGGTCGGCGGTCGCCGCGCTGCCACCCAAGCAGCGGGGCGCCGTCGCGTACCGCCACCTCGCCGGCCTGCCGTACGCCGAGGTCGCCGCGCTGCTCGGCACCACCGAGGCAGCCGCCCGGCGCAGCGCCTCCGACGGCATCGCCGCCCTGAGGAAGCACTACGACGGAGGTGCACGATGACCAGCAACGGAACCGCACCCGACGAGCGGGACGACAGGTGGGCGACTGCGGTGCTCGGCCGTGACGGGCGCCCGGTGGACGGCCGCCTCCACGACCGCCTCGTGGCCGAGGCCGACGCCGAGGGCCTCCTCGACGTCGCCTACCGGACGGTCGACACGCCGATCGGGCTGCTCCTCCTCGCCGCGACGACGGAGGGGCTGGTACGGGTCGCGTTCGACCGCGAGGACCACGATGCCGTGCTCGAGCGGCTCGCGGTCGCGATCAGCCCGAGGATCCTGCGGGCACCGCGACGGCTCGACGAGGCGGCCCGGCAGCTCGACGAGTACTTCGCCGGCACCCGTCGACACTTCGACCTGCCGATCGACTTCCGCCTGACGCAGGGCTTCCGGCGCCGGGTGCTGGAGCACCTGCAGCACATCGGCTACGGCGCGACGGAGAGCTACGCCGCGGTCGCTGCGGCCTCGGGCAGCCCGGCGGCAGTGCGTGCCGTCGGTTCGGCGTGCGCCAACAACCCGATCCCGGTCGTGGTGCCGTGCCATCGCGTCGTGCGGAGCGACGGCACCATCGGGCAGTACCTCGGCGGCACGGAGGCCAAGCAGGCGCTGCTCGCCCTCGAGGCGGCCTGACCGGGCTCAGCCCACGTCGAGGAGCGTCGGCGGCGGAACGTCCAGCCCCTCGATCCGGACCGCCTTGTGGCGGGACCGCTCCCCACGCACCACGCCCACCGCAGCACGCCGGACACCGAACAGCTCGCCCAGGAGTCGCCGCAGCTCCGCGTTCGCCTTGCCCTCGACCGCCGGCGCCGCGACGCGGACCCGCAGCTCGTCGCCCGACGCGTCGATGAGCTCCGACCGCCGCCCGCCCGGCGTGACGCGCACGGTCACGACGATCGCATCGCCCGCGGGTGTCCACCACGTCGGCGCTGCCCGGTTCGTCGAGTCGTCGCCCATGGCGACAGTCTCGTCCGAGCAGGCGCTCAGGCCGTACCGGGCGCTCTCGGGAACCGGAGCAGGGCGGCCACCCCGTCGGCCATCTCGGGCACCTTCGGCGTCATCCTGACCTGCGCGCCGCTGGCCCACGCAGCCCGGATCATGACGTCGACCATGCGTCCGTCGCGCAGGTCGAGCCCTTCGAGGTCCGACTCACGAGCAGCGATCGAGAGCCGGTCGCTCGCCCGGTAGAACATCCGCCGTCCCGACAGCCGGTCGTCGTTGACCAGGAGCGTGTCGACGGCGGCAGAGCGGAGCGCCGCGGCCACGTCGGCGATGCCCGCCACGCCGCGGTCACGCTGGCCGAGCTCCTCCTTCAGCTTGGCGACGAGCTCGACGGTGTCCTCGGCGATCGCGCTCCGGTACAGGCGCGAGCTGCCCTCCTCGACGCTGCCCTCGGAACCCTTTCCCCGGCCGCCGGTCACCCGGCGGGTCAGCGACCGGATGCGGGGCGGCAGCTGGTCGACCATCATCTCGACGGCCTTGAGGTCGCCGGCCACGACCACGATCCGCGGGTCGAGGCGCTCGACCAGCCCGACGACCTGCTCGGCCACCTCGGCGGTGTTCGCCCTCCACCGCTCCTGCGCCTGTGCGTCGTAGTGGGGCTGCTTCCAGTCCCCCCTCGGCGACTTCCGGATGTCCGGGCCGACGTCGCCCGTCACGACGCCCAGCAGGCGCCGCTGCCGGCCGCCGGTGAAGATGTCCGCGCCCGTGCGATCGATCAGGACGAGGAGGGCGGGCGGGTTCGACTGGTGCCAGTGGATCAGCGGGCAGAGCCTCGGCAGAGAGTCCCAGGCCGCGACGTCGGCCCCCACGTGCTCACCGACCGCGGTGACCATCGTGCCGTCGGCGGCGGCGATGCACGCCAGCGCATTACCCTCGGTGCGGGCGTCTCGGAGCCACTCCCCGATGCGGTCGAGCAGCGCCTCGGGCGTGCCCCGGTCGTGGAGGGTGCGGCGGTGCTCCTTCCACCGGCGCTCGAACCGCGTCGGGGCGTTCTCCACCGCCAGCTCGGTGTCCAGCATCACGGACACGAACGGCCCCTCGGACTCGAAGAGGGCGGCTGCGTCGGGCAGGTCGTCGACCCCGACGCCCACCCGCGGAACGGTCAACGACGACTCCACGGCGGGCACCTACCCGCTCCGCCCGAGGCCAGACGTGCCGGTTCTGTTCTTGCCAGAGCGACACATGTGTCGCTCTGGCAAGAACAGA
>JAEZFI010000138.1 GCA_023437745.1 Actinomycetes bacterium
CACGACGGTGATCGGGCCGGGCGGGAAGCCCGTCGAGATCCAGATCCGGACCCACGACATGCACCGGCGCGCGGAGTACGGCGTCGCGGCGCACTGGAAGTACAAGGAAGAGACCGTGGCCGGCCGCAAGGCCGCCGACATGCAGTGGCTGCGCCAGCTGCTGGACTGGCAGAAGGAGACCGCGGACCCGGCGGAGTTCCTGGAGTCGCTGCGCTTCGACCTGTCGGTCTCGGAGGTCTTCGTCTTCACGCCCCAGGGCGACGTCATGGCGCTGCCCCAGGGGGCGACCCCGATCGACTTCGCCTACGCCATCCACACCGAGGTCGGACATCGCTGCGTGGGCGCCCGGGTGGGCGGCCGGCTGGTGCCGCTCGACAGCACGCTCACCTCGGGTGACACCGTCGAGATCTTCACGTCGAAGGTCGAGGGCGCCGGGCCCAGCCGGGACTGGCTCGACATCGTCCGGACCCGGTCGGCGGCGTCGAAGATCCGCCAGTGGTTCAGCCGTGAGCGGCGTGAGGACGCGCTGGAGTCCGGTCGTGAGGACCTCACGAGGGCCATCCGGCGTGAGGGCCTCCCGGTCCAGAAGGTCATGGCCGGGCCGGTGCTGCCGGAGATCGCCGCCGAGCTGAAGTACACCGGCGCCGAGGCGATGATGACGGCGATCGGCGAGCACCACCTCTCCGCCGAGTCCGTCGCCGGGCGGGTGGCGCGCGCCCTGCGCGGCGGCACCGCCCCCGAACGCGACGAGATCGTCGCCACGCCGAAGCGCCTCCACCGGCGCCGGGCCCCGGGCGGCCGGATCGGTGTCCACGTCGAGGGCTTCGACGACATGATGATCCGCATGGCGCGGTGCTGCACCCCCGTGCCCGGCGACGAGATCATGGGCTTCGTCACGCGGGGGAGGGGTGTCTCGGTGCACCGCACCGACTGCGCCAACGCCGTCTCCCTGTCGGGGGCGCAGTCCGAGCGCCTCATCGACGTCGAATGGGACGACGACTCCTCCGGTTCGTTCGTGGCGCTGGTCGAGGTGAAGGCCCTCGACCGGTCCCGCCTGCTCCAGGACGTCACGGCGATGCTGTCCGACCAGAGCGTGAACATCCTCGCCTGCAACACCGTGACCGGCGCCGACCGCGTCTCGAAGATGCGCTTCGAGTTCGAGCTGGGCGATCCGTCGCACCTGGAGACGATCCTGAGCCGCCTGGTGTCGATCGACAGCGTCTACGACGCGTACCGGGTCGTGCCCGGCAAGGGCGGCTGATCGTCGACCCGGCCGGGGGTGTGATCACGCGGCACCGCGGGGATCCCTTCTGCGAGAATCGCCACCGACGACACGGGGAGGCCAGGCCAGATGACGGACGAGGAAGAGTGCCTGCTGCTGCGAGCGCTGATCGAGGGGACGGCGGAGGACGCTGACGCGGTCCTGCGGGAGCAGCGCGGGGCCGGGGTGACGCAGTCGGAGCTGCGTGCGCTGGAGGAGCGTGGCGTGGTGGAGCTGGTCCATGCGCCCGTCGCCGGCGAGGACGAGGAACAGCTGGCGATCCTCGGTCTGACTCCGGCGGGTCTCGAGTACGCCGAGGGCTGCGAGGTCGCCCCGGCGCGCGACGAGTAGCGGGCTGCTCAGCGCCGTTCGGCAGCGATCCGGGGGTAGGTCGTCAGGACCGCGTAGGAGCCGTCCTCCTCGCGGACCTCGACCGAGACGCCGTCCACCTCGTGTCCGTGCGTGCGGCCGTACTCGTGTGCGCCCTCGATGACCGCGTCCCGCTCCGGTCCACGAGCGACGATCGTGCCGCCCGTGGCGGTCGCCACCCACTCACCGGCCACCCGCTCCACCACGACCTTCCGCATCCCGCACCTCCGCGATCGAACGGCGACCTCGTCAACTGCCCGCCCCGGGCGTCGGGCATACCTCATCGCCCGGCGGCGAGGACCTAGAAAGGGGGGGTCGATGAATTGCGACTTGACGTCCGCCGGGAGTTCTACCACTGTGAGTGGCGACCGGCGGGTCACGCAGGGTGAGAGACGGGGCGTGAGGGTGGACGGACGAGAAGAGCGGCGCGGCGAGGGCGGCTTCACACTCATCGAGATGCTGGTGGTGCTCGCCATCCTGGCGGTGCTGTCCGGGGTGGTGGTGTGGTCCATCGGCAACTCCCAGCACAACGCGCACGTCGCGACCTGCAACACCGAGCGATCGGCGGTGATCGCCGCCTACGGGGCAGCGAGGGCGACCGAGTCCCTCGGCGGCCCGACGCCGTCGCACGACGACTACCTCGACCACACCTCCGGCTACTTCGACCTGCCGGTCGGGGCCACCAGCGGCGGCATCCCGCGAGATTCGTCGACGATCGCGCGGGTGGACGCCACGGACTGCCCGGCCATCGACAGCGCAGCGGTCCCCGACGGCTCCCTCTGATCGCGGCGCGCCGGCGTCGACGGTCAGAACCGGTGCTCAGCGGACGAACCCGGCCACCGTTCGGTTGAAGAGCTCGGCGCGTTCCCACTGCAGGAAGTGCCCGGCGCCCGGCACGTGGAACGGGCCCACGCAGTGCGAGAAGGCGACGGCGCAGCGCTCGGGGAACGTCGAGGGGACGACCCGGTCCTCCGGGCCGTAGAGGACGACGGTCGGCACCGGGTTGACCTCCCGGAATCGAGGGGGTTCGCTGCGAGGGATCGTCTTGAGCGCCGACTCGTAGGCACCGAAGGCCGTGCGGAGCATGGAGCCGTCCGCGAACGGCGCGCTGTGGAACCTCGTCGCCTCCGGGTCGAAGCCGCCGGGGCCGGCCCAGAGCCGGTGTCCGTAGAACCCCTCGATGTAGCGAAGGCGCCGCTCGGTCGTGTCCAGCTCTGCGGCCAGGGCGTCGGCGTCGCTGCCCTGGCGGACGAAGTAGTCGGCGGTGGCCGGGTCCCAGCGGCCGAACCCGTGGACCCCCGCCGCCGCGAACTGCTCCTCGGGCAGGGCGGGTGGCACGGAGTTGAACAGGACCTGCGAGGTGACGAACCCCTCGAAGCGGAGGCCGAGGTCGTACATGACGACGCCGCCGAGGTCGCCGCCCGCGGCCGCGCACGACGGGTGACCGAGCACGTCGCGGACCAGGGCGTGGACGTCGTGGCTGTACGCCGCGATGTCGTAGAAGCCGTCCGGGGCGGGTCCGCTGTCGCCGTAGCCCCGCAGGTCGGGGACGATCACCTCGAAGCCGGCGTCGGCGAGCGGCTCGATGTTGCGCCACCAGATCCGCTTCGTCTCGGGGAACCCGTGGAGGAGGACGAGCGGGCGCCCACCCGCGCCTTCGCGCACGTACGCCACGTCCACCCCGGTGCGGACCGTCGCGCGGCGGGTCTCGAATCGATCGGGATCCACGGACGGGTCCGCCATGGCCCGACCGTACCCCGGTCGGTCAGCAGCTGCCCTGCTGCCCGAGCTCCTGCACCCAGTAGAGGCTGCCGTTGCCGTCGGCAGCCACGCCGGCCCCGAGGTGGGTGATCCTGGGGTCGAGGAGGTTGTCACGGTGCTCGACCGAGAGCATCCAGGCGTCGCCGACGGCGGCGACGGTGGGCTGGCCCATCGCGAGGTTCTCGCTCAGCGTCGTCCAGCCCCGGTAGCCGGCGGCCTCGACGCGCTGGGCGAGGGTGCCCCCGGCGCCCGAGTGCGACAGGCGGCGGGTCACGGCGAGCGAGTCCGCCTTGGAGCGTGCCGCCGACGACAGGGTGCCGCAGAGGGAGACCGGTCCGATCCCGCGAGCCGCCCGGTCGGCGTTGGCACGGGCCACCATCTGCGTCGGCCAGTCGGCGGGGAGCGCGTCGAGCGCCGCACGTGCCGCCGGCGACGGCGTGCAGGAGGTCGCGGCGAGCACCGTCAGCACGGCGGCGGCGAGCGTCCGGCCGGTGGGTGCGCAGCGCGCCGTGCGACAGCGGCGGGCGGGCGGTGCGGGGTCGACGACCTTGCGGAGATCCATGCTTCCGTGCGTACCGAACTCGCGTCGGTCGGGGATGAGCCGAACGGTGTTCCGACGCTGGGCAAGGTCGCCCAGACACCGGCGTGTCGGGTGCCGCGGGCACCGCCGGTAGCATCACCGGGCCGTGAGCCCCAGAGACACCCCCTCCGCCCTCCGGGGCATGCACGACCTCCTACCGCCGGACTCGGCCCGGTGGGAGGCTCTGGTCAGGGCGTTCGGCGACCACTTCGGCCGTCTGGGCTTCGGGCTCGTGCAGGCGCCGGTGCTCGAGGAGCTGGCCGTGTTCCAACGGCTCGGCGAGGGGACCGACGTGGTCACCAAGGAGATGTACGCGTTCGAGGACCGCGACGGCGTGCCCATCGCGCTCCGGCCGGAGTCGACCGCCGGTGTGGCGCGGGCGTTCATCCAGCACCATCCGCTCCTCCCGTGGAAGGTCTGGTACCAGAGCCAGCACTTCCGCTACGAGCGTCCGCAGGCCGGGCGCTACCGGCAGCACCACCAGCTCGGTTTGGAGTGCTTCGGCGTGGCCGACCCGGACCTCGACGTCGAGGTCGTCGTGGCGCTGTGGGACTTCTACCGCTCGCTCGGCCTCCGGCAGCTGCGCCTCGAGATCAACTCGATCGGTGACCCGTCCTCCCGCACGACCTACGCCGCGCAGCTCACCGAGTTCCTCGCCGCCCGGCGTGGTGACCTCCACGAGGACGACCAGCCCAAGGTCGAGACCCACCCGATGCGGGTGCTCGACTCGAAGCACGCCCAGACGCAGGCGGCGCTGACGGGCGTGCCGACCCTCGCGGACGCCATGACGCCCGAAGCGGCCGAGCACTTCGCCCGCACGCTGGCCGGGCTCGAGGCTGCAGGGCTGCCGGTGACGGTCAACCCCCGCCTCGTCCGCGGCCTCGACTACTACACCCACACCGTGTTCGAGGTCGTCTCGGACGCCATCGACGCCGCCCAGTCGACGATCGGCGGCGGCGGTCGCTACGACGGGCTCGTCGAGGCGCTGGGCGGCGACCCCACGCCCGGGTTCGGCTTCGGATCGGGCATCGAGCGCGTGCTGCTCGCCTGCGACGCGGAGGGTGTGTTCCCGGTCCCGGAGCCGCAGATCGACTGCGCCGTCGTCGCGTTCGGTGGTGACCAGAGCGACGTCCGGGACCTGGTGCGCGAGCTGCACCGCGACGGGTTCAGCGCCGTGCGTGCCTACGACGGTCGGTCGCCGAAGGCGCAGATGAAGGTGGCCGATCGTTCGGGGGCGCGCCTGGCCCTGCTCCTCGGCGACGACGAGCGAGCCGCCGGGACCGTCACCATCCGCGACCTCCGGGGCGACGCCGAGCAGCGGTCCGTGCCCCGGGACCAACTTCCGACCGAGCTGAGGAAACTCCTGTGAGCCCAGATCCCACCCGCCCCGACCACTCGGCGACGTCGATGCGCACCCACCGGTGCGGCGAGCTGCGCCTCGAGCACGTGGGGCAGACCGTGGCACTGTGCGGCTGGGTGGCGGCCCGGCGCGAGCACAGCCAGCACCTCGCGTTCGTCGAGCTGCGCGACCACACGGGCGTCGTGCAGTGCGTCGTGGACGGCGCCGCGGACCTTCGCAGCGAGTACGTGATCCGGCTCACCGGCACGGTGCGGCCTCGGCCCGAGGGCATGGCCAACCCGAAGCTCGCGACCGGCGACGTGGAGATCGGTGACTGCGAGGTCGAGGTGCTCTCCGCCGCCGAGCCGCCGCCCTTCCCGCTGCACGAGCGGGGTGACGTCGACGAGACCATCCGCCTCCGTCACCGCTACCTCGACCTGCGCCGTGAGCAGATGCAGCGGAACCTCCGCACCCGCGCCCGGGTCAACAGCGCCATCCGCACCGCGATGGAGTCGCAGGACTTCGTCGAGATCGAGACGCCGATGCTGATCGCGTCGACGCCCGAGGGGGCGCGGGACTTCGTCGTGCCGTCGCGGATGCGTCCCGGAACGTTCTACGCCCTGCCCCAGTCGCCCCAGCTCTTCAAGCAGCTGTGCATGGTGGGCGGGATCGACCGCTACTACCAGATCGCCCGCTGCCTGCGCGACGAGGACCTGCGCGCCGATCGCCAGTTCGAGTTCATGCAGCTCGACGCTGAGATGAGCTTCGCGGACCAGGACGACGTCCTCGCGGCGATCACGGTGGCGGTGGCCGGCGTGGTCGAGGCCGTGCGCGGCGAGGTGATCCCCGACATCCCCCGGATGACGTGGCACGAGGCCCAGGAGCGCTTCGGCTCCGACAAGCCCGACGTGCGGTTCGGGATGGAGCTGGTCGAGCTCACCGAGGTCTTCGCCGCTACCGGCTTCAACGCCTTCAAGGCGGCGTGCGTGAAGGGCATCCGCGTGCCCGACGGGGGATCGTTCTCCCGGAGCCGGCTGGACGACCTGACCGACCAGGCGAAGCAGTGGGGCGCGAAGGGCCTCGTGTGGATGCGGGTCGTGGCGGACACCGACGCCCCCGGCGGCCTCCGGCTCGACAGCCCGGTCGCGAAGTTCCTCTCGGCCGAGGAGCTCGAGGCGCTGCCCCGGGCGATGGAGGCCGCCGACGGCGACCTCCTGCTGCTCGTCGCCGACGAGCGTCCGGCGGTGCGACACGTGCTCGGCCTCCTGCGACTGGCGCTCGGGCGGCCACCGGTCGACGAGGGTGGGCTGCAGTTCCTCTGGGTCGTCGACTTCCCGCTGTTCGAGTCGATCGATCCCGTCACGGGGCGGCCGGTGTCGGCCCACCATCCGTTCACGATGCCGCACCCGGAGGACCGTCCGATCATCGACGAGGTCCTCGCCGGCGGCGATCCCACACGGCTGCTCGAGGTCAGGTCACAGGCCTACGACCTGGTGCTCAACGGTTGGGAGCTGGGGTCGGGCAGCGTCCGTATCCACCGCTCCGATGTGCAGGAGCAGGTCTTCGCGCTGCTCGGGGTGTCGGCCGAGGAGGCGCAGGCGAAGTTCGGCTTCCTCCTCGACGCCTTCCGCTACGGGGCACCCCCGCACGCCGGGTTCGCCTTCGGCGTCGACCGCCTCGTCGCCCTGCTGCTCGGCGAGGAGAACATCCGCGAGGTCATCGCCTTCCCGAAGACCCAGTCGGGCGGCGACCCGCTCACCCACGCACCGACGGAGATCGACGGCGACCAGCTCACCGAGCTGGGCCTCCGCCTCCTCCCCAAGGCGACCTGACCGCAGCCACACACCCGAACTCGGCCGGAAGTCGGTGCCCCGCCACCGACTTCAGGCCAGGTTCGAGGGTTCGGCGCCGATTCGGCGGGTCCGGGTCGGTCAGGAGAACCAGGCGGTGAAGGCGGCGACCATGGAGGCGACGTCGCGGGTCGCCATCAGCTCGCGGATCGAGTGCATCGACAGCTGCGGCATGCCCACGTCGACCGTCGCGATGCCCAGGCCGGCGGCGGTGATCGGCCCGATCGTCGAGCCGCACGGGAGGTCGTTGCGGTGGGCGTACACCTGGACCGGGACGCCCGCCCGTTCGCAGGCCAGGCGGAACTCGGCCGCGCTGCGGTCGCTCGTGGCGTAGCGCTGGTTCACGTTGGTCTTGATGACCGGCCCTCCGCCCACCAGCACGGGGTGGTCGGGGTCGTGGCGCTCGGGATGGTTGGGGTGCAGGCCGTGGGCCATGTCCGCCGAACAGCACATCGAGTCGGCGAGGGCCCGGGCTGCGTCGTCGGTGCTGCCACCCCGCCCGAGCACGCTGCGCTCGATCACGGTGCGGAGCAGGGGGCCGGCGGCGCCGGTCGTGCTCTCCGAGCCGACCTCCTCGTGGTCGAACAGCACGATCAGCGGCACGTGGCGCCGGTCGCCCGCGGCGACAGCGTCGACGAGCGCGGCCACGGCGCCGTAGCAGCTGGCCTGGTCGTCGAGGCGCGGGGCGCTGATCAGCTCCTCGTCGACGCCCAGGTAGCCGGCGGGCGCCGTGTCGTGGCACATGGCGTCGATCGCGAGGATGTCGCTCGCCTCCACATCCAGGGCGTCGGCCACGTAGGCGTGGAACGAGCGGTGCCGGTCCGCCAGCCCCCAGACCGGCGTCAGGTGCCGTGACGGGTCGAGGCGGAGCCCCTCGTTCTGGTCGCGGTCGAGGTGGATCGCGAGCTGCGGGACGCGGAGGATCGCCCGGTCGTCACGGAACAGGCGTGTCCGGGTGCTGCCGGGGTGCCCGGGCGTCCGCACCACCGCCCGGCCCGCGATCCCCAGGTCCCGGTCGAGCCAGGAGTTCCGCAGGAGCCCGCCGTACGGCTCGATGCCGAGCTGGTCGAACCCGGCGACGGATCGGTCCGGCCGCGGCTTGACGCGGAGGTTGGGGGAGTCGGTGTGCGCACCGATGAGCCGGAACCCGGCGGAGGGGGCGTGGCCCCGGTCGTCCCAGGCCACGAGCGCACCGTCGACGGACAGCACGTGGAACCCCTGGCCGGGCCAGGCGGCGACGGGTTCCACGGCGACCGCGCCGGCGTCGCCGAGGCGGCGGGCGGCCTCGCGGACGGCGTGGTACGGCGTGGGCGAGGCGTCGATGAACGACAGGAGATCGCCGGATCGGTCGGTCATTCGGCCTCCGCGGGCTGAGGATCGGTCGGGTACGGAGCAGCGTAGGAGGCGGGGTCGAGCGGGGTGTCGCACTCGGCGTTGCGGCCCGCCCCCGGGAAACCCGGTTGGTCGCCCACCCACGGGCACGGGTATTCTGGACGCCCACCCCCAGGGCCAATGACGTCCCTGGACCGGGCTGTTGCGACAACCTCGATCCAGGAGAACCGAATGCGCCGAGATGCGCCGCCAACGCAGGGGCTCTACGACCCCGCTCACGAGCA
>JAEZFI010000144.1 GCA_023437745.1 Actinomycetes bacterium
TCCTGCAGGTGGTACGAGCAGATGTTCGAGGCGTTCCACTTCGGGATCTCCTCGAGGCAGAACTCGTACATCTCGGCGATGATCCGCTGGCTGTGCTCGGGCGGGAAGATGTAGGTGCCCCGGGCCAGGTACTCCTTGACCAGGTCGTTCTGGGTGGTCCCGGTCAGCTCGGACAGCTCGACGCCACGCTCACGGGCCAGCGCGACGTAGAGGGCGAGCAGCCACATCGCAGTGCCGTTGATCGTCATCGAGGTGTTCATCTTCTCGATGGGGATGCCCTCGAACAGCGCGTGCATGTCGTCGAGGGAGTTGACCGGCACGCCGACCTTGCCGATCTCGGGGCGGGCGATGCGGTCGTCGGAGTCGTAGCCGCACTGGGTGGGCAGGTCGAACGCGATCGAGAGGCCGGTCTGGCCCTTCGCCAGGTTGGACCGGTACAGCTCGTTGGAGGCCTTGGGGCTGGAGTGGCCCGAGTAGGTCCGGATGATCCACGGGCGATCGGTGGTGACCTCGCCCTCGGCGTCGTGGAGCCGGTGCGCCGCCCGGCCGGCGTCGCTGCTGTCAGTGGTGTGCTCGCCCATCCCCCAACTGTACGAGGGGCCTCGCTCAACCCTCCAGCAGAGGAGCGACCTCGGTGCCGAAGCGCTCGATCTGATCGGCCACCTCGGCGGCGTCCCGACCCCGGAAGCCGACCTGCAGCTGGTTCATGCCCTTGGGCGGGAACCGGCGCAGGTGGGCGGCGACCTGCTCGGCCGAGCCGCGCACCGCGAAGTCCTCGATCGGGAAGTCGGGCTCCCCCAGGTACACGGGCCCGGCGGTCACGCCCACGTCGAACGCCTCCGGCAGTCCCGCCGCCGCACGCTCCTCGGCGATGAAGGCGACGGCGTTGGAGGTGCCCATCTTCGGCGGGCCCTGCGGCAGCCAGCCGTCGCCCAAGAGGGCGGCCCGCCGGATGGCCGCCTTGGACGATCCGCCGATCCAGATGGGCGGCCCACCGCGGCGCACCGGCCGCGGCGCCACCCCGACGCCGACCTCGGCACCGGGTCCGCCCACCTGGGGGTACTCCTGTTCGAACGCGGCGCGCAGCACCGGGACGGCGTCCGCGACCTGGGCGCCGCGGGAGTCGAAGTCGACGCCGAGCAGCCGGAACTCGGCCTCGACGTGACCGGCGCCGGCCCCGAGGACGGCCCTCCCGCCGCTGAGGCGGTCCAGCGTGGTGAACGCCTTGGCCGTGGCGAGCGGGTGTCGGTAGGGCAGGACGTACACGTGGCTGAGCAGGTGCACCCGCTCGGTCAGCGCCGCGAGCCACCCGAGGGTGGCGATGGTGTCGTACCAGGTCGTCGACATGACCTCGTCGGACGGGCGCGGGATGGCGACGTGATCGCACACGGCGACGTACCAGGCGCCGGCGCGGTCCGCCGCGGTGGCGATGCGCGCCAGCTCCTCGGGCCCCGCGTCGGCCTCCCAGGGCTGCACGAAGTTGCGGCTCTGGGACTGCACGGGCAGCTGCAGCCCCCACGCGACCCGGCCCGGCGGGATCATGGCGCTCAACGGACGTCCTCCCTCGATCTGTGCGGTCGGCCGGATCGGTACCGTGGGCCCGGGCCGGATCGAAGGCGGACGCTACCGCCCGGGAGGGACATGGAGTCGGGGGCGCGCGACGCACGGGAGGTCAGGCGGAGCTTCGAGGACCTGGCGGACGCCGAGGGGGACCGGATCCCGGTGTACGCGTCCTTGAGCCGGGCCATCGCACGCCACCCCGAGCTGCACGGGCTCCTGCTGGAGGCGCCCGTCGGCCAGCGTCTCCCGGTGCTGCTGCTCGCCGCGCTGCACGACGTGGTGCTGCGCCACCCGGACGCGCCGATCGCGCCCTGGTACCCGACCGTCACACCTCCCCCGCCGCCCGACGGACCCCCCGACGACGCGCTGCGTGCCACGGTCGAGCTGCACCGCGACGAGCTGCTCGACCTGCTCCGCCACCGCCAGGTGCAGACGAACGAGGTGAACCGCTGCGTGGCGTGGTGGATCGGACTGCGCCACCTCGGCGCGTCGGCACCCGAGCTCTCCGTCGCGCTCGTCGAGCTCGGCACGTCGGCCGGCCTCAACCTGCGACTCGACGACTACGCGTACCGGTTCGACGTGCGGGACGGCGCTCCGCTGGAGGTGGGCCGCACCGACTCCGCGGTCCGGCTCGGCACCCAGGTGCGCACCGGGCCGTGGCCCGAGCTGGCCGGCCCGCTGCCCCCGATCGCCACCCGGGTCGGCCTCGACCGTCGCCCAGTGGACGTCACCGACCCCGACGACGCCCGCTGGCTCCGCGCGTGCGTCTGGCCGGAGCAGCCGGTGCGCCAACAGCGGCTCGCGGCGGCGCTCGAGGCGGCTGCCGAGGATCCCCCGCTCGTCGTCGCCGGCGACCTGGTGCACGACGTCCCCGACCTGCTCGAACGCTGCCGGGCGGACCACCCGGGACCGCTACACCTGGTGCTGCTCAGCTCCTGGGTGCTCGCCTACATCTCGCGTCCCGACCGCTCCGCGCTGCACGACGCACTGGTCGAGATGGCCGGAGCCGTCGTGCGCGACGGCGGTGCCCTGACGCTGCTGACACTGGAGTCGGACCGGGTCGTGCCCTGGGCACCGCCACCGCCGCTCCCCGCCGGGGCCGGGGCCGACGAGCAGCACGCGTCGATCCTCACCGCCACCTCCTACGGGCCTGAGCACCCCGGCGGCGCGACCTCGACGGCCCTGGCGCGCTGCCAGGCACACCTGGTGTGGGTCGACCGCCTCGACGAACGGGGGTGAGATCGCCCAGGAATCTTCTTCGGTCCACGGGGTAGGGTGCCCGGAGCTGTGGGGCGGGTTGGGAGATCGAAGAGGATGCGAATGTCGACGAGGCCACGTGTCGGGCGGCGCGCCAACAGAGTGACGGCCGTGGCGGCTGCGGCCCTGGCGATGCTGGTGCTGACGGGGTGTCCCCCGCAGCCGCCCAGCTCCGGGTCGGACCCCAGCCTCAACATGATCGATCCGTACGAGACCGATCCCACCCTGCCGTCCGAACCCGACGCGGCGCAGTTCTCGATCCGCCCGTCCGGGGCACCCCGCCAGCGACTCGTCGTGATGTTCAACGGCACGGGCAGCGTTCCCACGTCGATGTCACGCGTCGGGAAGTCGCTGGCCGCCCAGGGCTTCCACGTGATCGGTCTGCGCTACCAGTCGAACGTCGGCACGCTCGAGGCCTGTCCCAACTCCATGCTCTTGATCGACCCCGAGTGCCACCGGCGTCTCCGCAGCGAGGTCGTCTTCGGTGCGAACGTGCCCGGCTCGCTCTCCGAGGTGGGCTACGACCACCTCGCGTTGAATGTCGACGAGCGAACGGCGGTGATGAACCGCCTCCTCGCCTACGTCCAGCACCTCGCGCTGACGCGCCCCGGTGAGGGATGGGGCGACTACCTCATGACGGACAGCCAAGGAACCTGCGTGCAGGTCGACCCCGTCAACGGTCGCTGCCACTTGGTGTGGGGCAACGTCGTGGCGCTCGGGTACTCCCAGGGAGCGGGTGTGGCGCTGTATCTGGCCAAGTACGTCCCACTCAACCGGCTCGCCATGATCTCAGGCCCCTTCGACGCCTTCTTCGTGAGCGGGGGCACCTACGTGCCGGCACCCTGGTTGTCCGACCCGTTCGTGACCGACAGGTCGGCCATGGGGGTGCTCATCCACGCCGAGGAGAGCCACGCGGCCCGGGAGCGGACCGCCGTCTCGGCCCTTGGCCTCAACGACCTCGAGGTGGACGTGACCACCACCGACCCGCCGTACTGGGGCTCGCGCCGTTTGGTCACGACCGAGCAGCCGACCTGCACGTTCCCTCCCCCCGACTGGGCGCACACCGCTGCGGTCGGCAACTCCTGCACCCCGCAGGAGCACCACATCCCCGCCTGGACCTATCTGGCCGGCGGGTTCTGAGCGGGCGCGGCAGGGCCGCGACGCCGACCCGGGACTGCGTCAGCCGGGGCGGTTCCCCCAGATGCCCACGAAGCTCACCATCTCGCCCGGGTAGCCCCCGAGGTTGTGGGTGAGCGCCAGGCCCCGGTCCACCGTGTCGATCTGCCGGTCGTCGGGGGCCTCGCCGCGCAGCTGCAACCAGCACTCGAAGAGCATGCGGAGCCCCGAGGCGCCCACCGGATGGCCGAAGGACTTGAGCCCGCCGTCGGTGTTGACCGGAAGGTCGCCGTGCAGGTCGAACGCGCCGGCCTCGACGTCCTGCCAGGCGGTGCCGCGCTGGGAGAACCCGAGGTCCTCCATGAGCACCAGCTCGGTCGGCGTGAAGCAGTCGTGCACCTCGGCCATGGCGAGCTGGCGCCGGGGGTCGGTGATGCCCGCCTGGGCGTACGCGTCCTTGGCGGCCGCCTCGCACTCGTCGAAGTGCGTGTAGTCGAAGTCCGGGTCGAGCAGACCCGAGCCGTTGCCCGCCACGAAGGACAGCGCCTTCACGTAGAGGGGGTCGTCGGTGTAGCGGTGCGCATCCTCGGCGCGCACCACGATGGCCGCGGCGCCGCCGTCGGCCACCCCTGCGCAGTCGAACACCGAGAGCATCCCGGCGACCTCGGGCATCTTGCAGATGGCGTCGACCGACATCTCCCGGCGGAACTGGGCGCGGGGGTTCTTGGCACCGTTGGCGTGGTTCTTGGAGGCGATGCGGGCGAGCGTGCGGCGCAGGTCCGCCGGGTCGATGCCGTAGCGCTCGGCGTAGGCGGGGGCGACCAGCGAGAACATGGCGGCCGCGGTGAGGGAGCGCTGCGTGCCGTCGGTGGGGATGGGGAAGGCGTTGAGGCCCTGGTAGCCCGAGTCCTTCACCTTCTCGACGCCGACGGCGCACGCCACGTCGTACGCACCGGACGCGACGGCGTAGCAGGCCTGCCGCAGGGCCTCGGACCCCGTCGCGCAGTAGTTCTCGACGCGGGTCACGGGCTTGCCCTGCAGCTTGAGCGGCGCTGCGAGCGTCACGCCCGACATGCCCGACTGCGCGGTGCCCAGCCACCACGCGTCGACGTCGGACTTGGCGACGCCAGCCGACTCGAGCGTCTCGGTGACGGCGTCCACGAGCAGGTCGTCGGTGCTGCGATCCCAGTGCTCCTTGAACTGGGTGCAGCCCATGCCGATGATCGCGACCTGGTCCTTGATCCCGTGGCTGGCCATGTCAGCCGCTCCCCTCGCTCGAGGCCGGGCCGCGCTGCGGGCGGGCCTTCCAGAAGTAGTTGGCGATGCCGTCGGCGGTGTTGAGCCGCCGGAAGGTCATCTCCACCGTCATGCCGATGGACACGTCGCCGGGGCGCACGTCGGTGAGCTCGACGGGCAGGCGCCCCCCGCCCTCGAAGTCGCACACGGCGAACACCACCGGCGGGGACGGCGAGTAGGCCAGCGAGTCGACGGTGAACGTCGCGACCCGGGCGGGAACGGCCGCCATCGGAGCGGGGTCCATGTCGTCCACGTTGCCACCCACGAAGGACACCCGGGCGGGCGGCAGGTGCAGCGCGCCGCTCTCCCGGTCGCGTGAGCCGACGAAGCCGTACTTCCAGTCGAGACGGCGCTCGGCGGCCGAAGCCGACATGCGGGCGGGCTCCGGCCGGTTGGGCGGCTGGATCGGCAGCACGCCGCGCCACGACAGGTACTTCGCGTAGGCGAGGGAGTCGTCACCGTCGGCGAGCTGGTCCTGCACGCTCAGGGCGGCGGCGTCCCGGCGGCGGGTGGCGGCCGCCTCGGTCACGCGGAAGAAGAACGTGTCGGCACCGTCGGCCATCGACACCAGCGCGACGACCTGCCCCGGCTCGGCGCGCTCGATCGTGGCGGTCAGCAGCAACGCCGGGTGCGCCGCGCCGGTGAAGCCGACCTGGGCGGTGAGGTCGTCGACCACGTCGACGCCGGCGGCGCCGAGTCGCTTGGCCAGCCCCGCCGCCGCGCGTGCCTGCGGCCCGGCGATGGCGACCGCGGCGACCTGGTCGGCATCGACGCCGGCGTCCTTCAGCCCGGCCTCCCAGGCCTGCGACGCGAGCTCGCCGTAGCGCTGCTCGCCGAAGCGCTCCTCCCAGGCGTGCGTGCGCAGCTCGCCGGGCGAGCGCCAACGATCGAGGAACTCGCGGGTGGCCGAGGCCCCGCCGAGGTGCTCGGCGACCAGCTCCGCGGCCTCGCCGTCACCGACCAGGAGTGCCGCGCCCGCGTCGCCGCCGTCGCGCTCGTCGGGCGAACCGGCGGGACCGGTGCGCACGTCGCCTGCCAGCAGGAGGACCGCGGGCTCGGTGGACCGCAGCGCCGATCGCAGCGCTGCCGCCGTGCCCCTCAGGCC
>JAEZFI010000213.1 GCA_023437745.1 Actinomycetes bacterium
CTGCCACCCCCGAGGTCCCCGAGCCCCCGACGATCACCCGCTCGGACCGCGACCTCGACGCGACCCGGGAGCGCTTCGGAGCCTGGCTGGCGACCACCCTCGGGCCCGAGGCCGACGCGGTCGTCGACTCGCTCGAGGCGCCGTCCGCCAACGGGATGTCCAGTGAGACCCTGCTCGTCGACGCCTCGTGGACCGAGCACGGCGTCCGCGCCACCCATCGCCTCGTCGCCCGCGTCGAGCCCCCGGCCACCGCGGTGCCGGTGTTCCCGAGCTACGACCTCGACCGGCAGTTCGAGGTCATGCGCCTCGTCGCCGAGCACACCGACGTCCCCGTCCCGCGCACCTACTGGCTCGAGACGGATCCCACGGCGATCGGAGCGCCGTTCTTCGTGATGGAGCGGATCGACGGGCAGGTCCCGCCCGACGTCATGCCCTACGACATGGGCTCCTGGGTCACCGAGGCGACACCCGAGGAGCGGGCGCTGCTCACCCGCACGACGGTCGAGGCGATCGCGGGGATCCACTCCATCGAGGACGCCGAGTCGACGTTCGCCTTCCTCGACCCCGACCGGACGACCTCGCCCCTGCGCGCCCACGTCGACCACCAGCGCCACTACTACGACTGGGTGCGGGGAGACCTGCGGATCCCCGTGGTCGAGGCGGCGTTCGACTGGCTCGAGGCCAACTGGCCCGCCGACGAGGGCGACTGCGTCCTCAGCTGGGGCGACGCTCGCATCGGCAACGTGATGTACCGCGACTGCCGCCCGGTCGCGGTGCTCGACTGGGAGATGGCCCGCCTCGGTCCCCGCGAGGTCGACCTGGCGTGGGCGATCTTCCTGCACCGCTTCTTCGAGGACCTCTGCGCCGACTTCGGCCTCGACGGCCTCCCCGACATGCTGCGGCGGTCCGACGTGGCGGCGATCTACGAGGCCGCCAGCGGGCACGCGCCACGCCACCTCGACTGGTACCTCGTCTACGCCGCGCTGCGGCACGCCGTGGTGATGGCACGGGTGCAGATCCGCCAGGTCCACTTCGGCGAGGTCGAGCCCGCGGCCGACCCCGACCAGATGGTGATGCACGCACCGACCCTCCGCCGCATGCTCGAGGGCACCTACTGGTCGAGCCTCCCGCCCGAGCTGCGCTGAGGCCGCCGGCCGTGCCCGTTCAGGGGGCGACGACGGCGCGGGCGGTGAGGGTGCCCGCGTCGAGGCGGGCGTAGGCGTCGGCGACGTCGGCCAGCGCGAAGTGCTCTGCGTCGACCGCGACGCGACCCTCGGCAGCGAGCGCGACGACACCCGCCACGTCACCCCGTCCCGAGCCCTGGATCCGGCAGACGGTGGCCCCTCTCGGGATCCGCTCGAACCACCCTCCCTTCAACGTGCCGCCGCCGGCGCCCACCAGGACGAACGCGCCGTCGCTGCGCAGCGATCGCAGCGAGGCGGCGATCGTGTCGTCGGTGCCCACCACGTCGAGGACGGCGTCGGCACCCAGGCCACCGGTGAGGTCCCCGAGCGCTGCGACCATCTCCTCCACCGACGGGAACGTCACCGACGCGCCGAGGTCCGTCGCACGCGCCCGGCGGGTGTCGTCGGGCTCGACGGCGACGACCATCGCAGCGGTCCGCGCCGCCAGGATCTGGACGCAGAACGCCCCGAGGCCACCGACGCCGACGACCACGGCCACCGGCGTCCGGCCCGCCTGCTCCGGTTGCAGCACCGCCATCACGCGGTCGACCGCGTGGTACGAGGTGGCGCCGGCGTCGGTCAGGGGTCCGGCCAGGCGCGGGTCCATCGCACCGAGCGCCACGAGGTCGGCGACGCGCTCGACGGCCAGCAGCTCCGCCAGACCTCCGTCGCGGCCGTAGCCCCGCCCGACCAACCCGGCGAGGCACCCCCGGTCGTTGCCCCGCCGGCACTCGGCGCAGGCACCGCACACGGTCGGCGACATCACCGCGACCGGATCGCCCACCGTGAGCCCGGCGACGGGGCCGACCTCGCCACCGATCGAGTGCACCCAGCCGGCCGTCTCGTGGCCGAGGGTGAACGGCACACGCCAGCCGAGAGCGTCGCCGAACGCTCCGGGCATCTGCATCATCGTGACGTCCGAGTGGCACAGGCCGCAGCCCGCCACCCGCACGACGACGCCGCCCGGGGGCGCGACCGGCTCGGGCGCATCCACCAGCTCGGGAGGCTGCTCCCACTCGACGAGGCGATAGGCCCGCATCGGCGTCAGGGGGCCACGGAGCCGTAGTCGGTGAAGCCCGACGGCGCGTGGGCACCGATGGACAGGTGCTCGAAGAGCCCCCAGCCCTCGGCGCCGTCGTGGTCGTCGCCGTGCCAGACCGCCCGAGCGTGGTGGTCGACCATGCTGAACGGCAGCATCGTCGAGGTGGCTGCATCGGCCAGGTCGACGATCGCTGCGTGCGTCCAGTCGCGGCCCTGCCACGTGCCGTGCGACCACGCCGGGTCGCTGCCGTACCCCGCGCCCATCGAGAGCGCCACGCCGAGCCCGGGCTCGACGTCGATCCTCGCCGGCGCACCGTCGGGCAACGTGAGGTGCAGCCGAGCGGCGACGGCCTCGCGGCTCCCCGACCGGCGGTCGATCTCGACGCGGGGCCACCCGAGGAGCTCGGGGTCACGGCCGTCGGGCCACACCCGCACGGCGTCGTTGAGGAGCCGGTGGCCGTGCCCGTCCTCCTGCACGATCACGACCACGGCGAAGTCGTCGAAGCGCAGCGGCACGTAGGTCCACCAGAACCCGTAGTCGGCGGGCGACTCGGCGGCGGCCCGACCGGGTGGCTCCGGCTCCCCCACGGGCCTGATCCCCCACGAGCGGTCCCGGGAACCGAGCCAGGTGTCCGGGTCGACGGCCCACGACCGCCCGCCGACCTCGAGGGTCCCCTCCCACGTGCCGACCTGGGCGAACCGGCAGGCCTGGAGGATCATCTTGGGACCCACCCGGAAGAGGTGGGGCTGCTCCTCGATCGCGGGGAACGACCCGGTCCAGGTGAGGTCGAAGCGCGGCGCGGCGGAGGCGGCGTCGTCGCTCCCCGGCGCCCCTTCGCAGATCAGCCGGATCCGACGGAGCGGCTCGATCACCTCGACGGTGTAGCCGCCCACCCGCTGGTCCAGGCGGTCGTCGCCCAGCGCGTCCGAGTACGCCACGGTGTGCTGCCGGTCGCCGACGCGGGCGCACGCGTACGCGTCGATGACCCCGAGGTTGGGGTACACGCCGAGCCCCGTCACGAGGAAGACCTCGTCGGTCCGGTTCCCGACGTTGAAGTAGGAGCGGTCGTAGGCGTTGCGGTCGGTGCTGGCCACGTGCGCCATCGACATGGGCACCTGGTGGACCGGGAACTCATCGAGCGGGACGGGCATCGGGTCAGTGTTGCAGTCGGGCGAGCAGACCATCGACCACCCGTGCGGGTCGTCCCGTGCGCGCCTCGCGCCGATCGCCGACGGCAGCGAGCGCGCGGGTCGCGTTCACCCCCGCCCAGCGCAGCGGCTCGGGCTCCCACTTCGGTGACCGGTGACCCACCCAGGGCAGCCGCGTGAGCGGCGTGTCCCGTCCGAGCACCAGGTCCGCGAGCGTCCGCCCGGCGAGGTTCGTGGTGGTGACCCCGTCGCCCACGTAGCCCCCCGCCCACCCCAGGCCGGTCGTGTGGTCGAAGCCCACGGAGGCCGCCCAGTCGCGGGGGATGCCCAGCGGGCCGCCCCACCGATGGGTGATCGCGTGGTCGGCGATGGCCGGGAACATCGTCCGCAACGTCGCCTCGAGCGCGGCGAAGGTGCGGGGGTGGAGGTCGAACCGGGGCCGGACCTGCGAGCCGTAGTGGTACGGCGCGCCACGACCCCCGAACGCCAGTCGGCCGTCGGCGGTGCGCTGGCCGTAGACGAGGAGGTGCCGGCCGTCGGTGAACGTCTCCCGCTCGTGCAGGCCGATGTCGTCCCACACGCGGTCGGGCAGCGGAGCGGTCGCGATCATCAGCGAGTACACCGGCAGCAGGGCACGGCGCAGCCCCGGCATCGTGGGGGTGAACCCCTCGACGCAGCGGAGCACCGCAGGCGCGCGGACGACGCCGCCGTGCGTCGTGGCGCGCCCGGGCTCCAGGCCGGTCACCCGCGTGCCCTCGAAGATCCGGACGTCCCGCCCCTCCACGGCCCGGGCCAGCCCGCGCACGAGACGAGCGGGGTGCACCGCAGCGCAGTGCGGTGTGGCGGCAGCGCCGAACAGCGGCTCCGGGCGGGCGAGGCGTCCGGCCTCCTCACGGTCCAGCCAGCGCTGGCCCGGCTCGGCCGCCACCGCGCGCACCCGCTCCACGTGCGCCGGCGACGTCGCGAAGGTGAGAGTGCCGCCGTGCGCCACGTGGGCGTCGATCAGGTCGGCCCGCAGGGCGGCGAGCAGCTCGTCGAGCGCGGCCACCATCGGCTCGTGCGCCCACGACGGCTCCCCCGGGAAGAGCGCCGACGCCCACCCGCCGTTGCGCCCCGAGGCGCCGAACCCGCAGCTCGCCGCCTCCAGGACGACGATGCGCAGCGAGGGGTCCGCCTCGGCCAGCGACCGGGCCGTCCACAGTCCCGTCATCCCGCCGCCGACGATGGCCACGTCGGCGTCCAGGTCGCCCTGGAGCGGCCGGCGCGGCGTGAGGTCGTCGCCGCACGACGCCCACCACCAGCACTCGCTGCGGAGTCGGGCCAGGTCCGCCGCCGGCTGGGCTGCCCGACGC
>JAEZFI010000096.1 GCA_023437745.1 Actinomycetes bacterium
GCCGACGACCACGATGTCCGCCGATCGCCGGGGGCTGCTCACCTCGACCAGGCGACGGTGGGGACGCCGGCGGCGGCGAGGACGACGCGATCGCCGCGCCGGTGGTCGCTCCGGCGGGTGCGCATCGAGACGGCGGGGCCGTCGCCGTCGCCGTCGACGCGGACCATGACCATCGCGTCGTGTCCGTAGAACTCCACCAGCTCGACGGTGCCGGCCGCACCGCCCGCCCGGCCTGCGGTGCCGTCGGCCAGCTCGAGGTGCTCCGGACGGATCAGCACGTCGACCGCGCCGGTGATCGGCGACAGGAGCGGGACGGCCCCGAACGGGGTGGTGGCCACCTCGCCGTCGGCCGTGCCGGGGACGAGGTTGGCGTCGCCCACGAACGTGGCGACCCACCGGTCGGCGGGGCGCCCGTAGACCGCAGCGGGCGTGTCGTGCTGCACGATCCGGCCCTCGTTGACCAATGCCACGCTGTCCCCGAGGACGAAGGCCTCGGTCTGGTCGTGCGTGACGAAGACGGTCGTGATGCCGACCTCGGTGAGGAGGCGGTGGACCTCGGTCCTGATCCGCGCCCGGAGCGCGGTGTCCAGGTTGGAGAAGGGCTCGTCCAGGAGCAGCACACGAGGTCTCGGGGCGAGCGCCCTCGCGAGCGCGACACGTTGCTGCTGGCCGCCGGACAGCGTGCCGGGCGCCCGCCGCTCCAGTCCCGAGAGGCCCACCATCTCGAGGACCTCGGTGACACGGCTGCCCGAACGCTCCCCCCGGGGGAGCCCGAACCCGACGTTGGCGCCCACGTCGAGGTGGGGGAACAGCGCCCAGTCCTGGAAGACCATGCCGACGCCGCGCTTCTCCGGCGGCACCACGTCGGGACCGTCGGTCAGGACGTCGTCGCCGCAGCGCACCACGCCCTTCTCCGGCGTCTCGAGCCCGGCGATGCAGCGGAGGAGCGTCGTCTTGCCGGAGCCCGACGGCCCCAGGAGCGCCACGATCGACCCCGGCGCGACGTCGAGATCCGCCCCGTCGAGGACGACCGGACCACCCGGGAACTGCTTGGTCAGCCCGATCACGCTGAGGGGCCGGGCGCCGCCGGTGGTGGGAGGTGCCGACACGCCGACGACCGTAGCGGAGCGCGCCCCGGGCGCTGCCAGCGGCCCCGTCTGGGGAGCAGCGGTGCGAGACTGCCGCGCGTGCCGCCGCTGTTCCGCTTCACCGACGTCACCCTGGAGGCCGAGTCGGAGCCGGGATCCGGCGGCGGAACCGTGCCGACCCGGATCCTCGACCGGGTGACGGTCGACCTTCCCGACCGGGTGCTCGTGGCCGTCGTCGGCGCGTCGGGGTCGGGCAAGTCCACGCTGCTGCGCTGCTGCAACCGGTTGGAGGTGCCGACCGCGGGCACGATCGAGTACCGCGGGCAGCGGCTCGACCAGTTGGACGTCCTCGACCATCGACGCCACGTCGGGATGGTGTTCCAGCGCCCGACGACCTTCGCCGGGACGGTCACCGAGAACCTGCGGGTGGCGGAGCCCGACCTCTCGGACCGGGCGGTGACCGCCGCCCTCGCCGCCGTCGGGCTCGATCCGGAGCTCGCCACGAGGCAGGCCGACGACCTCTCCGGCGGGGAGGCGCAGCGCATGTGCCTGGCGAGGACCCTCGTGCGCCGGCCCGACGTGGTGCTGATGGACGAGGTCACGTCGTCGCTCGACCCGGCGCAGCGTCGCGGGATCGAACGCCTCGCGCAGGCGCTCGTCGAGGACGGCCTCGGGGTGGTCTGGGTCACCCACGACATGGCGCAGGTCCAGCGGATCGCCCGGTACGTGGTGGTGATGGACCGGGGCCACGCCGTCTGGGCCGGTGACGTCGGCGCGCTCGCCGCGTCGGACGAGCCGCCGGTGCGGGCGCTCCTCGACGCAGTCGGCGAGGAGGACCGATGACCACCACGGACATCGGCGTCGGGGGACTCGTCGCGTCGATGGTCATGGTGGTGGTGGCCATCGTCATCTCGGCCGTCTGGCGGCTCGGGCTCGAGCGGTCGATGCTCTGGGCGTCGGCCCGGGCCCTGGCCCAGCTGCTCGTGGTGGGGTCGGCGCTCACGCTCGTGATCGACCCGGACCGGCCCGTCGTGTGGTCGTGGTTGTGGGTCGCCGGCATGATCGGGTTCGCCGCCGTCACCACGATGCGACGAGCGCCCGAGCTCCCGGGCGTCCTGCCGATCGCCGCCGCCGCCTTCACCGCGGCGACCGCCGTGTCCCTCGGCGTGCTCCTGGGCTTCGGGGTGTTCCCGACGACCGGCCGTTCGATCGTCCCGCTCGCCGGGATGGTGGTGGGGAACTCGCTGTCCGCGACGGTGCTGGTCGCCCGGCGCATCGTCGGCACGTTCTCGGACGACCGGGACGAGATCGAGGCGCGCCTGGCGCTCGGGCAGTCGGGGCCCACGGCGAGCCGGCCCTACGTGCGTGCCGCGGTGCGGACCGGCCTCATCCCGCAGATCGAGACGACGAAGGCCACCGGGTTGGTCTTCCTCCCCGGCGCGATGGTCGGCCTCATCCTGGCGGGCGTCGAGCCCGCGGACGCGGTGAAGGTGCAGGCGGCGGTCATGTACCTCGTCCTCGGGTCCGTCGCCACGACGACCGCCGTGGTGGCGCTGGGTGCGAGCCGCCGGCTGGTCACCCCTGACCACCGACTCGTCCGCCTGGTGCGCCGCCCCGGGTGACCGTCGGGCGGCCCACGACCGGAGGCCTTTCCCCCCGGGGCCCCCATAGGATGTCGCCATGGCTGAGTGGCACCCTGCGTTCGAGGAGTACTGCGAGACGATCTTCGAGCTCGACGAGGACGACGTGCGCGTGGTCCAGGCTCGCATCGCGGAGCGGCTCGGCGTGTCCCGGCCGTCCGTCTCGGAGATGATCAAGCGCCTGGACCTCGAGGGCTACGTCGCCATCGACGATCACGTGATCGAGCTGACCGCCGAGGGCCAGGAGCTGGCGGAGCGCGTCGTCCGCAAGCACCGCCTCGCCGAGCGGTTCATGGTCGACATGCTGGGGCTCTCGTGGTCCGTCGCCCACCGCGAGGCCGGCAAGTGGGAGCACGTCATCAGCGACGAGGTCGAGGCGGCGATGGTGACCGCCCTCGGCGACCCGACGACGTGCCCGCACGGCAACCCGATCCCCGGCACCGACTACCTCGCACCGGACGCCGTCGCGCTGTCCGACGTGGAGCCCGGCCGTGAGTTCCGGGTGGAGCGCATCCCCGAGTCGCTCGAGTTCGAGCCCGGCGTGCTCGAGTTCCTCGAGAACCACTCGCTGCTGCCCGGCACCGTCGGCTCGGTGGTGGGTGCCGGCCCGGACGGCACGATGACGGTCGCCATCGGCGGTCACAGCGTCGGCGTCGGGCCCTTCACCTGCGAGCGGATGCTCGTCACCACCGCCTGACGGGCCCGCACGTCAGCTCGTGGGGCTGCCGAGTGGAGCTGCCTAGTGGAGCTGCTCGGCCAGGTAGGCCGTGACGCCGAGCTGGCGGATCGACTCGAGCTGGGTCTCGAGCCAGTCGGCGTGCTCCTCCTCGCTGCGGAGGATGTCCTCGAGCATCCCGCGGGTGCCGTTGTCGCCGGCGGCCACGCAGGCGGCGATGCCCCGGTTGAGGCGCTCGATCGCGGCGCGCTCGACAGCGAGGTCGTTCTCGAACTGCTCGACCGGCGTCTCGCCCACGGCCAGGGGCAGCAGGCGCTGGAGGTTGGGGACCCCGTCGAAGTAGAGGATCCGCTCGACGAGCGTCTCGGCGTGCTTCATCTCGTCGATGGACTCGTCGCGGACCTTCTCGGCGAGCCGCTCGTAGCCCCAGTTCGAGCACATCTTGGCGTGGATGAAGTACTGGTTGATCGCCGTCAGCTCGGCGGTCAGCACCTCGTTCAGGAGCTCGATGATCTCCGGGTTTCCCTGCATCGCGTGCCCTCGTGGTTCGGCCGCGTCAGGCGGCGGATTCGCGGCGCAGTCTATGGCGCGGGGCGACCTCGTCGATCAGGGTCTCGATCGTGGGATGGCAGCCGCCGCACGTGCCGCCCGCTCGGCAGGCGTCCATCACCGAGTCGGTGCAGGTGGCGCCGGCGGCGATGGCGGCGCGCACGGTGCGGTCCGTGATGCCGTGGCACGAGCAGACGTACGCCATGTGTGTGAGGGTACCCTTACTCTTCGCAGGGCGCTAGCCGAACTTGTGGGAATTTCCCCGAACGGCGCTCAGGTTCCGGCGCCCGCCTCGGTCGCCCAGGTCTGCAGGGTGTCGATCGGGATCTCGCCGCTGGCCCGGCGCGTGACCTTCCCCTGGGCGTCCACGAACACGATGAACGGGTAGCCGTCGAGGCCGTACGCCTGGGCGAGGGTCCCGTCCCTGTCGTCGAGCAGCACGCGGCTCGACCAGCGCTCGCGGGCGAGCCAGTCCGACGGCGGGTAGTTCGGCCGGTTCCGGTCCGTCGCCGTGGCCACGAGCGTCACGTCGAGGCCCTTCGTCCCGCCGTCCGCCATCCACTGGACGATCAGCGGGATCTCGCGCTGGCAGTGCGGGCACCAGTGCGCAGCGAAGACGAGCATCGTGGGCTTGCCCGCGTTCAGCAGCGTCACCGGGTTCCCACCGAACTCGACGCCCTCGGCCCGGGGGGCAGGTTGCCCGACCGCCCCGTCGTCACCCGTCGGGACGTGGGCCGGCAGCGCGGGGTCGTCTTGGAGGTCGACCGTGCCGTACTCGCTGGCGGTCGTCTGCTCCCCGCCGGACGGCTCTTCGTCGCCGCCCGTCAACAGCACGACGGCGACCAGCACGGCCAGCATCGCGACGCCGGCGCCCACGAGGATCAGCGTCCCGCGTCGATCCGAGCCGCCGCCGGTTCGAGCCTTGTCGGACGGACCCTTCGGGCCGGGGGTGCGCGTCGAGGTCATGAGGCCTCCGTGGGTTCGGGCGCCGGTGAGGCGCCGGTTCGGGGGATGAGCAGGGCTGCGACGATGATCGTCGTGAAGCCGACGAGCGCCATCGACGGGATCGTGACCCAACCGCCCCACTTGTCGATCCAACGGATCGTGCAGGGGTTGGTCGGGTCGCACGAGCCGGTGTCGAGGGAGGGGATGCGCTCGATCAGCACGTGCCAGGTGCTGATCGCCGCGCCCGGCAGCGCGAGGCCGAGGGCGTACCACTTGATGCCGCGGTCGCGCCGGACCCACGCCATCGGCAGGAGCACGGCCAGCGGGTACATGGCGATCCGCTGGAACCAGCAGTAGCGGCACGGCGGGTACTCGGGCGCGATCTCGGAGAGGGAGAGGCTGCCGAGCAGGCACACGATGGCGACCGCCCCGGCGCCGGCGAGCACGGTCAGCCACTGGTGCTGGCGGAACGCCATGGCGGACTCGGAGCCGAGCATCGAGCGCACCAGGACACCGATCCCGGCGAGCGAGGCGAGGGCCGCCACGACGGCCAGCACGGCGAAGACGTCGGCCAACTGTGACTTGTCCACACGCCCGACCGTAGGGGGGTGATCGGTGGGTGAGCAGGGACGAACGTCACGACCGACCGCGGAAGTAGAACGTGTTCCAGTTTTCTCGTAGGCTGGGACCATGCACAACGAGCTCTGCGAACAGCTGGGGATCGAGTTCCCGATCTTCGCCTTCACCCACTGCCGCGACGTGGTCGCCGCCGTGTCGAACGCCGGTGGCCTCGGGGTCCTCGGGGCCGTCGGGTTCACCCCCGAGCAGCTGGCGGTCGAGCTCGACTGGATCGACGAGCACGTCGGCGACAAGCCGTACGGCGTCGACATCGTGATCCCCATGAAGTACGAGGGCATGGGCGAGCTGGACGCCGACAAGCTCGAGGACGAGCTGCGGAACATGATCCCCGACGGCCACCGCAGCTTCGTGAAGAAGCTCCTGTCGGACCACGGCGTGCCCGAGCTGCCCGACGACCAGAAGGCGCCGGAGCTGATCGGGTGGACCGAGGCCACCGCCGGCCCGCTCGTCGAGATCGCGCTGACCCACCCCAACGTGCGGCTCATCGCCAACGCCCTGGGCACCCCGCCGGCCGAGATCGTGACCGAGATCCAGTCGACCGGCCGCCTCGTCGCCGCGCTGTGCGGCTCGGTGAAGCAGGCGCTCTCCCACAAGGAGGCCGGGCTCGACTTCGTCATCGCACAGGGCTCCGAGGGCGGTGGCCACACCGGCGACGTCGGCTCCGTGGTCCTGTGGCCCGAGGTGATCGACGCCGTCAGCCCGATGCCGGTGCTCGCCGCCGGCGGCATCGGCTCGGGTCGGCAGATGGCGGCCGCGATGGCCGTGGGCGCGGCCGGCGTCTGGACCGGCTCGCTGTGGCTGACCGTCGAGGAGGCGGACATCCCGCCGGCGCAGATGGACCAGTACCTCGCTGCGTCGAGCCGCGACACGGTCCGCTCGCGCAGCTTCACCGGCAAGCCGTGCCGCATGCTGCGCAACGACTGGACGGACGCCTGGGAGAACCCGGACAACCCCAAGCCGCTGGGCATGCCGCTCCAGTTCATGATCTCCGGCGAGGCTGTGGCCCGTGGGCACAAGTACCCCGAGCAGGCCCGCGACGTGCAGTTCAACCCGGTCGGCCAGATCGTCGGCTCCATGAAGAAGGTGCGCCGCGCCGGCGACGTCGTGCTCGACATGGTGAACGAGTACGTCGACACCGTGGAGCGCATGAGCCGCGGCCTGCAGGTCGACGCGTAGCGCTGCCCGCGCTGCACCCGCCCGGTCCTCCAGACTGGGCGGGATGCGGCTGGTCACCTGGAACCTCCATCACGGGGCGCCGGCCTCCGGCCGCGTGGACCTCCAGGCGTTCGCGACCGCCCTTCGGGGGTGGGCGCCCGACGTCGTGGTGCTGCAGGAGGTCGACCGGCTCGTGCCCCGCTCGGGTTCCGTCGACCAGGCGGCGTGGCTGGGCGAGCAGCTCGGCATGGACGCGCACTTCGCCCGGGCGATGGACGTGGGCGGCGGTGAGTACGGCAACGCGGTCCTGACGTGCCGGCCGTGCGGTGCGCCGCGTGTCGTCGCACTGCCGCACCGGCGCCCGCGGGAGCCCCGTGTGGCCGCGGTCGTGCAGGTCGAGCTGGACCAGGGGACCGTCACGGTCGCCGGCACCCACCTGCAGAACGGCCCCCGCTTCGAGCCGAAGCCGACCGAGGCGATGCGCCAGCTGCGCTCGGTCCTCGCGGACCTCGAGGCGGTCGACGGCCCCGTCGTCCTGGCCGGCGACATGAACGCGGAACGCCGGCAGGTCTGCTCGATCCTCGAGCCGGCGGGCTACGCCGTGGCGGTGACCGCGCCGACCTTCCCGGCGGATCGACCCCGGCGGACCATCGACGTCGTGGCGGCCCGCGGGGTGGCGATCGGCGAGGTGCGCGTGCCCGTCACCACGGCGAGCGACCACCGGCCGATCGTCGTCGATCTGGACCTCGCAGGGCCGGGAGGATCTGCCCTTTGAGGTTTCCGCCGGGCTCCCGTACCCTCCCGTCATGGCGCCGTTCGGGCGCCGGCGAGCGGCCCGGCGGGGCCGCCAGGCGAGGGCGAAGGCGGCGAGATGACGGAGCACGATCCGTTCACGGAAGCGACGGGCGAGGGCGACGAGCGGATCATGGACGTGCTCTCGGAGCCCGTGGATCCCGACGTGGTCATCGAGGCAGAGGCCGAGGTCGATCTCCGGGCACCCGCGCCGCAGCCGGACGGGCCCTCGCACTCCGTCATCGATCCGTTCGCGCCCCTCGTGGGCAAGGTCGCCGTCGTGACGGGCGCCCACGACCCCGTGGGGCGATCGGTGGCCCTCGCGTTCCTGGCTGCGGGTGCACGGGTCTGCGTGATCGGCCGTGACGCCGCGGCCCTCCACGACCTGGCGCGCCAGGCCGGGCCGCACGCACCGCTCGTATCGCTGCAGTGCGACCTCGGCTCGGCCGCCGAGGTGGCCAGCGCCGCCGACTTCGTCACGCGGGTCGACCGGCCGGTCGACGTGCTCGTCCACTGCGCCGACGTGCACGTCCGCAACAGCATCGCTGCGGGTCCCGTGGAGGACCTCGACGAGCAGTACCTCGTGAACCTGCGCGGGCCCTACCTGCTGACCCAGGCCCTCGTCGGCCCGATCCGGGACGCGGGCGGCCACGTGGTCTTCGTCAACCCGGTCGACGACGCCACCTTCCTGTCGAGCGACACCCAGTACGCCATGACGCGCTACGGGGTCCTCGCCCTGGCGTCGGGCGTGCGGGAGGAGCTCGACGACGCCGCCGTGCGGGTGACCACCGTCCACGTCGGTGGCGAGATCGACGCCGAGACGCTCGGCACCGCGCTGCACCCGGACGACGTCGCGGACTGCGTGCTGGGCGCCGTCGAGATGCCGCCCCACCTGGAGATCACGGACCTCCACGTGCGGCCGCGCCCGGTGCGCGTCGCCCAGGTCTGACGCCCGCAGGGCACCGGTAGCCTGTCACCCGATGGGGCGGTCTTGTCGTCGACCGGGTTGCAGCCGTGACGCCGCCGTAGCGATCAGCTACGACGCCACGGCGTGCCAGGTCTGGGTCGACTCGCTCGGGCCCGGCGGGTCGGGCCAGCTCCTCTGCGAGCAGCACCGAGCGCGCCTGACGCCCCCGCGGGGTTGGACGGTCGTCGACCGGCGCGAGGGGGCCGACGCCCCCGTGCCGGCTCCGCCCGCGCCGCCGGAACCCGAGGTCGCGCCGCCCGCATCGAAGAAGGT
>JAEZFI010000116.1 GCA_023437745.1 Actinomycetes bacterium
GGGTCGAAGAGCGACTCGATGGGGTCGAACCTGCCGTGCGCGTCGGTGTCGCCGTCGCCCTCGTGGGCGGACGCCTCGGAGTGGTCGAGCGCCTCGAAGACGACCTGGGTCGCCGGGGTCGCCCTGATCCGTCGGACCGGCTCGGACGCAGCGCCCCGGTCGCCGCGGAGGGCTCGGGCGGCGCGTGCCGCACGGTCGAACGCCGAACCGCCGGGGGGTCCGCCGCCGCGGCCGGCCATCCGGCGCGGCGCGGTGGGGCGCTGCTCGCGGTCGGCGGGGCCGTCGTGGGGTCGGTGGTCGTGGGGGTCGTCCATGGTGCTCCGTGTCGAGCGGGCGGTCCTGATCCCATCGGCACGCGCATGTGGCGCCTTCAGAACTCGTTCCCGATGCAGGCGGGCGCCCGGTCCGGTTCGTCTTGACCGAGCGGTCAGGTTTAGGCTCCCGGCATGGACATCAACGGTTTCTCCGCAGTCGTCACCGGTGGGGCCTCGGGCCTCGGCGAGGCGACCTCCCGCCTCCTCGCCGAGAGGGGCAGCAAGGTCGTCGTCATGGACCTCGACCGCCAGCAGGACAAGGGCGACGCCCTCGCCAAGGAGATCGGCGGCATCTTCGTCGCTGCCGACGTCACCAACGCCGAGCAGGTGCAGGCGGGCGTCGACGCGGCCGTCGAGATGGGCCCGCTTCGCAGCCTCGTGAACTGCGCCGGTGTCGGTTGGGCATCCCGCACGATCGACAAGAACGGCAACCCGCACGACCTGGACATGTTCCGCACGGTCATCGAGATCAACCTCATCGGCACGTTCAACTGCATCCGCCTCGCTGCGTCGGCCATGAACAAGAACGAGGCCGACGAGGACGGGCAGAAGGGCGCCATCGTCAACACGGCGTCGGTCGCCGCGTACGACGGGCAGATCGGCCAGGCCGCGTACTCCGCCTCGAAAGGCGGCGTGGTCGGCATGACGCTGACGATCGCCCGCGACCTCGCCGCCGCCGGCATCCGGGTGAACACCATCGCCCCCGGCCTCATCGACACGCCGATCTACGGCGAGGGTGAGGGCTCCGAGGCGTTCAAGGCCGCGCTCGGCCAGTCGGTGCTCTTCCCGCACCGCCTCGGCAAGGCGTCGGAGTTCGCGACGCTCGCCCTCGAGCTGATCACCAACAACTACATGAACGCCCAGGACATCCGGGTCGACGGCGGCATCCGCATGCCCCCGAAGAGCTGACCCCACCCCGCGTTCCGAGCTCCCTCCGAAGTTCGCGCGCTGGTCCCCGCATCACGCGGGGCAGCGCGCGAACTTCGCGTCCGGGCGGAGGTGGGTCAGGTCGGGCGGCCGGCGCGGCGGCCCATCCACGTCGGGTGGTCGGCCATCGCCAGGAGGTGGTCGTCGCCGGAGCTGTTGCCGTAGGCCCACAGCTCGAGCTGCCGGGGCGCCCCGTCGTGGCCGTCGAGCCACTCGCGGAGCCGCATCGCCTTCTGCTCGGCGCGCACGTTCGGGCGGTCGAAGCGACCGGTGCAACGCCCGTCCTCGTCGGCGGCCAGCTCGACGCCCAGCACGCCCACGAAGCCGAGCTGCTCGGCGAGCGGTTCGAGGTAGTACACGAGGGACGCCGAGACGATCACCTGTTCGTGCGCCCGGGTGCGGTGCCACTCGATGCGTTCGAGCGCCTCGCTGCGGAAGCGGCGCGGCAGCTGCTCGGCGTACGAACGCCCTGCGGCCACGACGTCGTCGACGGACCGCCCGCGCACCAGATCGCCGATGACCAGCTCCTTGGCGGCGTCGCGGGCGGCGTCGTCGCGCAGGCCTCGCCCGAGCGCGGCCGAGTGCCGGGCCAGCGCGGCACCGACCTTCCGCCGCCCGGCGAGGTGCACGAGGAACCCGCCGAGCGTGTCCCGCTCGGTGATCGTCCCGTCGAAGTCCCACGCGGCGACCCCGCGCACGTCGGTCATCGAGGTCAGAGCGAGCTGGTGGTCTTGCCGACGTAGGTCGCGAGCCGCTCCAGCGTGCGCTCGATGTTGCCCTCGTGGCGCTTCGGGTAGCCGACCAGCTCGATCGCCTTCGGCAGGAGGGAGGTCGACCAGTCGAACGTCTCGGTCACCTCGGTCGCCACCGTGCCGTCCGCACCCTCGACGGGCCGCAGCTCGTAGCGCCAGCGGTGCTTCCCGGGGTGGCACCACGCGATCAGGCGGTCCTGTTCGAACTCGACCACCTCGTTGGTGATGCGGTACGGGACCAGCCCGAGGCGCATGTTCATCGAGAACCGGCTGCCCAGCCGGAGCGGCTCGGCCTTCCCCGTCGACCCCCGCACCATCGACGACCCGTCGATGACCGGGTGGAGCGACGCGTCGGCGACGACGGCGAACACCTCGGCGGGTGCCGCGTCGATGACACGGGTCACGGAGGTGCGGCGGGCGCGGGTGTCGACGGTCATGGGCGCTAGGTCAGCAGATCGGACAGGGCCGCGTCGAGCGTGCGGTGCCGGAACTCGTAGCCCTCGGTCTCGAGCACCCGCGGCGCGACGTGCTGGCTGACGAGCAGCAGCGAGTCGACCAGCTCCCGGCCGAACAGCGCCCTCGGCCCGAACAGCGGGATGACGGTCGTCGGCCGGTGGAGGGCGTGCCCGAGGGCCTTGGTGAACTCGGCGTTGGTCACCGCGCCGGGCGAGGTCAGGTTGACCGGACCGGCGACGTCGGCGTCGAGCAGCCAGGCGATCGCGCCGACCTCGTCGTCGAGGGAGATCCACGACTGGACCTGCCGGCCGCTGCCGAGCCGCCCGCCCAGCCCCACCCGGAAGAAGGGCAGCTGGCGGGCGAGCGCGCCGCTCTTCGGGCTGAGCACGATGCCGGTGCGCAGGAACACCGTGCGAATCCCGGCCTCGGCGGCGGCGACGGTCGAGGACTCCCAGTCGACCACCACCGACGAGAGGAAGTCGTCGCCCGGTTCGGCGCTCTCGTCGACGACCCTCGCACCGGTGTCGCCGTAGTAGCCGATCGCCGATCCGGACAGGAAGGCGGCGGGCGGCCGGTCGAGCTCGGCGAGTGCACCGGCGAGGAGGCGCGTGCCGTGCGTCCGGCTCTCGCGGATGCGTCGCTTCTGCTCCGGCGTCCACCGGTGCTCGCCGATGCCCTCGCCGGCGAGGTGGATCACCGCGTCCAGCCCCTCGAGGCCCCCGGCGTCGATCGTGCCGGCGTCGGGATCCCACGCGATCGTGTCGCTGCCGGCGCCCGAACGCGAGCCGGGCCGCACGACGCGGAGGACGCGATGGCCGTCCGTTTCCAGCCGTTCGCACAGCGCCGTGCCGACGAGGCCCGACGACCCGGTGATGGCGATGTCCATGGGGATCTCCTCTGCGGCGTCGACCGTCGAGTCGGCCGTCGATTCGGGTCGGATCGTCGTGCGCCGTAGATTCGGAGGCCGTGAGCACGCGACGTCTCATCATCATGGCCCTGCTGTGCGGCCTCGCGGTGATCGCCGCGTTCGCCGCGCAGGTGTGGCTCGCGTCGCGCTGAGGGGCCGGTCCCGGCCCCCGACGGGCCCCGATAGGCTCGACGACATCCCCCGATGAAGGAGCCGCTGGTGCCCGACGAGACGAACACGCACTACGACGTGGTGGTCATCGGTGGGGGCCCGGGTGGGTACGCCACCGCGCTGTACGGGGCGAGCGCAGGTCTCAAGATCGCGTTGATCGAGAAGGACAAGGTCGGCGGGACGTGCCTCCACCGGGGGTGCATCCCCGCGAAGGAGCTGCTCGAGTCGGCCTCGGTCTTCCGCACGGTGGGCCACGCCGCCGAGTTCGGCGTCCTCGCCGAGCGGCACGGCGTCGACTGGTCCGTGACCGTCGACCGCAAGCAGCGGGTCGTCGACCAGATGGCCGGTGGGCTGCGCACGCTCATCAAGGGCCGCAAGATCGACATCTACGACGGCTGGGGGACGCTCGGCCCCAACCGCAACGTGCAGGTCTCCGGCGCCGACGGCGAGACCAAGGTGATCACGGGCGGCGCCGTCGTGCTGGCCTCGGGTTCGGTGCCCCGCACGCTCCCCGGCTTCGAACCGGACGGGCACACCGTCGTCACCTCCGACGAGTTCCTCGACCTCCGCACCCTGCCCCGCACGGCAGCCGTGATCGGCGGCGGCGCCATCGGGTGCGAGTTCGCCTCCACGCTCGCCGACATGGGCACCCAGGTCACGATCCTCGAGGGCCTGCCCAAGATCCTGCCCGGCTGCGACACCGACGTGACCTCGGTGGTCGAGCGGGCCTTCAAGAAGAAGGGCGTGGCCATCCGCACCGGCGTGACGGTCACGGGCCACACGCCCGACCCGTCCGGCGGCACGTCGGTCTCGCTCGGTGACGCCGGCGAGACCCTCCACGTCGACCTCGTGGTGGTGTCGGTCGGCCGTCGCCCCTACACCGAGGGCCTGCTCGCGGCGGGCACGGGCGTGCAGACCGACGATCGTGGGTTCATCGTGACCGACGCCCTCTGCCGCACCCACGAGCCGGGTGTCTGGGCGGTGGGCGACGCGATCGCGACGCCGCAGCTGGCCCACGTCGGGTTCGCCGAGGGCATGAACGTCGTGAAGGACCTGCTGGGCGAGAACCCGCCGCCGATCGACTACGGCAAGGTGCCGTGGGCGATCTACTGCCACCCCGAGGTCGCCTTCGCCGGGCACAGCGAGCAGTCGGCGCGCGAGGCCGGCTACGACGTCGTCACGTCGAAGCACCGCTTCATCGGCAACGGCCGCGCCGTGATCCTGGGCGAGACGGACGGGCTCGTGAAGGTCATCGCCGAGAAGGACGCCGACGGCCGCGCCGGGGTCATCCTCGGCGTGCACATGGTCGGCCCCTGGGTCACCGAGCAGCTCGGCCAGGGGTACCTCAGCGTCAACTGGGAGGCGACCGTCGACGAGGTCGCCGCCTTCATCCAGCCGCATCCCTCGATGAGCGAGCTGTTCGGCGAGACGGTGCTCTCGCTGACGGGCCGCTCCCTCCACTGAAACCCGAAAGGTTCGACATGGCAGAGATCGCAATGCCCCAACTCGGTGAGTCCGTCACCGAGGGCACGATCACGAAGTGGTTCAAGCAGGTCGGCGAGCGAGTCGAGCTCGACGAGCCGTTGTTCGAGGTGTCGACGGACAAGGTCGACAGCGAGGTGCCCTCTCCGCAGGCCGGCTTCGTGACCGAGATCCGCGTGCCCGAGGGCGAGACGGTCGACGTGGGCACCGTCCTCGTGGTGCTCGGCGACGCCCCTGCCGACGGCGACGGCAGCGCGCCGGCCGAGGCGGCCC
>JAEZFI010000209.1 GCA_023437745.1 Actinomycetes bacterium
GGGCCGCCCTCCGGGGCGGCCCCGTTTCGCGTTCCGGCGCCGGTCGCCGCTCTGACACCCGCCGCCCGCTCGGACAGCCTGGTCCGCACCGCCGAGTCCCTGAGGATGCCGTTGCTCGAGATCGAGACGCTGGTGCGCCGCTGCGGTGACGTCGCCGCGCTCGACGGCGTGTCGTTCACCGTCGAGCCGCGGCAGCTCACCGGGTTCGTCGGCGCGAACGGCGCGGGCAAGACCACGACCATGCGGATCGTGATGGGGGTGCTCGCGCCGTCCTCGGGGGAGGTCCGGTGGCACGGCCGACCGATCACGCGGGAGGACCGGCGCCGCTTCGGCTACATGCCCGAGGAGCGCGGGCTGTACCCCAAGCAGGGCGTGCTGGAGCAGCTCGTGTTCTTCGCCCGCCTGCACGGGCTGTCCCGACCCGCCGCCACGGCCGCGGCCCGCACCCTCCTCGATCGGCTCGGACTCGCCGAGCGGGCCGGCGACCGCCTCGACACGCTCTCCCTCGGAAACCAGCAGCGCGTCCAGATCGCGGCGGCGCTGGTGCACGATCCCGCCGCGCTCGTGCTGGACGAGCCGTTCAGCGGGCTCGATCCGCTCGCCGTCGACGCCATGGCCGACCTCCTGCGCGACCAGGTGGCGCGTGGGGTGCCGGTGCTGTTCTCGAGCCATCAGCTCGACTTGGTGGAGCGCCTGTGCGACCGGGTGGTCATCCTGCGGGGCGGGCGCATCGCTGCGGCGGGCTCGGTCGACGAGCTCCGACGCGCCGGCGGCGAACGCCACCGCCTGGTCCTGGGCGCCGGCGCCGATGCCGGCTGGGTGCGCGGCCGCCCGGGGCTCCGCGTGCACCGCATCGAGGGTCCCACGGCACTCGTCGAGGTCACCGAGCCCGGCGCCGAGCAGGCGCTCCTGGCGGACGCGGTCGGTCGTGGCGCCGTCCGCGAGTTCCGGCCCATCGTGCCGGCGCTGGCCGACCTCTTCCGTGAGGTCGCGGAATGAGCGACGACCACGCACCGGTCACCTGGCGGCTGATCGCCTCGCGGGAGATGGCGGTCAAGCTGCGGGACCGCACGTTCGTGCTCTCGACGGTGTTCCTCCTGCTGCTGGTCGCCGGTTCGGTGGCGGCGAGCACGCTGATCGCCGGGAGGACCGATCGGCTCACCGTGGCGACCCTGGACGACCACGCGGCCGAGCTCGTCGAGCTCGCCGCTGCGTCCGCCCGGGCCGACGACCGGTCGATCGAGGTGGAGCGCCGACGCGCACCGGATGCCGAGACGCTCGAGCGCTGGGTCGGGGACGGCACGGTCGACGCCGGGCTCGGCGCCGTCGCGGCCGACGGCGACGGGGGCGATCGGGACGGGACGGTGGCGGGCGGTCGGGACGACGCGGTTCCCGCTGCCCGGTGGGAGGTCGTCGGCGACCGCGAGCTCGACGGGGAGCTCACGAGCGTCCTGCGCAGCGCGGTGCGCGCCGCCGAGCTGGACGCCAACGCGACCGCCGCCGGCACCTCGACCGCCGCGCTGCTCGACGGCACGGCTCTCCGGGAGCGCCTGCTCGACGAGGACGCCATCGCCGGCCCGCTCCGCTACATCCTGGCCGGGGCGTTCGCCTTCCTCTTCTACCTGACCGCGCTGGTCTTCGGGATGTCCATCGCCCAGAGCGTGATCGAGGAGAAGCAGAACCGGGTGGTCGAGATCCTGGCGGCGGCCGTGCCGGTGCGGCAGCTGCTGCGGGGGAAGATCGTGGGCAACAGCGTCCTCGCGATCGCGCAGGTGCTGCTGCTCGCCGCCGTCGGACTGGGTGGCCTGACGATCGCCGGGCGGGGGGACGCGCTCGCCACCGTGCTGGGGGCGAGCGCCTGGTTCGTCGTGTTCTTCCTGCTGGGGTTCACGGCCCTGGCCTGCCTGTGGGCGGTCGCCGGCTCGATCGCCACACGGCAGGAGGACCTCCAGGCCACGACCGTCCCGCTCCAGGCGATCGTGTTCGTCGCGCTGTTCGTCGGCATCGGCGCCACCGGCGACGCGCTCGCGGTGGCGTCCTTCGTGCCGCTCGTGTCGTCCGTCGCCATGCCGGTCCGCCTGCTGTCGGGCGAGGTCCCGCTGTGGCAACCCGCGGTGTCGGCGGTGCTGGTCGCCGGGGCCGCCGCACTGCTGTTCCGGCTGGGCGCACGGCTGTACGAGCGCTCGCTCCTGCGGACGGACCGCCGGACCCGCTACCGCGAGGCGCTGACGGCCGACGACTGAGCCGTTGCGTGCTCGATCTTCCATGGGTCAACCCTCGACTCGGCGCACCGGCGTGTGGGAGAGTGAGGGACTGATGTGAACTTCGTCTCGGGCCAGGCGGGCCCGGACGCGCTGGAGGGAAACCACATGAAGCCCAAGTCACTGCGGACCCGCGTCGCTGCGGGTCTCCTCGCTGCCGCCACCGGCGTCGTCGGTCTGGTCGCCACCCAGGGTGCGTCCGGCGCCGCGATCACGCCCGTCATCTACACCTGCCAGGGTTCCACCACGGACTCCGCCGCACGGGTGAAGGACTACTTCGGGTGGACCGGCTCGGGCTTCGGGTGGGTCTACAAGAACATCAGCTCGGCCGGCCTGCTCAGCTCCCTCAACGGGACGCTGCAGCCGCTCGGCGTGCCGTTCACCCAGACGCCGGCGGTCACCGCCACGTTCGATCCCACCCTGCCCACGCCCGTGACCGTCGGGCAGGCGTTCAACGCCTCGAGCAACGTGTCGGTGGCGCTGCCCGCCGACCTGGTCTCCGCCGCCACCGGCTACCTCGGGATCTCGAGCGTGCAGGTGAAGAACACCTCCGTGCAGGTCGCGGCCTCCAACACCACGCCCGCCGGCTTCACGGCGAGCCTCCCCGACCAGGTCATCGCCATCGCTCCCGGCAGCAGCGTCAACGCCACCGGCAGCGCGTCGCTCACTCCCAACGCCGCCGGCGGCATCACGCTGACCCCGGGTGGCGCCACCTGGGATCCGACCCCCAACGCCGTCCAGGGCACGCCCGGCGCCCACGTCGAGATGAAGTTCGGCAACCCCGCCAACAACAACGGCATCTACATCAACGACGTGTCCGTGCCCGGCTACCCGACGGTCTCCGGGCTGGACCTCACGCTGTACCAGGTGAGCTTCAACTGCTTCGCCAACAGCAAGCCGGCCCTCGCGTCGGCCCTGGCGACCGGCGGCTCCGGTCCGACCACCACCGCGGCGCCCACGACCACGGCGGCTCCGACCACGACGGCGGCGCCCACCACTACCGCTGGTCCCACGACCACGGCGGCCCCGACGACCACCGCAGCGCCCACGACCACGGCGGCTCCCACGACCACCGCAGCGCCCACGACGACGGCCGGCCCGACCACCACGGCCGGCCCCACGACCACGGCAGCGCCCACCACCACCACGCCCGCTGGGACCGACTCGGTGAACGTGTCGGTGTCCGGCTTCGGCTACAGCAACTCGGGTGCCGTCTCGGGGCCCGGGTTCACGATCTCGAGCGATGCCTACGGCGTGACCTCGGTGTCGGGCTCCGGCACCTTGCCCGGCGTCAACGGCGGCACGGCCACCGTCTCCCTGAACGTGACCCGGCAGCTCTACTGGGGCTTCGGGCAGGTGTCGGTCAGCGACCCGTCGGCGGGGATCAACCTCACCGGCTACGTCTTCTTCGGCCCGGCGCCGTCGAAGTTCGGGAACAGCTCGACCAGCTCCGGTTCGTGGCTGATCTGGGTCAACAACCGTGGGTTCGTCCCCTACACGATCACCGCGACGGTGACCGACAACGGGTGAGCCCGCAGCACCGAGCACTCGAACGGCCGGCCCTCCGGGGCCGGCCGTTCCGCGTCCGGGGTCATCCGGCGGGCGGCACCTCGACGAGCAGCGTGACCGGGCCGTCGTTGACCAGCTCCACGGCCATGTCCGCACCGAAGCGGCCCGTCGCGGTCTCGAGCCCTCGCTCCCGGAGCGCGTCGACGACGGCGTCCACGAGCGGCGCCGCGACGTCGCCCGGCGCGGCCGCCACGAACGACGGGCGGCGGCCCTTCCGCGTGTCGCCGTAGAGGGTGAACTGGCTGATCACGAGCAGCCCCCCGCCGAGGTCCTCGACGGATCGGTTCATGCGACCCTGGCCGTCGGGGAACACCCGCAGCTCGGCGAGCTTCCGGGCCATGGTGGCGGCCTGGTCCGGTCCGTCGGCGTGGGTCACGCCGAGGAGGACGCAGAGGCCCGGCCCGATCGATCCCACGCACTCGTCGGCGACGGTCACCGAGGCCCTCGTCACCCGCTGGACCACTGCTCGCACCGCGTCGCCACCTCCGTGACACCTGTCACTGTCACCGTCCGGACCCCCGGGCCGAGTTGACCTGTCAGCCCTCGGGACGTGAAGCTAGGCGGCTATGCGGCCTGGGAGCGATGTGGGACACGTCCATGGCGCCCGCCGTGTCCCCGGGCCCGACGATCCGCTGCGGATCGCGTACCTGACGTATCGGGGCAAGCCGCACGTCGGCGGGCAGGGCGTCTACACGCGCCACCTCTCGAAGGCCCTCGTCGACCTGGGCCACACCGTCGAGGTCCTCTCCGGGCAGCCGTACCCGATCCTCGACGAGCGCGTGCCCCTGGTGCAGCTGCCCAGCCTCGACATCTACAACGACCACTTCCCGATGCGGATGCCGGGCATCTGGGAGCTGAAGACGTGGATGGACTACGCCGAGGTCACGGCGTTCTCCGCCGGCACGTTCCCCGAGCCGCTGGCCTTCTCGCTGCGGGCGTGGGACCACCTCAAGGACCGCATCGACGACTTCGACCTGGTGCAGGACAACCAGTGCCTGGGCTACGGCTTGCTCGCCATCGAGCGCTCCGGCCTGCCCGTGCTCGGCACCATCCACCACCCGATCACGATCGACCGCCGCATCGAGATGGAGCACGCCGAGACGCGCTGGGAGCGCATCTCGAAGGCCCGCTGGTACGCCTTCACGAAGATGCAGACCCGGGTCGCCCGGCGGCTCGACCGGATCATCACCGTCTCGCAGAACTCGTACGCCGACATCTGCCGCACCCACGGGGTGAGCCCCGACAAGCTGCACGTGGTCCCCGTCGGTGTCGACCCGGACCTCTTCGCGCCGATGCCCGGGGTGGAACGTCGCCGCAACCAGATCATCTCGACGGCCAGCGCGGACGTCGCGATGAAGGGCCAGCGGTACCTGCTCGAGGCGCTGGCGAAGCTCCGCACCGAGTACCCGGACCTCACGCTGATCCTGATCGGGCGGCTCAAGGAGGGCTCGGCTGCGCAGCGCACGATCGAACAGCTCGAGCTGACCGACGCCGTCACGTTCGTCTCGGGCGTGACCGACGAGCGCATCGTCGAGATGTACAACGAGTCGGCGTGCGCCGTCGTCCCGTCGCTGTACGAGGGCTTCAGCCTCCCCGCCATCGAGGCGATGGCGACCGGGTGCCCGCTCGTGGCCACCACGGGCGGTGCGATCCCCGAGGTGACCGGCCCCGACGGGGAGACCTGCTACTCGGTCGCCCCCGGTGACAGCGATGCGCTCGCCGCGGGCATCCGCCGTGCCCTCGAGCACGCCGACGACGCCGCCCGCATCGGCGCTGCGGGAAGAGAACGCGTGATCACACGTTGGAGCTGGCGGAACACTGCAGAGCGCACGGTCGAGCACTACCGAGCACTGCTCGACCAGAAAGCTGGACGCTGAATGCTGACCGTCGACTTCGAGACCTTCGAGCTCGAGCCAGGTCACGTCGTCCTCGACATGGGGTGCGGCGCGGGGCGCCACGCCTTCGAGGCGCTGCGCCGAGGCGCCCGCGTGATCGCGTTCGACTACGACTTCGCCGAGCTCGAATCGGTGGGGGCCCTGTTCTGGGCGATGGACGAGGCGGGTGAGGTCGGGCCGAAGGGCGAGTCCCAGCCGGTCCGGGGCGACGCGCTCCGCCTGCCGTTCCGCGACGACACGTTCGACCGGATCATCGCGTCGGAGGTCCTCGAGCACCTGAACGACGACGCCAGGGCCCTGGACGAGCTCTTCCGCGTGCTCAAGCCGGGCGGGCGGATCGCCGTGACCGTCCCGTCATGGCTGCCCGAGAAGCTGTGCTGGCTGCTGTCCGCCGAGTACCACGCGCCGCTGGCCCAGGGCGGCCACGTGCGCATCTACACGGAGGACCAGCTCCGGGCCCGCCTCACGTCGAGCGGCTTCGAGCCCGGCCGATCCCACCATGCGCACGCGCTCCACAGCCCGTACTGGTGGCTCAAGTGCGCGGTGGGTCCCACCAACGACACGCACCCGCTGGTGCAGGCGTACCACCGCCTGCTCGTGTGGGACATCTCGAAGGCACCCGCGGTCACGCGGGTGACGGAACGTGTGCTGAACCCGCTGATCGGGAAGAGCGTCGTGGTGTACGCCATGAAGCCGGCAGAGGAGCAGGTCGCCCGTGTGGCTGCGTGACATCGACGACATCGTGACCGCCGAGTCCCTCCGGGGAACCGTCGATCACATCGCGGAGATCCAGCTCCCGTCGGGGATGATCCCCTGGTCACCCGGCGCGCACGCCGACCCGTGGAACCACGCCGAGGCCGTGATGGCCCTCGCCACCGGCGGGCGACGCGCGGATGCCGAGCGGGGGTTCGACTGGCTGGTCTCGACGCAGCGAGAGGACGGCGCCTGGCACCAGTACTACCTGGCCGACCGGGTGGAGCAGGACAAGCTCGACGCCAACTGCGTGGCCTACGTGGCGACCGCCGTGTGGCACCACTGGCTCCTGTTCGAGGACCGCGGCCTGGTCGAGGCGATGTGGCCGGTCGTCGAGAAGGCGATCGACTTCGTCCTCGACCTGCAGACGCCCCGCGGAGAGATCCTGTGGGCACGCCACGCCGACGGCACCCCGTGGAGCTTTGCGCTCCTGACCGGGTCGTCGTCGATCTGCCACAGCCTGCGGTGCGCCATCGCGCTGGCCGAGTCGCTCGGCCAGGAGCGTCCCGACTGGGAGCTCAGCGCAGCGAGCCTGGCCCGGGTGATCCGCGACGAGCCCGACGCGTTCGCGCCGAAGCACCGCTGGGCCATGGACTGGTACTACCCCGTGCTCGCCGGTGTCATCGGCGGCGAGGACGGCCGGCGCCGGCTGGCCGACCGCTGGGACGCGTTCGTGATGGAGGGCAAGGGCGTGCGCTGCGTGTCGGACCGCCCGTGGGTCACGGCGGCCGAGACCTGCGAGGCGATGCTCGCCCACCTCGCCGTGGGCGAGACCGAGCGCGCCACCCAGCTGTTCCGCTGGGCCCAGACGCTGCGCGAGCCGTCCGGCGCCTACTGGACCGGCATCGTGTACCCGGAGGAGGTCCACTTCCCCGGGCAGGAGCAGTCGACCTACACCGCGGCCGCCGTCGTGCTCGCCGCCGACGCGCTCGCCGGGGCCAGCCCGGCCAGCCACCTGTTCGTCGACCACGACCGGCTGCCGTCGCTCATCGACACGCACGGCGACGCCGTCGCCGGGCACAGCGGCGAATGACCCGGCTCAGGGTCGCCGTCCTCGGGCTGGTCACCCTGCTCGCCCTCGGCCTCGGCTCGGCCGCAGCGGGCGCCCAGGATTCGTCCGGTTCTCGGGGCGACGCTCCCCCCACGGTGGTCGCACCGCCGCACATCGTCCCGACCCCGAACAGCGGTCGCGAACCGCAGTCGGCCACCGACCCCGGCGGCGTCGCGCAGTACGGCGTGCTGGTCGGCATGGCCGTGGGCCTCGCGGCGATCGTGCTGCTCGTCGCCCGGGAGTCCCGCAAGAAGAAGGCCCAGCAGGCGCTCCAGGCCCAGCAGGCTCCCGACGCCGAGCAGGCTCCCGGGGCCGAGCAGACTCCTTCGGTTCCGCGGGACTGAAGCGGCCGTTCGCGGCGCCGATCTGGTCGATCGGGTCCCGCGGAACGTCAGCGTGGCGTGGGCTGGTGCGGGCGGCCGTCGTCGAGCCGCTCGAGCACCCGCAGCGATCCGCACGCGGCGACCTCGGCGAAGCTCTCCGACTCGAGGGCCCGGAGGTAGATCTCGTAGGGCGGGCGCCCGCCGTCGGCCGGGTCCGGGAAGACGTCGTGGATGGCGAGCAGGCCGTTGGGGGCCACGTGCGGCGTCCACAGCTCGTAGTCGCGGTGGGCCGGATCCTCGCCGTGCCCACCGTCGATGAACAGCAGCGCCAGCGGCGTCGCCCAGTAGCGGGCGAGCGTCGGCGAGTCGGACACGACGGCGACGACCGACTGCTCGAGGCCGGCGTCGTGGAGGGTCCGGCGGAACGTGGGCAGCGTGTCGATGCGACCGACGGCCGGGTCCACGAGATCGGGTTCGTGCCACTCCCACCCCGGCTGGTTCTCCTCCGACCCCCGATGGTGGTCGACGGCGAAGAGGACGACGCCCGCCGCCGCAGCCGCGGCGCCGAGGTAGATGCCCGACTTGCCGCAGTAGCTGCCGATCTCGAGGAGCGGCGCGCCCGGGACCCGGGTGGTGGCCTCGACGGCGGCCTGGTGCAGCGCGAGGCCCTCGTCGGTCGGCATGAAGCCCCGAGCGGCCTCGGCCGCGGCGCGGATCCCGGGATCGAGCGTGACCCCGGCCATCAGATCGGGAGGTCTCGGTGGAGGTCCTCCACCTCGTCCTCGGTCGGCTCCTGGCCGTGGTGCGTGGCCTTGAACAGCCAGCGATCGAGGAACAGGAAGCGCAGCACCCAGACGATGCCGTAGCCGAGCAGCTGCGCGAAGAAGATCGCGGTGCCGTGGACCAGCGGGCTCTCGTCCTTCGGGAACATCTGGCCGGCGATGTAGACGAACGCGATGGCGAACGCGGTGCCCAGCACTGCCGCGAGCCAGAACACCGTCAGCTCGGTGGCCCGGTTGTCCTTCGACTTGTGGCGCCAGACGTAGTGCTTGTTGGCCAGCAGGTTGGGGATCGTGAGCACCGACGCCGAGATCAGCACCGCCCACGTCTCCTTGATGTCGAAGATCCACACGAGCGACTGCACGGCGAGCTGCCCGAGCGGCACGAAGACCACGGAGACCCCGGCGTAGCGGATCATCTTCCGGAGCTGCGCCGACTCGAGGCGCTGTTCGAGGATCCTGAGGCCCGGCAAGCTCATGAGGCGTTGCACCAGCGGCGACTTCCACAGGCGGTGCAACTTGCCCGGGGCGTGCGCCTCGATGCCCACGGGGCTCGCGTCGTTCACCGGGTCAGCCTATCGAGGGCTGCCCGCACGGTCGGCATCACGGTCGGCGTTCTGCGGCGGCCCGGAAGGGACGGGCGCGGCCCACTGCCCGGTGTGAGCGAGACTCGTGCGATGGACCAGGCGGCGGTGGACGCGTTGATCGAGCTGTTGGACCTCGAGGCGGTCGAGGTCAACCTCTTCCGGGGGAACTCCCCGAACGAGGACCGCCAGCGGGTGTTCGGCGGCCAGGTCGCCGGGCAGGCCGTCGTGGCGGCGACGCGCACCGTCGAAGTGGACCACGCCATCCACTCGCTCCACGCCTACTTCCTGCGTCCCGGCGACCCGAACGCGCCGATCCTCTACCAGGTGGACCGCGTGCGGGACGGTCGCAGCTTCACGACCCGGCGGGTGCTCGCGATCCAGCACGGGCGCCCGATCTTCGGCCTCTCGTGCAACTTCCACCGGCCCGAGGAGGGCTTCGACCATCAGATGGCGATGCCGAGCGGGCTGCCGGATCCCGAGTCGCTGCCCGACTTCCACGTGCGCATGGAGCCGTGGAAGGAGGCGCTGGGCGACTGGTACACACGGCCCCGGGCCATCGACACCAGGTACTGCGACTGGAAGCCGCCCACGGACCGCTCACCCGGGCCGATGCACCAGGACGTGTGGCTGAAGGCCAACGGCAAGCTGCCCGACGACCCCGTGCTCCACGCCTGCATCGTCACGTACGCCTCGGACATCACCGTGCTGGACACCTCGCTCCAACCGCACGGTGGCAGCGGCCTGGGTGGTGTCTTCATGGCGAGCCTCGACCATGCGATGTGGTTCCACCGACCGTTCCGGGCCGACGAGTGGCTCCTCTACGCGCAGGACACCCCCTCCGCGTCGGGCGGCCGCGGGCTGGGCCGCGGCCTCATGTTCACGACGTCGGGCGAGCTGGCGGTGTCGGTCGTGCAGGAGGGCCTCATCCGCCCGATGCGGGACGGCGAGTGATGAGGATCCTGTGCCGCCCGGCCGCCGCGGCGCTGGCACTGGGCGCGCTGACCCTCGGGGCGTGCGGCGGGGACGACGGTGCTGATTCCTCCAGCCCGGTGGCCTCCACGCTGGTCGACCGGACCTCCACGACCGCGGCACCGGCCGTCGGCACCCCGACCACGACCGACGGGTCCGGAACGACGTCGCTGCGGGTGACGAGGCTCGTCCAGGGCCTCGAGCAGCCCGTGGCGATGGCGGCCATCCCCGGCACCTCGCAGCTCTTCGTGGTGGAGCGAGTCGGGCGCCTCCGCCTCGCGGAGCTCACCGGCGACGAACTGGTGGTCGATCCGACGCCCGTCCTGGATCTCTCGGACCGCATCCTCTCGCAGGGCGGGGAGCAGGGGCTGCTCGGCGTGGCCGTCTCCCCCGACGGCGGTCTCCTCGTCCTGGACGGGACCTTCACCACCAAGGGCGAGGGCGGCGAGTCGCGGGTGCTGCGCTACCGGCTGGACGGGACCCGACCCGACCCAGGCACCGAGACGGTGATCCTGCGGCAGCCCCAGCCGTTCTGGAACCACAACGGGGGTCACGTCGAGTTCGGGCCCGACGGGTTGCTGTACGTCGGGTTCGGCGACGGCGGGGGCCAGGGCGACCCGGACGGCAACGGGCAGGACCTCGGCACGCTGCTGGGCAAGATCCTGCGCATCGACGCAGCGGCGAGCACGGCGGACCGCATCGCGATCCCGGCCGACAACCCCTTCGCCGGGAGAGCCGGGAGCAAGGCGGAGATCTGGGCCTACGGGTTGCGCAACCCGTGGCGGTTCTCGTTCGACAGGGTCACCGGCGACCTGTGGATCGGCGACGTCGGCGGGAACCTGGAGGAGGAGATCGACCACGCTCCTGCGGCGGACGGCGCCGGGCGGGGCGCGAACTACGGCTGGCAGCTGCGCGAGGGGCGCGGCGACACGGCGACCGACGGCGACCGGTCGGGGCTCGTCGACCCGGTCATCGAGCTCTCCCACTCCGAGGGCTACTGCTCCGTGATCGGCGGCGTGGTGTCGAGGGACCCGCGGCTCCCGGACCTGTCGGGGAGCTACGTCTTCACGGACGCCTGCCGGGGCGAGCTGCACGTGCTCACCGACGGTCGCCTCCGCCTCGATGCCGGCGCCGTGGTCGCCGCCGCGACGACCTTCGCCACGGGCCCCCACGGTGAGATTCTGGTCGCCACGCTCCACGGTGACGTGTACCGGGTCGACGCCGCCTGACCTGCCGCCTCGAGCGCGAACTGTCACCACCCACCCGGCACTTCCCCGCCAGCGGTGACAGTTCGGCGAGACATGGTCGGCGACACGCGGCGCGACGAAGTGAGTGAGGGCTCACTCAGGTACGCTGCTCGGCCGTGAACGCCGTCGCCTCCCCCTCGTCGCCGCCGCTCCGGCGTGCGACCCGCGCGGCCTCGCTGCCGGCGGACGAACGCCGCGCTGCGATCGTCGCTGCGACCCTCCCCCTCCTCCTCGAGCACGGCGAGCGGGTCACCACCCGCCAGATCGCCGACGCCGCCGGCATCGCCGAGGGCACGATCTTCCGGGTCTTCGACGACAAGGACGCGCTGCTCGCCGCGGTCATCGAGGCCGCGCTCGATCCGGCGCCGCTGGAGGAGGCGATCGGCGCCATCGATCCCGACCTGCCGTTCGAAGCGGCGCTCGGCGCCGCGATCGAAGTCCTCCAGCGGAGGGTGATCGACGTCTTCCACCTGGCCTCGAGCGTGGGGAGCCGCCTCCACGACCGTCCCCGACGCCCGATGCCGGACAGCCCTGCCCTCGTCCACCTCCTGGCGGAGCACGCCGGCTGCCTCCGGGTCGAGCCGGCGGTCGCGGCTCGCCACCTCCGCTCCGTCACCCTGGCCCTCACCCACCCCTTCCTCGTCGACCATCCGTCGACGGTCGACGACATCCGCTCGCTGTACCTCCACGGCACGTCAGCAGGCGACGAGCGATGCTGAGCCGCCTGCTCCGGACGACCCTGCGTCCCTACCGCAACCTCCTGCTCGGCCTCGTGGTGCTCCAGGCCGTGCAGGCGATCGCGGCGCTGGTGCTGCCCACGCTGAACGCCCGGATCATCGACCACGGCGTGATCCCCGGCGACGTCGGCTTCATCAAGTCCGAGGGTGCGGTGATGCTCGCGTTCACGACCGTCCAGGTGCTGTTCGCCGTCGCCGCGGTGTACCTGGGCGGCAAGGTCGCCATGGCGTTCGGCCGGGACCTCCGCTCGTCGCTGTTCCACCGCGTGACCGACTTCTCGGCGCGCGAGGTCGGAGCGTTCGGCGCCCCGTCGCTGATCACCCGGCTCACGAACGACGTCCAGCAGGTCCAGATGCTGGTCGTGATGGCCTGCACGATGGCGATCGCCGCGCCGATCACGATGGTGGCGGGCATCGTGATGGCGATGCGGGAGAGCGTCGGCCTCTCGGTCGTCCTCCTCGTGAGCATCCCCCTCGCCGCCGTCGTGCTGGGGCTGATCGTGGCGCAGATGGTCCCCACCTTCCGCCACATGCAGGAGTACGTCGACCAGATCAACCGGGTCCTGCGCGAGCAGATCACCGGCATCCGTGTCGTGAGGGCGTTCGTGCGGGAGCCGCAGGAGGTCGAGCGGTTCCGGTCCGCCAACGCCGACCTCACCGGCACGGCGCTGCGGGCCGGGCGCCTCATGTCGTCGATGTTCCCCACCGTGAACCTGCTGATCAACGGCGCCAGCGTGGCGGTCCTGTGGATCGGGGCCGACCGGATCGGCACCGGGGAGCTGCAGGTCGGCTCGCTGGTCGCCTACCTCAGCTACCTCGTCCAGATCCTGATGTCGGTCGTGATGGCGACCTTCATGATGTCGATGATCCCCCGGGCCTCGGTGTCGGGGGGTCGCATCCAGGAGGTGCTCGACACGGCTCCCTCGGTCGTCCCGCCGACCCACCCCGTGCGCGAGGTCGTGAGCCGGGGGACGATCGAGCTGCGGGACGTCGGGTTCCACTACCCGGGCGCAGAGCAGGCGGTGCTCAGCGACATCTCGTTCACGACCACCGCCGGGCAGACCACGGCGATCATCGGGAGCACGGGCGCCGGGAAGACCACCCTCGTCAACCTGATCCCACGGCTGTTCGACGCGACGTCGGGCACCGTCCTGGTCGACGGCGTCGACGTCCGGGATCTCGACCCGGACCTCCTGTGGAGCATCATCGGGCTGGTCCCGCAGCGCCCCTACCTGTTCTCGGGGACGGTGGCGAGCAACCTCCGATTCGGCCGCCCGGACGCGACGGAGGACGAGATGTGGGAGGCCCTCGAGGTCGCGCAGGCCGCAGACTTCGTGCAGGCCATGCCGGGCGGCCTCGACGCCCGGATCGAGCAGGGCGGCACCAACGTGTCCGGCGGGCAGCGCCAACGGCTGTCGATCGCCCGTGCCCTCGTGCGGCGCCCGGAGATCTACGTGTTCGACGACTCGTTCTCCGCCCTCGACCTCATGACCGATGCACGCCTGCGGGCTGCGCTCGCGCCGCACACACGGGAGGCTGCCGTGGTGATCGTGGCGCAGCGGGTCTCGACGATCGCCGGCGCCGACCTGATCATCGTCCTCGAGGACGGCCTGATCGTCGGGCGCGGCACCCACGACGAGCTCCTGGCGGACTGCCCGACCTATGCCGAGATCGTGCAGTCCCAGATCGGCGAACGGAGCGCGGCATGAGCACCGACGGAAGCCGCCACCCGGGCTCCGACGGATCGGGCGCCACGGACGACGACGGCGAGGGCACGACCAACCTGGCCGCCCCCGAGACGCGGGCGGCCGGCAGGTGGCAGGCCGCCGGCATCCCGACGGAGAAGTCCAAGGACTTCCGCGGCTCGGTGCGCCGACTCGGCCGGCTGCTCGCACCGCAGCGCACCGTCCTGGTGGCGATCGGGCTGATCGCCGCGGTGAGCGCCATCCTGAACGTGCTCGGCCCCCGAGTGCTCGGCCGTGGCACCGACGTCATCGTCCGGGGGGTGATCGGCGGTGGCATCGACTTCGGCCGCCTCCACGGGATCCTCCTCGAGGCCATCGGGCTCTACGCAGGGTCCGCCGTCCTCTCGCTCGCCACCGGCTACCTGATCGCCGGGGTCGTGCAGCGGCTCATGTTCCGTCTGCGCTCGCAGGCCGAGGACAAGCTCAACGCGCTGCCCCTCTCGTACGTCGACCAGCAGGCGCGTGGTGACCTCCTGAGCCGGGTCACGAACGACCTCGACAACGTCGCCCAGAGCCTCCAGCAGACCATGAGCCAGATGCTCACCTCCGTGCTGCTGCTCCTCGGGGTGACCGTGATGATGTTCACGATCTCGCCGCTGCTGGCCGTGGTGGCGCTGACCACCGTGCCGGCGTCGATCTTCTCGATGCGGGCGATCGCGAAGCGGGCGCGGCCCCGATTCATCGATCAGTGGAAGAGCACGGGCGCGCTCAACGCCCAGATCGAGGAGACGTTCACCGGTCACGCCATCGTGAAGTCGTTCGGCCGGCAGCACGAGGTCGAGGAGCGGTTCCGGGTCACGAACGAGCAGCTGTACGCGTCGTCGTTCGGCGCCCAGTTCATGTCGAGCCTCATGCAGCCCGCGACGATGTTCATGGGCAACCTGCAGTACGTGATCGTCGCCGTGGTGGGTGGCCTCCGGGTGGCGAACGGCGCGATCAGCGTCGGCGACGTGCAGGCGTTCATCCAGTACTCGCGCAGCTTCTCGATGCCGCTCACGCAGCTCGCCTCGATGATGAACATCTTCCAGTCCGGCATCGCGTCGCTCGAGCGGGTGCTCGAGCTCCTCGACGCCGACGAGCAGCGACCCGACCCCGCCGACACCCCGCACCGGCCGCCGGTCCGCGGACGCGTCGAGTTCGACGACGTCTCGTTCTCCTACGACCCGGAGCGGCCGCTCATCGAGTCGCTCTCACTGGTCGCCGAGCCGGGCGAGACCATCGCCATCGTCGGCCCGACGGGTGCCGGCAAGACCACCCTCGTGAACCTGATCATGCGGTTCTACGAGCTCGACGGCGGGCGGATCACCCTCGACGGCCGCGACATCTCGACCATGCCGCGCCACGAGCTCCGGTCCGGCATCGGCATGGTGCTGCAGGACACCTGGCTGTTCGGCGGGACCATCCGCGACAACATCGCCTATGGCAACCCCGAGGCGACCGACGAGCAGATCCTCGAGGCGGCGCGGGCCACCTACGTCGACCGGTTCGTGCACTCGCTGCCCGACGGCTACGACACGGTGATCAACGAGGAGGGCGACAACATCAGCGCCGGGCAGAAGCAGCTGCTCACCATCGCCCGGGCGTTCCTGGCCGACCCTGCGATCCTGATCCTGGACGAGGCGACCAGCTCCGTCGACACCCGCACCGAGGTGCAGATCCAGGAGGCCATGAACGCGCTGCGGTCCAACCGCACCAGCTTCGTGATCGCCCACCGCCTGTCGACCATCCGCGGCGCGGACACCATCCTCGTGATGGACGGTGGTCGCATCGTCGAGCAGGGCTCGCACGACGAGCTGATCGAACGCGAGGGCGACTACTACCGGCTCTACGAGTCGCAGTTCGCCGCGCCCGCCGTCGACGTGGGCTGACGCCCACCGTTCAGGGCAGCCAGCGCTCCACGAGCTCCATGTTGGGGACGTGGGTCAGCGAGACCGGCTCGAACACGTCCGCCGTGTTCTCCTGGTGCCACACCAGCGGCGGCGGACTGCCACGAAGGGGCGTCGACGGGGCGAACGGGATGTCGTACACCGTGTGGACCTGGAGCCACGGTTGGACGGCTCCCTCCTCGTCGACCACCGGCACCGCCTTGTTGAAGACGACCGTGTTCGTCCCCGGCGCGTAGTACCCGTAGTGCCACAGCAGCACGGTGGCCACCGTGCCCGGCCCGGCGGTGAACGTGTCGATCACGTTCGTCACCCCGGCGCCGAGTGGGTACGACACGATGCGGGACTGCTGGATCACGCCCGTGGCGCTGCGGACGTAGCAGTTGACGAGGATGCGGTCCTCGTACGACCAGCCGAGCGGCGCGGCACAGCCCTCCGTCGCCGCCAGCACGAACGAGGGGGTGCTCCCCGTGACCGCGTCCAGGCGCACGATGGCGCTACCACCTTCGGCGACCTTCAGGTCGTAGAGGATCGACTGCGAGCTGGGTGACCAGGTGACCGCGGCGCCGGCGATCGCTCCGGAGCTCACCGGCGCGGCCCGCCGGAGGTACTGGACCCTCGTCACGACCGGGCAGTCGCCCGGGGTGAGGTCCCGCACCTCCACCCAGGAGAGGACGTCGCCGCCGAAGTCGTTGTTGAGCACGGTGACAGCGATCCTCGAGCCGTCCGGCGAGGGGGTGGCCGACAGCACCCAGGTGCCGGGTCCGCCACGTTGGATGAAGCACGTGCCCCCCGGGAACGTCGCGACCCAGTCACGGCCCGAACCGAAGGGCACCGTGGTCACGGAGATGCCCTCGCCCGCACGGCCGTTCCACGGGAAGCGGGCGGTGCCGTCGGGCAGCCCGAACGTGCTGCCGACGCCCGCCAGCGAGGTGATGAGGAAGGGCGGTGGCGTCCGCAGCAGCGAGGACGAGGGTGCGGCGGTCGGCCCGGTGGTCGTGCCGTTCGAGGTCACGTACTGCTGCCAGTCGCCGGTGTACGCACCGGTCACCGGATCGTTCGTCCCGCCCGCGTCCTGCAGCCATTGGACGTCGATCCAGTTCGGTTCCGCGGGTGGGGCGCATCCCGCACCCAGCAGACCGACCACCGCCAGGACGGCGAGCGGGGCGGCCCACCTCGTGCGACGCGCCCTCGGGGCGACGGTGGGACGCGGACGGACGGTGTGCAGGATCGACGTCATGACCCCTCCTCGGACCCGATTGGGTCCAGCCTGCGCCGGTGGCGCCGGCGCACACAGGGGCGATTGTCCCGAGCGGTTCGACGCCCGGGCGCGGGAGCGTCAGGCGTCGCCCTGGTAGCGGTACACGTTCGTCTCGCGGGGGACGAACCCGAGCTTCTGGTAGAGGCGGTTCGCCGCCTCGCGGCTGGGCCGCGACGTGAGGTCGACCGAGCGGGCGCCGAGCGTCGCCGCCAGGTCGATCGCCGCGCGGTTGAGGGCCTCACCCACGCCGGTCCCGCGCGCCGCGCCGTCCACCACGACGTCCTCGATCCAGCCCCGCACGCCGGTCGGGATCCGGAAGACCACGAGCGTCAGCGATCCCACGACGGCGCCGTCGTCGTTGCGGGCCACCAGCAGCCGGCTGGCGTCGGAGGCCACCATCTCGGCCAGCTCGTCGGCCGTGACGGGCGTGGCCGACGACGAGAGCTGCGGCAGCAGCGCGTTGAGGGCGTCGAGGACCTCGGGGTCCGGGCTGGTCAGTTCGTCGACGGTCACCATGGCGCACACGGTAGGGGCGGGCGGGCGCCGCGGCGTAGCTCGGTCCGGTGCGATCGTTCGGGCCTCGCCGGTAGCGTGAAAGGGTGTCGGAGCTGATCTGGGACCACACGCCGTCGCTGCGGGCGCCCGTGGTCGTCGCTGCGTTCGAGGGGTGGAACGACGCCGGTGACGCCGCGTCGAACGCCCTCGACCTCCTCATCGAGCGATGGGACGCCACCCCGTTCGCGAGCATCGACGCCGAGCAGTTCTACGACTTCACCTCGCTCCGCCCCCAGTCGGTCATCGACGAGGGGGACATCCGGCGGCTGGAGTGGCCCGAGAACACCTTCTGGTACGCGACGCCGCCGGGTGCACCGGACGTGATCCTGCTGAGGGGCGTCGAGCCCCACCTGAAGTGGCGCACGTTCTGCGCACAGGTGCTCGAGGTGGCCACCGCCACGAGGGCGCGGCTCGTCCTGACGCTCGGGGCGCTGCTCGCCGACGTGCCCCACAGCCGCCCGTGCGCCGTGTACGGCACGGCCTACGACCCGTCGGTGATCGAGTCGCTGGGGCTCGAGCCCTCCCGGTACGAGGGTCCGACGGGCATCGTCGGCGTGCTCCACTCGGAGTGCACGGCGGCATCGGTGAACTCCGCCTCGTTCTGGGCCGCGGTTCCGAGCTACGTGGCGGCCGCGCCATCCCCCAAGGCGCAGCGGGCGCTGGTCGACCGGGTGTGCGAGCTGCTCCAGACGTCGGTCGACGCCAGCGGGCTGGCGGAGGAGGAAGCCGACTACGAGACGCAGATCTCAGCGCTCGTCGCCGAGGACCCCGAGACGCTGAGCTACGTGCGCCACCTCGAGGAGGAGCACGACCGCCTCGGACACCCCGCGGACGTCGAGGCCCTGGTGGCCGAGGTGGAGCGCTTCCTCGAGGAGCAGTAGCCCGCGCGCCTAGGGGGCGACGGCCCTCCAGACCTCGTCGCGTGGGAGGTCGAACATCACGCCCACGTCCTCGCCGCGGATGGCGCTCAGCGCGTGTGCACCCCAGTGGTGGGCCGACGCGAGCGGCTCGGGGAGTGCGTCGGGGCGGAACCAGCCGACGTCCTCGCACTCGAGCGGGTGGGGCTCCAGCTCGCCGCCGACGGCGTGGCAGTGGAACACGAGGGAGTACAGCGGGGTGCGGGCGAAGCCCAGTCGCAGCCCGTCGAACACGCCGATCAGCCGGCGCACCTCGCACACGATGCCCGTCTCCTCCTTGACCTCCTTGAGCGCCACCTCGGACGGCGAGTAGCCGATGTCGGCCCACCCTGTCGGGTAGAGCCAGATGCCGGAGTCGGCCCGCTTGATCAGCAGGATCTCGCCGTCGTCGTTGCCGACGACCGCGCCGACGGCGACCTTGGGCGTGACGTAGCCGGCGACACCCTCGCCCACCGAGCGCAGCCACTCCTCGACCAGCTGTCCCGGGTCGTGGCGGCGTGATGCAGCGGCCCGGATGTCGGCCGCGACGGCGAGGACCTCTTCGAAGCGCTCGCGCTCGTACTGGTTCTGCGTGAACCCGAGGCCGGTGCGGGCGATCCCGGCGAGGGACTCGGCCCAGCGGACCAGGTCGCCCTCTCCGAGTGCCGTCGAGTCGTCCACGGAGTCGAGGTTATCGCCAGGCCTCCGGCGGTTCGCGGGCACGCGCACCGCCCGGGAGACCTCGTCAGCTCGTCGGCTGGAGGGCGTGGAGGAGCGCGGCGCGGATCTCCGCCACGTGCTGCGGGTCGGTGATCTTCCCGTCGTGCGCGCCGTGCACGTAGAAGGAGTCGACGACGTCGTCGCCGAGTGTCGAGACGCGTGCCTGGACGATGTCGACGTCGAGCTCACCCAGCGCCGACGCCAGCCGGTAGAGCAGGCCCACGCTGTCGGGACCGAGCACCTCGATGACCGTGTAGCGATCGCTCTCGTCGTTGATGACGCGGACGTCGAGGGGCAGCATCGACGCCGGGGGTCGGGTCCGCCGGTAGCTGCGGTGCCGTTCGGCGAGGCGCCAGCTCAGCGCGAGCCGCCCCGCCAGCGCGTCGGTCACCATCCGCCGGACGCGCTCCACGTCCAGTCCGGCCCGTCCCGCGTCGACCCGGAAGCGGTCCAGCGCCACGCCACCCTCGGCCCCCGCGACCGCCTCCTCCACGTCGCAGGCGCTCAGTGCCAACGCCCCGGCGAGGCGACCCATGAGGCCCGGCCGGTCCGGGGCCGCCACGACGATCCACTCGCCATGCGCCTCGATGTGCGGCTGCCCGTCGGCACGCACGGCAGCCACCAGGGCGGCGTCGGCGTGGCCGTTCGACTCGGCCGGCGGTTCCTCGGCCGCCTCGCCCCCCAGCGCCGTCCGCACCCGGCCGACGAGGGTGTCGATGAGACCGGCCTTCCAGGTGCTCCACGCGGCCGGACCCGTCGCCTCCGAGTCCGCGACGACCATCGCGGCGAGCAGCTCGAGCTGACCGAGGTCGCCGACCCGTGACGCCACCGCGTCGATGACGACCGGGTCGTCGAGGTCTCGACGGGTGGCGGTGTCGGGCAGGAGGAGGTGCTCACGGACGAGGCCCTGGAGGCGGCCGACGTCCTCGGGCGTCATGCCCATCCGCTTGCCGATGCCGAGCACGAGCTCGACGCCGACGTCGGTGTGGTCCCCGCGGTCGACCTTGCCGATGTCGTGGAACAGGGCACCCAGCACCAGGAGGTCGGGGCGGGCGACCCGCTGGAGCAACCGTCCGGCCGACGCGACGGTCTCGGTCAGGTGCCGGTCCACGGTGAAGCGGTGGTAGGCGTTGCGCTGCGGGCGGCTCTGCACGTCGGCCCACTCCGGGACGAGCTGCACGAAGATGCCGGCGTCATCGAGGACTTCGACGGCGGGGACGAGCCCGGCACCTGTGACGAGCAGGCCGACGAACGCGGCACGCAGCTCCTCGCTCCACGGCTGCGCGGGGCCTGCCGCCGTTGCGAGCCGAGCGACCGTCGACCGGCCCATCCGCACCGACTCACGGGCGGCAACCGTCGCCAGCTCCAGCGCGACCTGCGGCGTGGGCGCCACTGCGGGGTCCAGCTCGAGGCGGCCGTCCCGCATCGAGAACCTGGCATCGGCGACGGTCGAGGGGACGTGCCGTCGGCCGGCCCGCACGTCGACGTCGTACCAGAACTCGTCGCTCGCGAGGGCCACCTGGCGCCCCGCACGCGAGCACATCGTCATCAGCTCGTCGGCCGACGCGAAGCCCATCGTGGCGGCGAGGGTGTCCTGCTCCTGGAGGACCACGACGTCACCCCGCCCGGCGATGCGGTGGAGGTGGTTCCGGATCGCGAGCAGCAGGTCCTCCGCTGCCGAGAGGGCGTCGAGGTCGAGGGAGTGCGCGGCGCCAGCGGCGATCGCCCAACGGATGGCGTGCAGGTCACGGAGCCCGCCGCGGCCCGACTTGAGATCGGGCTCGAGCGCGAAGGCCACTTCGGCGTGGCCGGCATGGCGTTCCTCCACCGAGTGGCTCAGCTCGGCGAGACGGCGGCGGCCGTCGGCCGCCCAGTCCTGCCGCGAGCGGGTGGCCACCTCGACGGTGAGGTCGCGGTCGCCGGCGAGGTGGCGCATCGAGAGGAGCGACGTGGCGGTGGCCAGGTCGTCCCGCGCCAGCGAGCGCGTCTCCGACGGCGTGCGGACGGCGTGGCCGACCTTCCAACCGTCGTCCCACAGCGGGTACCAGAGGCGGTCGATCCCATCGATGCGGGCGTGCTTGCGGCGCAGGAGCACGATGTCGAGGTCGCTGCGGGGGGCGAGCAGCCCGCTGCCGTAGCCGCCCACGGCGCAGAGCGCGAGTCCCTTCGTGCCGCCGAAGTGCTCCTCGAACAGCGCGGCGAGCTGTGCGTCGACGGCGGCCGTGCGCAGGTCGCACTCGACGCGGCCGTCGGGTCGGCCGTCGTTCACGTCGAGCGTCCCCACGGGCATGGAGCGACTGTACGGAGCGTCGGTTACAGGGGTGTTTCGTGCGTGACAAACTCGGGCGATGGCCGTGCGCACCGATTGCCGCCACTACTCCACCCGCACCGTGCAGAGCGGTGAGCAGGTGCAGCGCTGCCGGCTCGATGCCGCCGAGGCAGCACCGTTCGCCTGCCCGGTCGGCTGCCTGTTCTTCGAGGACCGGCCGCTCGGACTCGGGCAGTGGGGCGGCGGCACGGGCGCCACTCCCTGACCCGGCCCCTGGCCCGAACCTGGCCGGAAGTGCGTGGCCGGCCACCGACATCCGGCCGAGTTCGCCGGGTGTCGCGTCAGCCCGAGCCGGCGGCCCGGCGGCGGCGCAGGTGGACGTGCGCGGTGGCGGCCCCCCACTCGAGACCGGCGGCGCCGACGGCGTCCCCGAGGTCGGCGAACGCCGCCGGACCCAGGCCGTACACGTCCTCGGGGGCGAGGCGGACCTCCATCTCGTCGCGCCGAGCGGGCGGGACGCCGGCTGCCCGGAGGAGCTCGGTCACCGGGCGCACACCCCGCCGGAGGATGGCGAGGGGCGTCGTGGTCTGCCGGCCCGGGTCGTTCGCCTCGAAGTCCCGCAGGGCCGGCAGCACCGTGGCGCGGACCTCGTCGATCGCCTCGTCGAGGCGGGAGCGGTCGACGCCCCGCGAGCGCTCGTCCACCAGCCGTGTGACCCACGCGGCGAGGGAGTCCTCGACCGCGTCGACGAGGGCGCGGGCATACCCGTGGTAGGCCTCCAGATCGGCGGGGTCGACGTCGTCCACGGCCCCCATCTTCGCCGCTGAGGGGGCCGCGGCACCCCTCCTTCGGTACCGTGACACCCCGATGACGGCGAAGCGACGGGGAGCTCGAGGTGTCGGGGTGGTCCTGCTCGCCGCCGCGCTCGTCGCCGGGTGCTCCCACAGCGAGCAGATCGAGGCGACCGACGACGACGCCCCGCTCTCCACGAACCCCCCACCCGTGGCCGGGGCGCAGCGCCTCGCCGGGATGATGGGCACCGCGCCGATCACCGACGTCACGGAGCGGTTCCACCGACGCCTGCTCGGCGTCGATCCCGAGCTCGACGAGACCGTCGGCGCCGCCGCCGCATACGACGCCGCCATCGTGGTCGGCCTGGCGACCGAGCTGGCCCGCACGGACGCGCCGTCCAAGCTCGCGACCGAGATCGTCGGCGTCACCGGCAAGGGGCGCAAGTGCTACGAGTACGAGGGCTGCCGTGTCCTGATGGACAGCGGCGAGCCGATCGACTTCGACGGTCAGAGCGGCGCGATCCTGCTCCAGGAGAACGGCGACCCGGGCGAGGCGAGCTTCGCAGTCCTGCGCATGACCGACGCGGGATCCGTCGAGCGGCTCGCGGTCCGCAGCGCCGTCGCAGAGCTGGACGACTCGGTGCACCCGCCCGTGGTGAACCCCCTGGCCGGACCGCCCGCCGACGGCCATCTGACCATCGGGCTCGTCCTCCCCTCTGCCGGGCCCGACGCCGGCACCGCCCGGGCCCAGCGCGCCGGCGTGAAGCTGGCGATCGCAGAGATGAACGCGTACGGCGGGGTGCTCGGCGAACCCGTCGAGCTGATCGAGGGCGACGCAGGGCAGCCCGGCTCGGCCGTGGCCGAGGCCACGGTCACCGACCAGCTCGCGAAAGGGGTGGACGTGATCGTGAGCCCGCCGTCCTCGGAGGCGACCGCCGCGATACTCCCCCAGGTCACGGGTGCCGGCGTCGTGGTGGTCAGCGCCACAGCGACTGCGAAGGACCTCGGCGCCGACGACCGAGGGCTCTTCTTCCGCTTCGCGCCCTCGGATGCGCTGCAGGGGAGGACGTTGGCCGACGTGGTCACCTCGGAGGGGCTCCTCGACGTCACGGTCGTCGCCGAGCGGGGCGACGGCGAAGCCCTCATCCCCGACCTGTTCACCGGACTGGCGGTCGCCGGTGGCTCGATCGCGTCGACGTTGCTGTTCGACGGTGGGGCCGACGTCCCGGCCGATCTGGTGTCGTCGATCCGAGGGTCGACCGGTGAGGCATGGGTGTTCCTCGGGTCGAACCAGGCTGTGGCACCGGTGCTCCGGGCGTTGCTCGCTGCAGGCTCGGGCCCGTCGTCGCCACGGTGGTTCGCGTCGAACCTCAGCCCGCAGCTCGGCGCCTGAGGCGGAGGCGGCCCGGCGCACGGCGCACGGCGCGACCGCGCTGAGGGGCCGGAGCCGCCGGCTTCTCCGTCCCGATCGCTTCTCGGGTCCTCGCGAAAGCTCGCCGCGCTGGTGTCACCCAGATCGCCGCCGTGGTTCAGCCGGGTGGTCCGCGGGTGTGGACCTGGTTGCCGTGTGGGGTGGTCCAGGTGAACGTCTGGTCGGGGTTCGCGACGAGCGACCAGCCCCGCCGGTGCGTCACCCGGTGATGCCGCCTGCAAAGAGCGATCAAATTGATCATGTCGGTCGGGCCG
>JAEZFI010000241.1 GCA_023437745.1 Actinomycetes bacterium
CGACGCACCCGCGGCGCACGCACCCGGCGACCACGGCGAGCAGGGTGCCGCGTCCCGTTGGGCGCCGCCTCCGGTGTCGTCGCCCACGGCCGAACCGGCCTGGGGCACCGCGCCGCCCGCGCCCACACGGCACGTCACCCCTCCGCCGACACCGCCACCGCCGAACCCTCGTCGTGGCAAGTGGCTGATCTTCCTCGTGCTCGCCGCCTCGGTGGCGATCGTCGCCGTGGTGCTGCTGACCAAGGGCGACGACGGGGGCGGCGACGCGAACGGTGATCCGACACCGTCGGCGGACCTCGTGGAGCCCGACCTCGAGCACGTGCGCGCCGCCCTCCCCACCATCGAGGACGTGCCCGACGGCTGGATCGTCACGACCCTGCCGTCGACGCTCACGCTCTACTCGGTGATCTCGGGGATGATGACCTGCGGCGTCGACACCACCGGAGCGACGTCCCCGTCCGCCGAATCGACGGTGGCGTTCGCGCCGGCCTCGGGCACCGAGCCGGGCGTCAGCGTGGCCGCCGTGGCCATGGCCGGTCCGACCGAGAGCCGCCGCCTGCTCGAGATCGGCCGTGCGGCTGCCGAGTGCGTCGCCCAGAAGGGCACCGCAGCCGGGGGCCTGACGGTCGCCGTGCAGCCCTCCGTCGACGTGAAGGGCGCGGACAGCACGAGCTTGGTCCTGAAGGTCGACGGAGTGACGGGCCCGGGCGGACCCACGATCTACGGCGTCGCCACGACGATCGGCCAGTTCGGTGTGGCCGCCACGGCGCCGTCGGTCGACCAGGCCCGCGAGCTCGCCGAGACGACCCTGGCCGGGCTCCGCCGCTGACGCCGGCGCGGCCACCGCGTCCGAGCGCGCGACGCGCTGTGGATGATCGTTGCGGCGCGTGGGTACCCTTCGGCCGTGCCGGACTCCCGCCTCCAGATCGACGTCGACTTCGACACCGTCCCTGCGGTCGTGAGGCTCCTCGGAGAGATCGACGTGGACACGGCCGCACAGGTGGGGGGCGTGTTGACCGCGGCGGCGGAGGCAGGGCACGACCTCGTGCTCGACATGAGCGGGGTGGAGTTCATGGACTCCGCGGGGCTCAACCTGCTGCTGTCGCTGCGGAAGCAGGGGCGGTTCACGCTGAGAGGGCTCAGCGAGCGGGCACTCCGGCTGTTCCAGCTGACCGGGCTCTACGAGGTCTTCGACATCGACGCCGCCGGGGCCGAGCCGTCGGCCCGCTCCGGGCGCTGACGCCTCACGAGCCGGGGGTCCCGGGGGTCTTCTTGGCGCCGCGCGGGGCTCGGACCGCTGTGGCGTCGGGCTGCCCGTACGGCCGACCCGCCTCGCGGTAGCAGTCGGCGTGGTAGTGGTCCACGCGCATCCAGCGCCCCTCGTCGTACACGTTGCAGATCACCGTCTGGTGGCGGAGCCGGGCCCGGAACTTCACGGGCTGGCCGCAGCGCGCGCAGTCCACGTGGCTGCCCGGGACGACCTCTCGCAGCACGGCGCGACTCCGACGTCGCTCGCCCGGCTCCTGTGGCGACGGAGCCCCTGGCGCCGTCCCGGTGATCATGCCCTTGGGTACCCGCCGCCCGTGCGGCCCATCCCGGCAGCGCCGCCCAGCGAGGGGGGAAGAGTCCCCCCTGGCGGCACCGACTCCCGGCATCGCCGGCCTCCGCTCGGGGTACACCGATGACGTGAGGTTGTCCGCAGGTGACGACGTGGCGGCGATGTGGGTGGTGGTGTGCCCCGACTGCGGCGAGCACCACGAGGTGCCGGCCGGTGCATCCAGGGGGACCTGCCCGCTCTGCGACAGCACCTGGCAGCTGGTCGAGTGCGCCTGCGGTCGCCACCACATCGTGTCCACGAGCGACCGGGCGTTCCGTTGCCCGGTCAGCGGCGAGCTGCACACGGCGCCGTGGGCGATCGGGCCGGTCGACCGTGCCGTCAGGGACCTGAGCGAGACGGGCCGGGCCGTGGTCGACGCGTGGTTCACCGCCCGGGGACCCGCCGAGCTCGCGCCGGACGAGAGGCGGGTCGACGGCCGCTTCTCGTGGAGCACGCTCCGGGCTGCGATGGACTTCGTCCACGACGCGGCAGATCGTTGGGCGCTCGACCACGAGACCCGGACCGCGCTGACCGACGTCGTGCGGATCGTCGCCGCCCGCCGGGACCCCCGCCACGCCTGGCACCTCGAGCTGGAGATCGTCCCCGTTCCGGGGGGACCGTTGGGGGCCATCAGGATCCACCTCGACTGAGCCAGACGACGCCGCGAAGTTGAACGGCACTCATCATCTCGACTGCACATGGGCCTGGTCACGGGCCTACGATCGAACCCATGGGGACACGGTCGGCCACGAGGCCGGGCGCTGGCGGCTCTCGATCGTGAAGTGCGCTCGATCATGAAGCGTTCGCGGCCATGAAGCTCGGCGACCTCCGAGACCGCCTGGCGGAGCTCGTGCCCGACGGCGACCGCGAGGCCGTCGTCGCGTGGACGGACGACCGGGGGGACCTTCGCACGTCCCCGGTGACGGGGGCGCTGGGCCTCGCCTCGGCCGACGGGCTGGCGCAGATCCGCCTTCGGCTGCCGAGCGGTGGTCCCGCTCCCGAGACGCACCTTCCGCTCGCCGAGCTCCGCGAGCAGATCGACGCGCTGGGCGGCGGGCCCACCGATCAGGTCGTGGTGGCGAGGTCGGGCCTGGGTGGTGTTCGCCTGCTCCCGGTGGTGGGCATCGGGCGCGACGGCGGGATGCGGACGTCATCGGGGAAGCCCCTCATGCTGCCGCCGCCGCTGCCGCAGAGCGTCCCGGTCCCGCCGATCCCCGAGGCGGCGCTCGTGGGCGCCGGCAGTGGCATCGAGCGCGCGTCCCGCTCCGTTCGGGCCGTCGGCGGCCCGGTCGGTCGCCGGCCCCGTGTGGCGGCCGCGTTGGGCACGGCGCTGGCGGTGGGCGCAGTCGCGGTGGCCCTGAACGTCACGCACGACGACCGTACGGTGGTCGGGACGAAGGTCGAATCGGCGAGCGTCGAGCGTCCGAGCGAGGCAACGGACGATGCCGGGGACGCGGCGGACGACGCCGTCGTCCCGTCGGTCCTCCCGCCCGATGCGGAGGCGGTCGACCCCTCCGGTGCGGAGGCGGCTCGCTCCGCGGGCGAGGGAGCGGGGAGCCAGCAACCGGCGCCGACGTCGAAGTCGAAGCCGTCCCGGCGGCCACGAGCGACGACCACCACCGAGGCGGAGCGGAAGCGCTCCGGCTCGAGGAAGCCTGCCGCCACGCCGGTCGCGAACCCCTGGATCACCCTGTTCGTCGTGCCTCGCCAGCCACCGGCGACCACGCCGAGGTCGGAGCAACCGGTGGTCGTCGCGAACGTGCCGGTGATCACGCCGACGACGGCTCGACCCGCCACCAACCCACCGACCACCAGCCCGCCGGCGACGACGCCGCCGACCACCGCCCCGCCGACGACCCCGCCGCCCACGACGTCGCCCCCGCCGACCGAGCCACCGCCCACGGAGCCTCCTCCGACCTCACCGCCGAGCACGGCTCCCCCGGTGGTCCTCTAGCGTCGGGCTCGTCCGCTCCGTCTCACCTGATCGCGTTCGGCGGAGGCGCCGCCGCGAGCCGGTGTCACCAGAAGTGCCAGGGGCGCCCGCAGCGGGCGAGCGAGTCGGCCATGGCATCGGCGAGCGCTCGCTGGCCCTCCTCCGACGGATGGACCGTGTCGGCCGTGAAGGTCCCGGCCGGGTGCTGGTCGTCGACCGACCCGCCCACCATGCCGTCCCAGTCGATGACGTCGATGCGGTGGTCGTCCGCCGCGATCTTGTCGATCTGCTCGTTCATCGCCCGAGCCGCGTCCGGCACCGGCGCCCCGTCGGACGTCATGTGGGTGTTGATGTTCACCACGTGGATGCACTTGGCGTCCTTGAACTTCCCGATCATCTCGCGGAGGCTCGCTCCGGCCTGGTCGATCGGGGTGTCGAGGAGCACGTCGTTCGTGCCGAGGTCCACGATCAGCTGCTGTGGCTTCTGAGGGGCGAGGCTGTCGGCGGTCGGCTGCATGTCCTCGACTCGTGCGCCCAGCTTGGCGTCGCCGATCACCTTGTACTCGTTGTCGAACTCCTGGAAGATCTTCCCGGTGGTCACGAAGGTGATCGAGTCGCCGAGCACGGCGACCGTGTCACCGGCCGGGCTGAGTGCTCGGTCGACGATCAGCAGGCCGGCGACGAGGACGGCGGCGATGATCGCGACGATGGGGAGCGGGCCGAACCGCCGGGAGACGCGGCTCGCAGCGCTGGACGAGGTGTTCGTGTCGGTCGTGGACATGCACAGGGATTCCCCTCACCTCGCGCTTCAAACGTCGAGGCGCACGGCGGTCGAGCGGTCACTCCGTCCAGTCGCACGTCCAGGTGTTGCCCTCCAGCCTCCAGGGCCAGTGCACGGTGGGGTTCGTGGGGGTGCCTCGCGGATCCTGCGGCGGCACGGCGACGGGGGCGGTGGCGGGCGACGGTGCGTGCTCCGTCGGATGGGTCCCTGGGGTCCGCCGACGCGTGATCGATGTCGTCACGAAGTACGTCACCATCCCGCCGAGGACTGCCGCCACGACCACGAGCGCTGCGCTGCGCGAGGTCGGCGGCTCGGGCACGACGACCTCGGCCCGACCCGCGTGGCTGATCGTGAACCGGGAGGTCACCAGCTGGAACTCGAAGCGGTAGGTGCCGGGCTCGAAGCCGTCGGCCGGGTGCCACGTCACGCTCGCCTCGGTGAGCCCGGTCGGGAGGCCGTCGAACCGTCGCAGCGTGGCGACCTCGGGCGGCCCGTCGTCGTGGCGGATGCGCGCGACGAGTGCGACCTCGCCGTCGATCGGACCGACGCGGTTCTCGACCGACGCCGTCAGGTCGGCGACCACGACCGCGCCGTTCTGCCGCCCGGCCCGGGCAGCGCCGGCCACGAACGACACGGAGCGCACCGCCAGCGTGGCGGTGGACGTGCCCCCATCGGCGACCGTGACCCGCTGGCTCGCCATCTCGGTGCCGCCGAGGCGGTAGCTGGCCCGGTACACCCCGGGCGTCAGCACCTGGCTCAGCTCGGAGCCGTCGGTGCGCGCGACCTCGATCGACCGGTCCGCCTGGTCCACGGCATGGATCGAGATCGTCCCGTCGGCGGGAGCGCCCGTCTCCGCGCTCACGGCGCGGACGACCAGCGTGCCGGTCGAACCACTGACCCTCACGGTGAAGGTCGTGCCCACGGCGGGGACCGAGGTGACGGCGCCGGGCAGCGGCGGCACGTCGGAGCGGACGAGCTGCACGTTGACGACGTGGTCGCCGGCGGTCATCGACGCGGCCACCTCGATCGCGAAGGGGACCCGAACGCTCCTCCCGGGCGCGATCGTCGCGCGCTCCAGCGAGGGCACCACGCGGATCCCCAGCGGCGACTCGGAGTGGAAGTCGACCTGGATCGGCTGGTCCGTCGGGTTGTCGGCCGTCAGGTGGTGGATCGCTCCGACCCCTCCGCCCGGTGGGAGCGAGAGCACCGTGCCGGCGCCGATGTCGCTGCCACCCCCGAGGCTGAGGCCGTCACCCTGCGCACCGGCCGGAGCGGCCCAGAGCCCGCCCGCGACGAGGACCGCCATGGCGGCGACGACCGAGCGCGGACCCATGCTGACAGATCGGCACGACGCTGCCGGATGTGAACGAGGGCGACCGCCCCGGCCGCCGGGGCCACTCGGGGCGACGGTCAGGGTCCGCTGGTGATGCCGTTCACGACCGAGAACGAATAGGTGTCGACCGGGCGACCGCCGCCGTGGATCAGGCGGCATGTGTTGACCACGGCGCTGCCACCCTCGGGCGTGCCGGTGGGTGTGGCGCTGCCGAGGGAGGTGGCGGTCGAGGCGATCCGCACGGCGGTGCCCTCGGTGAACGTCCCGTCCGCGTTGCAGTCGTAGGTGACCTGCCCGGTGGTCGGACGTTCGCTGGTCGCGCCGGAGGGCTGCAGCGCGAACGAACCGGAGCTCGAGACGAAGTCGCCTGCGGTGAGGCTGAGCTCGGTGGCACCGTTCGCGGTCACGACGGGCGCGTCGGTGACGATCGCGGCGCTGCCGGCGTCGACCTTCCCGAAGCTCTGAGGCGCCCGCGTCGTGATCGAGGCGTAGGCCGCCACGTCCGCCGTCATCGAGGCGTCCGAGCCCGACGCGGCGCTGGTGTCGACCGCCGTGACGGTGGCGGTCCACGTGCCACGCCGCATGACCTCCGAGACGCGGAACCGGAAGACCAGCTGGCCGGACAGGGCGCCGAGGTCGGCGGGTGGGGTGGAGGCGTCGCCGCCGGTGCCGAGCGACCAGTGCGCCGAGCCGCCGGCGTCGACGTCGATGACGCCGGTCGATCGGACCCACGTCAGGCGCACGGTGCTCCGCGGGTCGGTGACGGCACAGGTGGGGTCGCCGTCGCCGGGGGCGACGCCGTCCTCGTGCAGCGAGTGGTGCAGGCAGAGGGTCACCCGGTCGAGATCGGCCAGGCTGTCGTCGTCCCCAACGGTCACGGCGTACGCGTAGACCTCGTCGGAGGCGCCGCCGTCGGGCTCGAAGGCCGATTGCCCGACCGGCCACGACCAGGCGGCCGTCGACACCGTGGGCGCGTGGTTCCCCGGCTCGAAGTCGTCGGCGGACACGGGAGCGACGAGCAGGGCTGTCGTGATCGACACCGCCGCCAGCACACCGGCGGCGACGCCTCTGTGGTGTGTTGGCTGCATCCTGCTGCCTTCCTCGTCCACGCGGTCGGTGGCCGTACCCCGCCTCGACCGTCCCGTCGGCTATCGGCCCGGCCCGTCGGCGGTTGAGGATTTCGGGCCGGACAGCCCACGCCGCCGCGCCCTGCGACCCGGCGGGTGTGGATCGACCGGCTCATCTCGGTGCGCTCCGCGAGGGAACGTTCAGGCGTGGAGGGCGATCGTCCGATGATGTCGGCGTGGCACTCCTCCGTCCGGTGCTGACGGAGCCCAGCGTCGGCTCCGCGCCCCAGGGTGGACGGGTGCCGAGCCCGCCCGAACAGCCCGCCGACCTCATCGGATGGCGCATCGCGATGCGGTCGATGGCCGAGACTCACGCCGACCACGTGGAGGTCCTGGTGCGCGATGCGTGGGAGCGCCCGGGTGGCGCACCCGCCTTCGTCCTCGAACCGCAGCCTGCCGAGGAACCGCTCCACCTGGCGCCGGCGCTCACCTGCGAGCTCTCGTGGGCGGCGCAGGGCGGCCGGCAGCGCCTCGCCGGCACGCTGGTCGAGGAGCGGGATCCCGAGTCCTGGGAGCTCCACGCCGAGTGGCCGCCGCAGATGGTCCAGGAGCGGCGGTACCACCGTGGGGCGATCGAGATGGACGTCTGGGTGGTGACCCTCGACGGCACGCAGGAGTGCATCGCGGCGCGCACGCTCGACCTGAGTGCGGGCGGTGTGGCGCTGGCGGCGCCCGCCGGCCTCTCGTTCGGCGAGGGCGAGCACCTGGCCGTCGCCATCCAGATGCCCGACCGGCCGATCATGGCCACGGCGACGGTGATCGAGGCGCGGGACGGTCGGGTGCGGGCGAGCTTCGAGCAGATCACCACGGCGGACCAGGACCGGCTGATGCGACTGATCCACCAGGTGGACAAGGGCTGGTGAGCGAGATGTCGGGCGGAGGTGCGGGTCGCGTGGGCGCAGGGCTCTCGGGCGTGGTGCTGTGCGCCGACGGGTCGCGGGCCGAGGTCCTGGCCGGGCGGACCCACGAGCTCCGCGCCGGCGGGCTGAGCCTCGACCTCTCGGCGCCGTGCCCCTCGTTCGTCGCGCCGGGCGACACGGTCGTGGTCTCCGTCCGGTGGGACGAGGACCACCGGCACCTCGCACGGGTGCTGGGTGTCGAGGCGGGTCGCCGTCACCTCCGGATGTCGCTGGTGAAGCCGGCGTGTGGCCACGACCCGCGGTGGGTCGAGGCCGTCGCAGCCGCTGCCCGGTAGTCGTCGGGCGCCTCCACGGGCGATCGGGCTGCGGTCAGCTCCCGCGGTTCCAGAGGTCCTCGAGGCGCACCCGCGGCGCCGCTGCCGTCTGACCGAGCAGTGCCTCGATCAGCCCGTGGCTCGGAGCGATCAGCTCGGCCGCGAAGTAGGACTCGTCGGGGTCGTCGGTGGGGTCGATGCGGCGGACGTCGACCTCCCCCTCCTCGCCCCGGCAGCGGATCGACACCACGGACCCTCGCCGGAGCTCCGGCACGGACACGGCGCGGATGCCGACGCCGGTGGAGGACACGTTCACGATCCGGGCGTCCTCGGTCGTCTCGACCGTGCGGAACCGACCCTTGCGGGGCACGACCCACTGGACTTCGATGTCGGTCTCGATCCGGCGGGTCAGCCGCTTGTCGGGGACGTGATCCACCACGCACGGAGTCTCGGCACGCGGCGACCGGATGTTGAGCGAATCGTCACCACCGGCGCGCCGAGCCCGCGGCGATGCCCACCGCAGTGCGCACGAGCTCGTCGTTGCCCTGCGCCCTCCGACCGCTCGGCAACGTCAAGGTGTCCTCGAGCCCGATGCGGGTGTCCAGGCCGAGTGCGAGGGCCTCACGCAGCACGCCCCACGCGGTCGGCCCCGAGCCGTGGACGAGGATGGGGTAGCCGAGCGGCTCCACCACCTCGATCATGCGGTGGACCGAGCGGAGCGCGTCGTCCAGCGCACCGTCCAGCGGTTCCACGAGGACCCGGAGCACCTCGAGCCCGTTGACCTCGTCGGCGAACCGCCGCGCCGACACCACGTCCCACAGCCCCGCTTCGACGAGGACACCCCGATCGTTCAGGGTGTGGCCCACGAGCAGCGAACCGTCCTCGTGCCAGTTGAGCGACGCGAAGTGGGGGAGCTGCGTCCAGCTGTCGATGTGGCGGCGCCGCTCGGCGGGATCGCGGGCGGTCCAGGCGCCGGTCGTCACGCCCACAGGGACGGAGGGCACGGCGCCGGTCACCGCGAGCACCGCTGCGTCGACGTGGGCGGCGGCGAGCGTGTCGACCCCCTGGGCGTCCTTGGGGTGGATGTGCAGCGACGTCGCCCCGAGCTGTACGACCGCGGCGGCGTCCGTGGCCAGCTCGTCCGGCCGGGTGGGCAGCCGAGGATGCTCGGACGCCCGGCGTGAGCCGTTGAGGCAGGCCATGATCACGGAGCCCAGCCTGTCAGGTTCGCCCCGCCCCCATCCGTTCCGTCGAACCGATGGACGCCTCGTCGCCAGGGTGGAAGGCTGCACCGCGCGTCGATCGGCGCCGGACGTGGAGGTTCGACATGGGGTTGATGGACAAGGTCAAGGGCCTGGTCTCCGGGAACAAGGAGCAGGCGAAGGACGCCGTCGACAAGGTCGCCGACGTGGTCGACGACAAGACCGGGGGCAAGCACACGGACAAGATCGAGGACGGTGCCGAGAAGCTGAAGGACGGCATCGACAAGCTCGCGGAGTGAGCTGACCCGCACCGCGAGGGGTTCAGGCGGCGGCGGGCGTCGCCTCTTCGGTCGTCCCCGACCAACCCAGCTGGCGGTGCCGGTCGTACGCCCATCCCGGTCCCCGGACCACGAACGACAGCCGGTCGCGCCACGTCTCGGACCGGGCGACGTCGCGCAGGATGTCGAGGTGCTCGTGCGACGCGATGCGCAGCGGTGAGAACGAGCCGAGGTTCTTCGTGAGCCCGTAGACGACCGGTTCGCCTTCGGGCTCGTACGTGCCGAACAGGCGATCCCAGATGATGAGGATCCCGCCGTGGTTGCGGTCGATGTACTGGCGGTTGCTGCCGTGGTGCACCCGGTGGGCGGACGGCGAGTTCAGCACCTCCTCGGCGGCGCCGAGGTGGCGGATCGTCTCGGTGTGCACCCAGTACTGGTAGAGCAGGTTCACCCCGCGCGCCGTCTGGACGTGGACGGGACGGATGCCGGCGAGGCTCAGCAGCCCGTACGGGACGAACGTGCCGAGGACGTCCGCCACGGGCTGCCGGAGCGCGACGGACAGGTTGTACCGCTCGCTCGAGTGGTGGACGACGTGGATCGCCCACATGTACCGCGCCTCGTGCATGAGGCGATGGTTCCAGTAGTAGATGAGGTCCCACCCGACGAGGGCCAGGCCCAGCGGGAGCCAGCCGTCGCCGAGGTCGCGCCGACGGTGCTGCCACAACCGCTGCGGCGTGAGCTTCGCCCCCCAGGTGGACGTGGCCACGACCCCGCCCGCCGCGACGGCGACGGCGGCGCTGGTGCCGGCGACCGCGGCGACACGGCGGCGC
>JAEZFI010000258.1 GCA_023437745.1 Actinomycetes bacterium
CGTCGCGGTGGGCCGGGGTCCCGGCCGCCGACGGCCTCGACACCACGGGGATCCTCGCCGCCGCCGCCGACGGTCGCATCGACGTGCTCGTGCTCCTCGGCGCCGACCCCATCGCCGACCACCCCGACCGGCGCCTGGCGGAGCGCGCCATCGCCGGGGCCCGCACGGTCATCGCCGTCGACACCCTGCTCAACGAGTCGTCGCGCCGGGCCGACGTGGTCCTGGCGGCGGCCGGCTTCGCCGAGGTCCCCGGTACGACCACGAACATCGAGGGACGCGTCACCGTGCTCGACCAGAAGGTCACCGCACCGGGCACGGCGCGTGCCGACTGGCAGCTGGCCGAGGAGCTCTCGATCCGCCTGGGCCGTGACCTCGGCTTCGGTTCGGTCGAGGACGTCCGGGCCGAGATCGCCGAGGTCGCCCCCTCGCACGCGGAGATCACCACCGAGGCGCTCGCGGACGCCGGGGCGATCGACGGCCTCGTGCCGCGCACCTCGGGCATCACCTTCGTGGCACCCGAGCGCACGACGGTCCCGGCCGCGGATGCCTACGGCTTCCGCCTCGTGGTGACCCGGGTGCTCTACGACCAGGGCACCCAGGTGCAGCATGCCGAGCACTCGAAGGGCCTCGCTCGCGGCGCAGAGCTCCGGCTGAACCCGCTCGACGTCGCCACACTGGGCATCGACGACGGCGCCACCGTGTCGGTCAAGGTGGCGGACCGGTCGATCGTGGTCCCCGCGAGCGCGGATCCCGGTGTCCCCAAGGGCACCGCCGCCGTCAGCCTCAACCAGGCCGACGCGCCGGTCACCTCACTGCTGACCGACGGCGACGTCGTGACCGACGTGCGCATCGAGGTGATCCGGTGAGCCCGCTCCTGGCGCTCGACCCCCTCCTGATCGACGTCGACTTCACCGTCGTGCTCATCACGGTGGTCAAGGTCGTCGTGGCCTTCGCGCTGCTCCTGGTCTCGGTGATGCTCATGATCTGGTTCGAGCGCAAGCTCCACGCCGACATGTCGAACCGCCTGGGCCCGACCATCGCCGGCCCGTTCGGCGTGCTGCAGACGCTGGCCGACGGCGTCAAGGCGTTCTTCAAGGAGGACCTCCTCCCCGAGAAGGCCGACCCGTTCGTCTTCCGCCTCGCGCCCTACCTCTCGCTCGTCCCGGCGTTCCTCGTGTTCACCGTGATCCCGATCGCCGGCAACTTCGACGGGGGCGGGAACGGCGTGGTCCGCATCGCCGGCCACGACACGCTGGTGCAGCTCGCCGACCCGCACATCGGCATCCTGCTCGTGCTGGCCATGAGCTCCCTCGCGGTCTACGGCGTGATGCTCGCCGGCTGGTCGTCCGGTTCGAAGTACCCGCTGCTCGGCGCGGTGCGGGCCACGGCGCAGATGGTGAGCTACGAGGCGGCGCTCGGCCTGTCGCTGCTGGCGGTGCTGCTGCGATCCGAGAGCCTGTCCACGAACGCCATCGTCGGCTCGCAGGGCACCTGGCAGTGGAACCTCTGGATGACCGGCCTGGTGCCGTTCGTGGTGTTCCTCATCGCCACCACCGCCGAGCTCAACCGCCCGCCGTTCGACCTGGTCGAGGCCGAGCAGGAGCTGGTCGGCGGGTTCCACACCGAGTACTCGGGCGTGCGGTTCGCGATGTTCTACCTGAGCGAGTTCATGAACGTCGTGACGATGTCCGCGGTCATCGTGACGCTGTTCCTCGGCGGCCCGGCCGGGCCGTCCTTCGGCCTCACCGGCTGGGTGGCCGACTACGTGCTGCCGTTCGTCTGGTTCTTCCTGAAGCTGATGGTCCTCCTCGTCACGTTCGTGCTGTTCCGCACCACGCTGCCGAGGCTCCGCTACGACCAGCTGATGGACCTCGGCTGGAAGCTCCTGATCCCGCTCGCCCTGGCGTGGTTCCTCCTGCTCGCCGGCCTCAAGGTCGGACTCGACGAGGACTGGTCGTGGGCCTGGGTGGCCGTGGCCGCCGTCGCCGGGCTCGCCCTCGGTGGAGCGCTCCTCCTGAAGGCCGTCCGGACCGCTGAGCGGCGACGCGACCTGGAAGGCGTGACGACCTGATGGGCTACCTCGACGGCTTCGCAGTCACGATCAAGAAGTTCTTCACGCACCGCAAGGGCTCCGGTGAGACCCTGACGCTCGAGTACCGGGCCGGGCGGGGCGGCAAGGAGGACCAGAAGCACCCCAAGGCCCAGCGCCTCCACGGCCGGCACGTCCTCAACCGGTACGAGGACGGCATGGAGAAGTGCATCGGGTGCGAGCTGTGCGCCGGTGTCTGTCCGGCCCGGTGCATCTACGTCCGGGGTGCTGACAACGACCCGGCGAACCCGACCTCGCCCGGCGAGCGCTTCGGCTTCGTCTACGAGATCAACTACCTGCGGTGCATCCACTGCGACATGTGCGTCGAGGCGTGCCCGACCGAGGCGATCACCGAGACGAAGATGTTCGAGTTCAGCTTCACCAACCGCTCCGACGCGATCTACACGAAGCGCGAGCTGCTGGTGGACGACGACGGCAAGCCGCAGAACCTCCCGTGGGAGGACTGGCGTCCGGGCGACGACGAGCACACGTCCGCGTGGATGCGCGCGACGTCGCCGAGCGGTGACGACGAGTTCCAGGGCATCGTGGCCTGGTCGGCGGAGCTGGGCTACGGCGTGCGCGATCCCGAACCGGCGCAGCCGGTGGTCGACGCCGTCTCGGCGACCGCGTCGTCCCACGGTGCCGGCTCGCACGGGCACGACGACCACGACGACCACGACGACCACGGCGGGGGGCACCACTGATGCTGCTCGCCGTGACCTTCATCGAGCGTGCGGTCTGGGTGGTCGCCGCGTCGATCTGCCTCTTGGGCGCGCTCGGCGTCGTGTTCTTCCGGAACACCGTGCACAACGCGCTGTCCCTCGTCGCCACGCTGTTCGGCGTCGCCGTGCTCTTCGTGGCGCAGGGGGCGTACTTCCTGGCCGCCATCCAGGTGATCGTCTACGCCGGCGCGGTCGTGGTCCTGTTCCTCTTCGTGATCATGCTGCTGGGCGTCGATCGCACGGAGCAGATCGAGCGGGAGCGCGCGCCATGGCGCCTGCCCGCGATGCTGCTCGCCGCGGTGGCCGTGGGCGGCCTGGTGCTGGTCTCGGTGCTGGCGGCGACGGCCGACGTGACCGGGACCAAGTCGGTCAGCGGGCGACTCGACGAGAGCAACGACATCGCGGCGCTCGGCCGCGTGCTGTTCACCGACTACGTCTACGCCTTCGAGATCACGTCCGTCCTGCTCACGATCGCAGTGGTCGGGGCGGTCGTCCTGTCCCGGCGCTCGACCGCGACCCCGCTCGACCTCGACGAGGTCCCGGTCCGGGAGGAGCCCGAGCCCGAGCCCGAGGCGGCCGAGACCGAGGCGATCGACGCCGACGCCGAGGTGTCCGAGTCCGACGAGGTGAGCTCGTGAGCCAGAACGCCTACCTCGTCCTCTCGGCGATGATGTTCTCGATCGGCGCCCTCGGGCTGCTGATGCGGCGGAACCCCCTCGTCATGTTCATGTGCGTGGAGCTGATGCTCAACGCCGTGAACATCACGTTCGTGAGCTTCTCGAAGACGCTCGAGGATGTCGGCGGCCAGGTCGTCGTGTTCTTCGTGATGGTCGTCGCCGCCGCCGAGGTGGTCGTGGGCCTCGCGCTGATCCTCGCCATCATGCGACGCCGCCAGGGTGCGGACGCCGACGACCTGACGATGTTGAAGGGCTGAGGAACCGGTGGACGACCTGCTCTGGCTGATCCCTGCGCTGCCCCTCTTCGGCGTGCTCGTGCTGATGCCGCTCGGCCGCCGCCTGGGCGACCCCCGCGCCGGCGTACTCGCGACGGCGACGGTCTCGGGATCGTTCCTCCTCACGGTGGCGGTGTTCTTCGACCTGCTGTCGAAGTCGACCGAGGAGCGTCGTCTGGTGCAGACGCTCTTCACCTGGCTGCCCGCCGGCAACTTCGAGGTCGGCATGGGCTTCCTGGCCGACCCGCTCAGCATCACGATGTGCCTCTTCGTGACGGGCGTCGGGGCGCTCATCCACCTCTACGCCATCGGCTACATGAAGGGCGACGAGAAGTTCTCGAAGTTCTTCCTCTACCTGAACCTGTTCGTCTTCTCGATGCTCATGCTGGTGCTGGGCGACAACCTCCTGCTGACCTTCCTCGGCTGGGAGGGCGTCGGCGCCTGCTCGTACTTCCTCATCTCGTTCTGGCACACCGACCCCGCCAACGCGACCGCCGGCAAGAAGGCGTTCATCACGAACCGGATCGGCGACTGGGGCTTCATGGTCGCGACGTTCCTGGTGTGGACCACCGTCGGGTCGATCAACTACCTGGACATCACCGCGGCTGCCACGGCGGGCACGATCGCCGGCGGCACGGCCATCGCCATCGGCCTCCTCTTCTTCGTGGCGGCCACCGGCAAGTCCGCGCAGCTGCCCCTGTTCGTCTGGCTGCCCGACGCCATGGCGGGCCCCACGCCGGTGTCGGCCCTGATCCACGCCGCCACGATGGTCACGTCGGGCGTGTACCTGCTCGTCCGCCTCAACCCGGTGCTGGTCGAGGCGGCCTGGGCCAACGACGTCATCGCCTGGGTGGGTGCGATCACCGCCCTCGTCGCCGCCACGATCGCGATCAGCCAGAACGACATCAAGAAGGTGCTCGCGTACTCGACGGTCTCCCAGCTGGGCTACCTCTTCCTGGCGATCGGCACCGGCAACTACGTGGCGGCGATCTTCCACATGGTCACCCACGCGTTCTTCAAGGCGCTGCTGTTCCTCGGCTCGGGCTCCGTGATCCACGGCATGGCCCACGACCAGGACATGCGCCGCTACGGCAACCTCCGCAAGTACATGCCGATCACCGCGGGCACGTTCATCGTCGGGTGGCTGGCGATCGCCGGTGTGCCGCCCTTCTCGGGCTTCTGGTCGAAGGACGAGATCCTGGCCGGGGCCTACGACTTCGGCTCGGGCGGCAAGGTGCTGTGGGCCATCGGCCTGGTCACCGCCCTGATCACCGCGTTCTACATGACCCGCCAGGTCGTCCTCACCTTCTTCGGCGAGGAGAAGTGGCGGCGTCTCGGCGCCGCCCTGACCGGCCACGGCGCGGAGGGCGAGGCGTCCGAGCACGTCGACGCCGACGAGGGACCGGTCGACGTGGCGGCCCACGACCACCACGGCCTGACGGCCGACCACACCCCGCACGAGTCGCCCCTCACGATGACGCTGCCCCTCGTGGCGCTCGCCGGGCTCGGCATCGTGGCCGGCGTCCTCAACCTTCCGTTCACGAAGAACCTCCACTTCCTCGAGCGGTGGCTCGAGCCGATCCTCGCCCACCACCACGAGCTGCCGGCCGGGTCGACGCTCGTCGTCCTCGCGGCCATCGCGATCGTGCTGGCGCTCGCCGGCATCGCCGGGGCGATCGCCGTCTACGTGCGGCGCGCGGTGCCACCCGAGACGGTCGAGAAGGACGTGTTCGCGCAGGGTTGGTACATCGACACCGCGTACAGCCGCTTCATGGGCGGGCCCGGACGGCGCCTCTTCGACGGCATCGCCTGGTTCGACCGCAACGTGATCGACGGCGCGGTGACCGGCACCGCCAAGGTGGTCCGCGTCGCCGGCGACGGCCTGCGGCGCCTCCAGTCCGGCCAGGTCCGCGGCTACGCGCTGGGGCTGGCGACCGGTGCCGTCCTGATCCTGGGGTACTTCGTGACGAGGATGGGCTTCTAGATGAGTGCGATCCCCGCTGCTGCGATCGTCGACGGGTCCCTGCTGGCCAGCGCGGCGGGCGGCACCTTCTCGCCGCTGACCGCCATGATCGTCGTCCCGATGCTCGGGGCGCTGGCCATCGCGCTGCTGCCCCGCACGCGGCCCGAGCTGGCCAAGCAGGTGGCGCTCCTGTTCAGCGGCACGTCGGGGGCGATGAGCCTCTACCTGCTCAGCCAGTTCGCCACCTCGAACGGCGACTTCCAGTTCACCGAGCGGTACGAGTGGATCTCGTCGCTGGGCATCTCGTGGCACCTCGGCGCCGACGGGATCTCGCTCTTCCTCCTCGTGCTCTCGGGCGTCCTGTTCCCGCTCGCGATCGTCGGGGTGGACCCGCACCACGACCACAAGCCGTACTACGCGTGGATGCTCCTGCTCATGGCCGGGTCGATGGGCGTGTTCGTGGCGCTCGACCTCGTCGTGTTCTTCATCTTCTTCGAGATCGTGCTCGTCCCGATGTACTTCCTGATCGGCGGCTGGGGGCACGGCGACCGGGTCACGGCCGCGACGAAGTTCTTCCTGTACACGATGTTCGGCTCGGCCTTCATGATGGTCGGCCTCGTGGCGACCGCCGTCCTGCACCACCAGGCGGCGGGCGGCAAGTTCACGTTCGACCTCGTCGAGATCGCCGAGGCGCAGGCGATCTCCACCGGACCGGCGCGGTGGTTGTTCCTCAGCTTCATGATCGCCTTCGCCGTGAAGGTGCCGCTGTTCCCGCTGCACACGTGGCTGCCCGACGCGCACACCGAGGCGCCGACCGCAGGCTCGGTGATCCTGGCCGGCATCCTGCTGAAGTTCGGGACGTACGGCATGCTGCGGTTCGGGCTGTACCTCTTCCCCGAGGCCGCCCACTACTTCGCGCCGCTGTTCCTGACGCTCGCCGTCGTCGGCATCACCTACGGCGCGGTGTGCGCGGCGATGCAGTCGGACCTGAAGCGCGTGATCGCGTACTCGTCGATCGCGCACCTCGGCTTCATCGTGCTCGGCCTCTTCTCGATCACCCTCCAGGGCGTCGACGGCGCCGTGCTGCAGATGGTGAACCACGGGATCACCACGCCCGCGCTGTTCCTCCTCGTCGGGATGATCTACGAGCGCCGCCACACCCGGGAGATCGCCGAGCTCTCAGGCCTGCAGAAGGTCGCGCCCGTGTTCGCCGGCGTCTTCACGCTCGTGATGATGTCGTCCATCGGCCTGCCCGGGCTGAACGGCTTCCCCGGTGAGTTCCTCGCCCTCGTCGGCGCCTTCAAGGGCGCGCGGTGGTGGGCGGTCGTCGCCGCCTCCGGTGTGATCCTCGCCGCCCTCTACCTCCTGTGGGCGTACCAGCGCGTGTTCCACGGCGAACCGACCGAGGCGAACCGCTCGTTCCGTGAGATCCGCTGGTCCGAAGCGGCGGTCCTCGCGCCGCTCGTCGTGCTGATCGTGTTCCTCGGCCTCTACCCGAAGCCGATGCTCGACCGGATCGAGCCCGCGGTGGAACGCCTGATGGAGCACGTCGGTGCGCACAGCGACGCCGACGTCACCGATGTGGAGGTCCACGTGCCCGCCGCCGAGTCCGCCGGGGAGCACCAGTGATCCCCCTCCTCGCCCAGGCCACGGACGGCGCGGCCCGCCTCGCGACGCCGGACGTCGTCTGGTCGGCCCTCGCGCCGCAGTTGATCCTGATGGTCGGCGGCGTCGTGATGCTGACGGTGGTGTCGCTGATCGCACGCCGCCCGCCGAAGGGCACGTACGCCGCGTACACCGTGGTCGTCGCCCTGGCCGCGTTGATCTCGATCGTCCCGCTGTGGGGTCGCGTCCACAACCCCGAGGAGGGAGCCGCATCGCTCGTGGGCGGGGCCGTGGCGCTCGACGGCTTCAGCCTGTTCGTGATCGGCGTGCTGTGCGTGGGCCTGATCCTCGTCGCCCTCCTCGCCGACGACTACCTCCGCCGGGAGGGCTTCGACGGGCCCGAGCTGTACGTGCTCATGCTCCTGTCCGCCGCCGGTGGGGCGACGATGGCGTCGGCGAACGACCTGATCGTCCTCTTCATCGGCCTCGAGATCCTCTCGATCTCGGCGTACGTGATGGCGGCCATGCACGCCCGCCGGCTGGCCTCGCAGGAGGCCGGCATGAAGTACTTCGTGCTCGGGGCCTTCGCGTCGGCGTTCCTCCTCTACGGCATCGCCCTGATCTACGGCGCCACCGGATCGACCAACCTCGCCCACATCCAGGAGTTCCTCTCCGAGCGGATCCTCCTGCAGGACGGCATGTTGCTGGCCGGCATCGCGCTGATGCTCGCAGGCTTCGCCTTCAAGGTCGCCGCCGTGCCGTTCCACGCGTGGGCGCCCGACGTCTACCAGGGCGCCCCGTCGCCGGTCGCGGCGTTCATGGCGTCCGTGGTGAAGGCCGGCGGGTTCGCCGGGCTGATCCGGGTGGTCACCGTGGCGTTCGAGGCGTACCTCCAGCAGATCCGCCCGGCGGTCTTCGCGCTGGCCGCGCTGAGCCTCGTGGTGGGCGCCGTCGCGGCGGCGGTCCAGACGAACGTGAAGCGGATGCTGGCGTACAGCTCCATCAACCACGCGGGCTTCATCCTCATGGGCGTGCAGGCCGGCGTGATCGGGACGTCGTCGGCGCTCTTCTACCTGCTCGCCTACTCGCTGATGGTCATCGGCAGCTTCGGGGTCGTCACGCTGGTCGGCCGCACCGGTGACGGACGCCAGAGCCTCGACGACTACAAGGGCCTCTCCCGCACGCGGCCCGCGCTGGCGCTCGCGTTCGCCGTCTTCCTCCTGGCGCAGGCCGGCACCCCGTTCACGGGCGGCTTCCTCGCGAAGCTGGGCGTGATCCGCGCCGCGGCCGACACCCACAACTGGACGCTCGCGATCATCGCCATGCTCACCGCTGTGGTGTCGGCGTTCGTCTACCTGCGCATCGTCGTGGCGATGTACTTCAGCGGCGAGGCGGGCGAGGTCGTGCAGCTCGAGGGCCCGCCGGTCCGCATCCCCCGCACGGCGGCGGCGGCGCTCATCCTGGCGGTCGTCGGCACGCTCGCGCTCGGCATCGCCCCCGAGACGTTCTCGGGGTGGACCGACGACGCCGTGCCGCAGATCGCCGCGGTCCCCGCCCCCACCTGAGTCCACCCCACTTCCGCGGGACGGGATCGACCACTGTCGCGACGCGAACGTCGTCTGGGTCCCGCGGAACGTCAGGGGAGCGGGAGCTCGCCGACCGCCTCGGCCAGGAGCGCGCGCATCGCCTCGGCGTTCGACGCGAGGTAGGCGAAGACCTCCGCCTCGGTCACCGGCGGGATCGACGGGTCGTCCACGTGGCCGGCGTCGTGGTCGGTCACCAGGCCGATGCCCACGTAGGGGATGCCCACCTCCGCCACGAGCGCCGCCTCGGGCGCCTGGGTCATGTTGACGAGGTCGGCGCCGATCGCGCGGTGCCAGTCGGCCTCGGCGCGGGTGCTGAACCTCGGGCCCGGCACCACCACGACGGTGCCCCGGTCGTGCACCGTCAAGCCCTGGCGTCGCCCGACCGCGGCGAACGCCGCGCCGAGCGTCCGGTCGTACGGATCGGCGAAGTGCGCGTGGAAGACGTCGGGACCGTCGAAGAACGTGCCCTCCCGGCCCGTCGTGCGGTCGATGAGCTGGTCGACCACCACGAGGTCACCCCGGTCGAAGTCCGGGCGCAGGGAGCCGCAGGCGAACGGGGCGACCACGACGCGGGCGCCCAGCGCCGCCATCGCCCACACGTTCGCCCGGTAGTTGACGCGGTGGGCCGGGTAGCGGTGATCGGCACCGTGACGCGGGATGAAGGCGACGGTGCGGCCCCCGAGCGTGCCCACGAGCGGCGGCTCGGACGGCGCGCCGTAGGGCGTGTCGACCTCGACGACCTCGAGGTCCTCGACGAGCGAGTAGAAGCCCGACCCGCCGAAGACACCGACGTCGACCGAGACCGGGAGGGCGGGAACGCTGAGCACGAGGGGGAGCGTACCGGCGGGCCGAACCCCAGCCGGCCGGGCGGTTCGGGCCCGGCCGTGGCGTGGCTCGTCACCTACACGGTCCAGCTTTGGCCCCCTCCGCGGACCCTGAGTAAGTTCTACGACCGTGCTCGGATCTGCCGGTAGTCCCTCCGACTTCCTCCGCCAATACCTGACGGTCGCCGTCGTCATCGGCCTCGGGTTGCTGCTCGCCGGGGTGTTCCTCGGCATCAGCTACCTGATCCGCCCGTCGCGGCCCCAGGCGGGCAAGTACATCGCCTACGAGTCCGGTTCCGACCCGGCCGGCACCTTCTGGGCCCAGAGCCAGGTCCGGTACTACATCTTCGCCCTGCTCTTCGTGCTGTTCGACGTCGAGGCCGTGTTCATCTTCCCCTGGGCCACCCGGCTCGAGGTGTACGGGATGTTCGGGCTCATCGAGATGGCCGTCTTCGTGGGCGTGCTGCTCCTGGGCCTGATCTACGCCTGGCGGAAGGGAGTCCTCCGATGGGTCTAGGTCTCGTGGAGAGCGGCAAGATGCCCAAGCCGCTCTCGAAGCTCCTGAACCTCAGCCGCAGCTACTCGATGTGGGTGTACCAGTGGGGTCTCGCCTGCTGCGCCCTCGAGATGGGCGCCGCGTTCGGCTCACCTCGCTACGACGTGATGCGCCTCGGCGTCATCCCGTTCCCCTCGTCGCCCCGCCAGGCCGACCTGGTGGTCATCTCGGGCACGGTCACGGACAAGATGGCCCCGGCCATCAAGCGCCTGTACGAGCAGATGCCCGACCCGAAGTACGTGATCTCGATGGGCTCGTGCGCCAACTGCGGCGGCCCCTACTGGGACAGCTACTCGGTCACCAAGGGCGTCGACCAGATCCTCCCCGTCGACGTCTACGTGCCCGGCTGCCCGCCGCGGCCCGAGGCGCTCCTCGAGGGCGTCGTGCTGCTCCAGCAGCGCATCAAGGACGAGGACATCGGCGCTCGATGGAGGGGAGAACCCATTGTCGTCGAGTGACACGACCGAGACCGAGGCCGAGGTCCCGGAGACCGACGACCTGCGCGAGGGCATCGTCGCTCGCCTGACCGACGTGCTGGGCGACGGGGTCGTCGAGCACCACATCCTCCCGGGCAAGGACCTCTGGATCCGCGTCTCGAACGAGGCGTGGGGCCACGTGGCGTCGTCCGTCCGCTACACGCTGGGCGCCCGCTACTTCGGGTTCCTGTCGGTGATCGACTGGAAGCCGTCACCGTGGGGTCGCGGCATGGACGCCGAGGTCGACAAGGTCGTTCACGGGGTCGAGGAGAAGCCGCTCCCCGAGATGACCACCGGGTACGCCGGCGGCGACACGCGGTTCCAGGTGATCGCACGCGTCGCCAACCTGAACGAGCACTGGGGCGTCACCCTCAAGGTCGACGCCGGCGACGAGGACCCCTCGGTCGAGACGTGGACGAAGGTGTACGCCGGCGCCGACTGGCACGAGCGTGAGGCGTGGGAGATGTACGGGGTCGACTTCGTCGGCCACCCGTTCCTCCGCAACATCTACCTCCCCGGCCAGTTCGAGGGGAACCCCGGCCGCAAGGACTACCCGCTGCTCGCCCGGTTCGTGAAGCCGTGGCCGGGCATCGTCGACGTGGAACCGATGCCGGGCTCGGACGAGCCCGACGAACCCGCTGTAGAGGAGGGCGCGTCGTGACCGCCGTCTCCGACACCCAGAAGCTGGGCTACATCGCCGGCCAGGCCGCCGACGTGCGCCTCAACGTGGAGCTCGAGACCGAGGGCATGATCCTCAACCTCGGCCCGCAGCACCCGGCCACCCACGGCACCCTCCGCATCGTGGCGCGGCTCGACGGCGAGCAGGTCGTCCACGCCGAGCCGATCATGGGCTACATGCACCGGGGCTACGAGAAGCTCACCGAGGTGCGGACCTACCCGCAGATCACGACCCTGGTGAACCGTATCGACTGGGTGGGCAGCTTCGCCAACGAGGTGCCGTTCATCCTGGCCGCCGAGCAGCTGATGGGCATCGAGGCCCCGAAGCGGGCGCAGTGGATCCGCACGATCCTCTTCGAGATGGGGCGGATCGCCAACATCATCCTGTTCCTCGGGGACATGGGCGTGCAGATCGGTGCCCTCACGCCCGTCTTCTACGCCTTCCGCGACCGCGAGTTCGTCCTGAACCAGATCGAGGCAGTCACCGGCGGTCGCTTCCACCCCAACTTTGACCGGATCGGCGGCGTGAAGGACGACCTCCCCAAGGGGTGGATCGAGGAGACCCGGACCGCGATGGTCAAGGTCCGCGAGTTCTGCGACCAGATGGAGGAGCTCCTCCTCGGCGCCGAGATCTTCGAGGCCCGCACCCGCGGCGTCGGCGTCATCCCGCCCGACGTCGCGCTGCAGTTCGGCCTGTCCGGTGCGAACGCCCGGGCGTCCGGCATCGACTGGGACATCCGGCGCGACAACAACGTGGGCCTCGCCTACGACGCCGTGGACTGGAAGGTGTGGACGCACCCCGACGGCGACAGCTTCGCCCGGTACTGGGTCCGGCTCCAGGAGACCCGAGAGGCCTCGCTGATCGTCGACCAGCTCCTCGACACGATCCCCGCCGGCCCGATCATGGCGAAGGTGCCCCGCATCATCAAGGTGCCCGAGGGCGAGGCCTACGTCGCCACCGAGAACCCGCTCGGCGAGATGGGCTTCTACATCGTGTCGAAGGGTGACCTCACCCCGTTCCGGGTGAAGATCAAGACCGCCAGCTTCAACAACCTGTCGGTCACGCCCTGGCTGCTCCGCGGCGTCTACGTGCCGGACATCATCACGATCCTGGGCTCGCTCTACTTCATCCTGGGGGACCTCGACCGATGACCCCGCTGCTCGCGCTCGATCCTGCGTACTGGCAGATCACCACCCTCAAGGGCATCATCGCCCTGGTCGTGGTCCCCAGCACCGCGGCGATCATCGCGTTCGTCTTCCTCTTCAAGTTCATCTCGTTCATGCAGAGCCGTCTCGGCCCGATGGAGGCCGGCCCGCACGGCTCCCTCCAGCTGCTCGCCGAGGCCGCACGGTTCATGCAGAAGGAGGACCTGTCGCCCGCCGAGGCCGACAAGCGCGTCTTCCGCTGGGCGCCGATCATCGTGATGGTCGCCACGTTCCTCATCTACGTGGTGATCCCCGCCGGTCCCAACGCCATCCTCGAGGACCTGCCGGGCGGCATCTTCTACGTGCTCGCCATCGCCTCGCTCTCGGTCCTGGGCGTCCTGATGGCCGGCTGGGCGTCGGCCAACAAGTACGCCCTGCTCGGCGCCATCCGCGCCGCCGGCCAGCTGATCGCCTACGAGCTGCCCATGGTCCTCGCCGTCCTCGGCGTGGTCATCCAGGCCGGCACGCTCAACATGCAGGGGATCGTCGGGGCGCAGATGGGTGACGGCGCCGAGATCTTCGGCATCCCGATCATCGGCAACCCCTACATCCTCACCCAGTTCCTGGGGATGCTGATCTTCATCACCGCGGTGCAGGCCGAGCTGACGCAGACGCCCTTCGACATGCCGGTCGCCGAGTCCGAGATCGTCGGCGGCTACATGGTCGAGTACACCGGCGTCCGCTTCCTCCTCTTCTTCCTCGCCGAGTTCTCGTCGGCCTTCGCGTTCAGTGCGATCGCGGCGACGCTGTACCTCGGTGGCTGGGCGCTGCCGGACGCCTGGGGCATCCCCCGGGACGTCATGCACGTCGCCGGCCCCCTGGTGCTCCTCGGCAAGACGATGGTCTTCGCCCTCATCGTCTTCTGGGTCCGGTTCACCTTCCCCCGCCTCCGTGAGGACCAGCTGCAGAAGTTCGCGTGGAAGGTGCTGATCCCGCTCTCGCTCGCCAACATCATGGTGACGGCGGTCCTGAAGGTGGTGTTCTGATGCCCGAGCTGCCGACGCCGAAGGTCCCCGGCCTGGTCAAGGGCCTCGGCCTCACCATGAAGACCGCGATCGAGACCATGTTCCCCGACGGTCTCAAGAACCCGATCCCGCAGCCCACCAAGGGCGCCGCGACCGTCCAGTACCCGCACGAGAAGGAGGCGCCGGCACCCCGGGCACGTGGTGTCATCGCCCTCCACGAGGAGAACTGCACCTCGTGCATGCTGTGCGCCCGTGAATGCCCCGACTGGTGCATCTACATCGAGGCCCACAAGACCCTCGCCCCGCCGCGACGGGCCGGCGGCAAGCCCCGGGCGGTGAACGCGCTCGACCGCTTCGACATCGACTACTCGCTGTGCATGTACTGCGGCATCTGCGTCGAGGTGTGCCCGTTCGAGGCGCTCTTCTGGAGCCCCGAGTACGAGTACTCAGAGGTGAAGATCGCCGACCTCCTCCACGACAAGTCCCGCCTCGGCCAGTGGTTCCACACGGTGCCCGAGTTCGAGTCGTACGAGTCCGGCGCCGAGACCAAGGTCAAGAAGGTCCCGCCGCCCCCGAAGGTGGCCCAGTGATCCTCGCCGAGACGTACGACGTCCCCACCAACATCGCGTTCGGCATCGTCGCCGTCGTGATGATCTACTCCGCCATCCGGGTGGTCACGACGAAGAACATCGTCCACGCCGCCCTCTTCCTGGTCGCCGTGCTCGCCGGCGTCGGCGTGAACTTCCTGCTCCTGCAGGCCGAGTTCGTCGCCCTCACCCAGGTGCTGGTGTACATCGGCGCGATCGTGGTGCTGTTCCTGTTCGGGATCATGCTCACCCGAGCGCCGCTGGGTCGGTCCGACGACCTCGACAACAACCAGCGCGGCGTCGCAGTGCTCACCGGGCTGGTCCTGCTCGGCGTGCTGTCCTACGCCCTGATCCGGGGCTTCTCGGACACGACGCTCATCCTCCCCGACGGGGCCACCACCACGGCGGAGGACATCTCCGACTCGATCTTCAGCACCTACCTGGTGCCGTTCGAGATGGTGTCGGTGCTCCTCACCGCTGCGCTCATCGGCGCCATCGTGCTGGCCCGGAGGGACTGACCCCGATGCTGCTGAACCAGTTCCTGCTCCTTTCCGCGATCCTTTTCTCGATCGGCGTCTACGGCGTCCTGGTGCGCCGCAACGGCGTGCTCGTCCTGATGTCGATCGAGCTGATCCTGAACGCCGTGAACATCAACCTGATCGCGTTCGGCACCTTCCACGGGATCTCCGGTCAGGTGTTCGCCCTCTTCGTCATCGCGGTGGCGGCCGCCGAGGTGGGCGTCGGCCTCGCACTCGTGCTCCTGATCTACCGGAACCGTCGATCGATCGACATCGACCAGCTCGACGAGCTCAAGGGGTAACGCGTTCTCATGTGGTTCCTCACCCACGCCTGGTTGGTCGCTGCGCTCCCTGCGCTGTCGTTCGTCCTGATCCTGCTCTTCGGCAAGCGCCTCCTCGGCCCGACGCGGGCGCACTACATCGGCATCCCGTTCCTCGCTGCGGCCTTCGTGCTCGCGCTGCTCACCGCGGGCGCCTGGATCCAGCACTCGGGCGATCACGCCCACTCCGACCGCGAAGCGGTCCTGGGCGTCGACGGCAAGTGCTCGACGGTCGGCGCCGCCGCCGCGGCGGGTGACGCGGAGTACGAGGCGATCCTCGCAGGCGAGGGCGGCAGCGCCGCCCACGCGCCCGCGGCCGAAGCGACAGGCGCC
>JAEZFI010000260.1 GCA_023437745.1 Actinomycetes bacterium
GCACGGCAGCCGCGCGAGTCGAAAGGAACCCCTCATGGCTGGCAAGCGACTTCCGAAGTACACCGTGCCGTCCCTCACCCCCGAGGACGCAGCGAAGATCGGCGACGTGCTGCAAGCGCGCCTGCACGCGCTCAACGACCTCGCCCTGACGCTAGCACGTGCACTGGAACGTCGTCGGACCCCACTTCATCGCGGTCCACGAGATGCTCGACCCGCAGGTCGTCGCCGTCCGCGACATGGTCGACGCGATCGCCGAGCGCATCGCGACGCTCGGCCTCGCACCCGTGGGCACCCCGGGCGCCCTCGTCGCCGCGCGCGACTGGGAGGACTACGCCCTCGGACGCGCCCTGACGACCGACCACCTCAAGGCCCTCGACGAGGTCTACGTGGGCGTCATCACGTCCCACCGCGTGGCCGCCGAGGCCGTCGCCGAGCTCGACGCCGTGCTCTCCGTCATCGACGGCGAGCCGCTGCGACTCGACGCCCGGCGCGTCGCGTCACCCCCGGAGCACGAGCTCCGGCACGACGTCGCGGTGTGACGGCACCGCGCTGCGACTGCGAGGATTGACCCGTGGCGACGTACGACCCGAAGCGAACCCGACGAGGACCGAGCGCCGACCCGTCGTCGGACGACACGACGCAGGTCGACGCCATCCTCGACCGGACGAGCGACGGCGACATCCCGGCGGTGCCCGCCGGCACGGGGGCCGAGGTGCCCGCCGCCGTCGTGCCGCCCGAGACGGAGCCCGCGCCCGAGCCGGTCACCGAGCCCGAGCCGGCAACTGAACCCGAGCCGGAGGCTCCCCGCGCGGCACCGCCCGCGTCGGGCGTGGTCGAGCCGGTCGCACTCCCCGCGCCCGAGCGCTCCCTGCAACGCCTCGCCGTCGTGACCGGGGTGGCGGCGGCCACCGCGGCGGCGATCTGGCTCTTCCGGCGACGCCGCGACGGCTGACCCGTCGAGCCCCGGGGCCGGCCGGCTCACGGTGGGTGGTCGTGCGCTCCCGGCATCGCCGCGGCCTCGGCGACTGCACGACATCGAATGACACCGTTGTAGCGCGAGATTCGTCGCTCTTTTGCGATCTGGTGACGACGTGCAAGGATGCGCGCGGCCGTCCCCCCGGTACGAACGACCACGGTGGGTGTCGGGCCGGAGCACCGCATCCATGTCACCTCGTCACCACCGATCCGCATCCCGCAGCCAGCGAGTGGTCGCCTGCGCGCTCGTGACGGTGATCGGCGTCGGGCTGACGGTCGCTGCAGAGGCTGCGCCGTCGCGGGTCGCCGAGGCCGAAGCGGGCCTCGCCCGGGCCACCGCCGTGCGGATCGAGGCCGAGGACCGGCTGGCGTCGCTGGAGGCCGAGCAACGGGCCCTCGAAGCGTCGATCGCCTCGTTGTCGGGTGATTCGGCGACGATCGCCGACGCGCTGGCCGAGGCCCGAGCACTCGCCCGCATCCGCGCCGTCGAGGCCTACACGAACAGCGGCAGCGAGGATCAGCTCTCGTCGATGCTCCACTCGTCGGCGCCCACGGACGCCTCGGTGCGGACCGTCATCCTCACCGCCGGGGCCCACCAGGCGTCCGACGCCGCCGCGCGGTACGAGACGCTGAAGCAGGAGAACGACCCCGAGCTGGTCGCGCTGGGCGAGAAGATCGACGCCGTGCAGCGTGAGATCGACAGCGCGTGGAGCGACGTCGCCCAGGCCTCGGCGCTCGAATCGGACGCCGAGCGCGAGCTGGCGGACGCCCGCAGGGCACGCGACCTCGAGGACGCTGCGGCCCGCGCCACGACCACGACGGTCCGAGCACCCCGCCCGACGGCACCGCCGGTGCGCACGGTTGCCGCTGCTCCGGTCGCCGTTGCCGCCCAGGAGGCCGATGACGAGGACCAGTGGGCCCGGTTGCGGGAATGCGAGTCGGGCGGCAACTACCAGGCGGTCTCGGCCAGCGGTCGGTACCGGGGTGCGTACCAGTTCGACAGGGCGACCTGGGAGTCCGTCGGCGGCACCGGCGATCCCGCCGCCGCACCGGCCGTGGAGCAGGACCTCCGGGCCCAGGCGCTCTTCGAGGCCCGCGGGTCGCGTGCCTGGCCGCACTGCGGCCGCCACCTGCGCTGAGCCATCACCCGCAGCGCCGGACGCGCCGCGCGAGACTCCCGGCCGGTGCCTCGGAGGCGCCAGAGGGGGTGGACCGTGACGATGCGCAGGGCAGTGACCGGGGCGAAGCGACGCCGGGTGGTGGTCGCCGGAGTGCTGACGGGAGCCCTGCTCCTGGCGGGCTGCAGCGACAAGGACGACTCGTCCGACGACGTCGTCAGCACCACCGTGAAGGACACGGCGCCCGAGCCGACGCCGATCAGCGCCGAGGACGCCGCGACGCTGACGGCAGCGATCGAGACCAACCCGGGCTGCGACGTGCTCGACACCACGTCGTGCCTCCTTCCGTTCCCGTCCAGCCGCTTCACGACGGGGAAGGGCGCGGACCTGCGGATCGACCTGCCCACGGGCCAGCTGGCGAACACGAGCAGGGTCACCCTCGACCCGACCGAGTGGAACCGCAACGACGGCTTCAGCCCCGTCACCCCGATCCTGACCATGGTTCCGGGTGTCGACCCCGTCGGATCGGACCTCGCTCCGATCGGTGACATCGGCCGCTCGGTCGATCCCGGGTCGGGCTCCGTGCTCCTCGACCTGGACACCGGTGAGCGGCTGGCCCACTGGGCCGAGCTCGACGCGGGCGCCCCCGACGACTCGCAGCGCCTCCTCATCATCCGACCCGCCCAGGCGCTGCCGGAAGGCCACCGCATCGCCGTCGGGCTCGTGGGGCTCGTCGACGCCTCGGGCGCCGACATCGAACCGACCGTCGGGTTCAAGGCCTACCGCGACAACCTCACGACGGAGATCGACGAGATCGAGGCCCGTCGCGCCGACATGGAAGCAGTGTTCGACGGGCTGGCGGCCGCCGGCGTCGAACGCAGCGACCTGACCGCTGCCTGGGACTTCCCCGTGGCCACAGCGGCCGACGTCACGGGTCGACTCGTCGCCGTCCGCGACGCCGCGTTCGACAAGCTGGGCGACGGTGCCCCGGCCTTCAGCATCGACGAGGTCCAGACGACCGAGCTCGAGCCGGGGATCGTCCGGCTCGTGCGCGGCACGATGAAGGTCCCGAGCTTCCTGACCGGTGACGGGGGACCGGGCTCGACGTTCCACTACGAGGGCGACGGCGACCTCCCGGCGCCCTCGGGCCCCGACCTCGACGCCACCTTCTCCTGCCAGGTGCCGCAGTCCGCGCTCGACGCCGGAGCAGGTCGCGCCCGCGCCGTGGTGTACGGGCACGGACTGCTCGGCTCGCACACCGAGGTCGAGAACAGCCAGGTGGCGAAGATCGCCTCGACCAACGCGATGATCTACTGCGCCACCGACTGGATCGGCATGTCCAAGGACGACATCGGCAACGCCGTGACGCTGCTGGGGGACATCTCGAAGTTCCCGTCGCTGCCGGACCGCAGCCAGCAGGGCATCCTCCATGCCCTTTACCTGGCGCGCCTGATGATCCATGCGGACGGGTTGTCGTCCGACCCGGCCTTCCAGACCGACGGCGGCGAGGCGCTGATCGATGGCGGCGAGGCGTACTACGACGGCAACAGCCAGGGCGGCATCATCGGCGGCGCCGCGACGGCGGTGGCCACCGACTGGACCAAGGCCGTGCTCGGCGTGCCGGGCATGAACTACTCGACGCTCCTGAACCGCAGCGTCGACTTCGACAAGTACTTCGTGGTGCTGGATGCCGCCTACCCCGCGCGCATCGACCAGCAGATCATCTACGGCGTGCTGCAGATGCTGTGGGACCGGGCCGAGACCAGCGGCTACGCACAGCACATCACGAAGGACCCGTTGCCGGGGACGCCCGAGCACGACGTGCTCCTGCACGTGGCGTTCGGCGACCACCAGGTGGCGCAGGTGGCGGCCGAGGTCGAGGCCAGGACGATCGGCGCCCGGCTCCGCACCCCGGCGCTGGCCGACGGCCGGCATCCCGACGAGAAGCCCTTCTACGGCCTGGAGCCCATCGAGAAGTACCCCTTTGACGGCTCGGCGCTGGTCTACTGGGACTCGGGCACGCTGCCGCCCCCGTCGGAGAACCGCACGCCGACCACCGGGCCCGCCTGGGAGGCGCGCTGCGGGACGCTGACGGAGGACGAGGCCGACAACGACCGGGAGTGCGCCGATCCGCACGAGGACCCCCGGCGTGCGCCGGGCTCGATCGCGCAGAAGGACGCCTTCTTCCGCCCCGACGGCAAGGTGATCGACCCCTGCGACGGGGCGCCCTGCACGGCCCCCAACCGCTTCACCCTCGACTACTGACCGGTTCTGTCACGCCGGGTGCGACAAGAGCGTCGCACCCGGCGTGACGAAACGGAAACGAGCCCGAGCCTGAGCGGAGCTGGCCCGGCTCTGAGGGGCCGGGTAGCGCAGCGAAGAAGGGCGAGGAACGAGCCCGAGCCTGAGCGGAGCTGGCCCGGCTATGAGGACGTGACGTCGAAGAGGGCCATGTCGGCCTCGAGGCCGGCGCGGAGCTGCTCCGCGAGCTGGCTCCGCACGTTGGTCCGCGTGGTGCGGAACGGGCCGGGGTGCACGGTCGCCGCCAGCCCTGCGGCGACCTCCGTCGCGCGCTCGCGGACGGCGGTGGGGTCGACGACCTCGTCGAGGAAGCCGGCGGAGAGCGCCTCGGCCGGCGAGCAGATGTGGGCGTGCTGGACGCACCGCGTGAACCAGGCAGGCGAGAGGCGGTCGCGGCACAGTTCCACGGCGAAGCTGGGCACGGGCATGCCGATGGCGACCTCGTTGAGGCCGAGCTTGAAGGGCCCGTCGGCCCCGACGCGGTAGTCCGCCGCCGACGTGAGGATGCCGCCCATCGCCAGCGCGTGCCCGGTGACCCCGAACACCACCGGGACCGGGGACATGTAGACCTGCAGCGCCGCGAGTGCTCCCGTGGCCAGCAGGCGGCGGGCGTCGTCGATGCCGCCGGTCATGATCGACAGGTCGAAGCCGGCGGAGAACTTGCCCTCGCGACCCATCACCACGACGGCCTTGGACGAGGTCTCCGCGGCCGAGAGGGCCGACTGCAGTCCCTCGAGGACGTCGAACGACAGGGCGTTGGCCTTGCCGTCGTCGACGGTGATGACGGCGACGTCGCCGTCGATGGTCGTGGTCACGTGATCGGACATGCCGCCACGATAGGTCGTCACCTGACGCAAGATTGAGGCCGTGTCGACCGTCGAGCGCGCCCGTGACCTCGTCGAGTTCGGCGACCGAGGACGCCTGTCGCACCTCGGCGGGCTGGACGGGTTGCGGGGCATCGCGGTGGCAGCCGTCGTCCTCTTCCACGGCAACTGGCCCTGGATGGCGGGAGGGTTCCTCGGCGTCTCCCTGTTCTTCACCCTGTCCGGGTTCCTGATCACGTCCCTGCTGCTCGCCGAGCGGGCGCACACCGGCGACATCTCGCTGCGCTCGTTCTGGGTCCGCCGCTTCCGCCGTCTCCTGCCGGCGGCGTGGCTGACCCTCGTCGTCGTCCTCGCCCTGGTGTGGGCCGTGGGGAGCACGAACGAGGTCGCCCGGGCGAACGGCGACCTGCTCGCCGCGTTCGGGCAGGTCGCCAACTGGCGATTCCTGCTCGGCGGTCAGAGCTACGGCGCGCTCTTCGAGTCGCCCTCACCGGTGCTCCACTACTGGAGCCTCGCGATCGAGGAGCAGTTCTACCTCGTGTTCCCGCTGCTGGTGACGTGGCTGGTCGCCGTCACCCGCGGCCGGCGCCGCCTGCTCGGTCTGGTGCTGGGCGCCATGACCTTCGCGTCCTGGGCGATGCCGACGGTGCTCGGGCTCTCGCACGATCGGGTCTACTACGGCACCGACACCCGGGCCGGGGAGCTGCTGTCCGGTGCGCTGCTCGCCGTCGTGGTGTCCCGGCCGGCGGTGCGGCGTCGCCTCGCCCATGCCTGGGGACCGCGCACGGCGGTGGCCGCGCTCGGCGCGCTCGCGGGGGTGGCGTCGATCGCCCTGTGGGTGCGCGTCGAGGAGGCGTCCGACTTCGTGACCCGCGGGGGTCTCCCGCTCCAGTCGATCTGCAGCGTGGCGCTGATCGCGGCAGCGGTCCTCCCGACGGGCCCGGTCCGGGCCGTGTGCTCCGTGGCTCCGCTGCGCTGGCTGGGCCGCGTCTCGTACGGGGTGTACCTCTTCCACTGGCCGCTGCTCGTGTTCCTCGACCGGGAGCGCACCGGCCTGAGCCAGGGCCCTCGCTTCGCGCTGATCGTCGCCTTGTCGCTGGTCCTCGCGCAGCTCTCCGCCGACTGGGTGGAAGGCCCCGTCCGTCGGGGCGAGGGGTTGTTCCGGGTCCGGGCGCTGCGGCCCGCCCGGCTGGCCGTGCCCGTGGCCCTTGCCGTCGTCGCGGGTTCGCTCGCGCTCGGCTCGGTCGACCGGTCCGATGCCGAGGTCTTCGACGCCGAGACGGCGCAGCAGCAGATCGACGCGCTCCGTGCCGATCGAGGGGAGGCGCCGACCGTCCCGCCGGCCACCATCGTCCCGACGCCCCCCATCCCGCGCATCGCCGTCTTCGGCGACTCGGTCGCGATGTCGTTGGCGCTGGTCATCGCCGGGTGGGAGCAGCAGACCGGGCTCGTCTACGCGGTCGACGGGGTGGCCGAGCTGGGGTGCGGCATCGGCCGGGGCGGCGACCGGCGGTTCGAAGGCGTCGAACCGATCAGCGAGCAGTGCGAGGCGTGGCCCCAGCGGTGGGGCCAGGCCGTCGCCGAGGGCAAGCCCGACCTCGCGATCGTCAGCGCTGGGCAGTGGGAGCTGGTCGACCGTCGTCTCGAGGGGCGGACGACCTGGGAGCACATCGGCGAACCGGGTTACGACGACTACCTCCGTGGGGAGCTGCTGGCAGCGACCGACGTCCTCGCCTCGGCCGGTGCCGTGGTCGTGTGGCTCACCCTCGCCCCCTACAGCGACGCCCTGCGCGAGCGCGGCACGAAGGACCAGCGCGCCAGCCACGAACCGAAACGGGTCGTGGCGATGAACGATCTGATCAGGGAGGTCGTGCGGCTGCGGCCGAAGACGACGAGGTTGATCGACCTCGCCGAGTGGATGACCCCGCGCCGGAACGACACGCTCATCCGTGACGACGGCTCCCACTACGACTGGTCCCCGGAGAACCGCGTGGTGCCCGACTTCCTGGGCCCGCAGATCCTGGCCACCTGGGAGTCGGTGTGGCAGGAGCGCCAGGGCACCTAGCACCCGGGGGTGGCGGGGGAGGGGTCCCCCAGGATCGGGCTTTCTCGGCTCGGCCGACCGTTGGTACCGTGCCCCCGCAGGCGGCGCCAGGGGGGGACGATGTCGGTCAGGTGGACGGGAACGAGGCCGGTCGTGGGAGCGCTCGCGGCGCTCGTGACGGTGCTGCTCACGATCCCCGGGACCGCGGCGCAGACGGGCGCGGCGACCCCCTCGCCCGTCGTCGGCGCGAAGGCGTCAGCCGGGCACTCGTGCAACAGCCAGGCGGTGGTGTCGTGCCTGCTGCCGTACCCGTCCGAGCAGTACCTGCGCCACGACCCGTCGTCCGCCACCGGCTACAGGGTCGAGGTGCCGCAGGACATCCTCCCCGCCGAGCTGCTCGACCAGCTCGGCCCGGGGGCCACCATCGAGCAGACCTACGGCCATGCCGACGGGTTCAGCGCGCTGAGCCCCGTGGTCTTCGAACTGCCCGACGTCGCGGACCCCTCGTCGCTTCCCGCGGACGGCGGCGAGGCCTTCGTGGTGATCGACCTCGGGACCGGCGAGCGCGTCCCGATGAAGGTCGAGGTCAGCGCCGACGCCGAGCGGCTGTGGGCGAAGGACCGCATCGTGGTGGGCTTCCCCGCCGACCGGTTCCGGTCCGGCGGCCGCTACCTCGCGGTGCTCACCGACCAGCTGTCGGGGCCGGGCGGCGCAGCGATCCGGCGCGGCCCGGGCCTCGACCCCGCCACGGCGTCCACCGAGCTGGACCGGCACCGGGCCCGGCGGCTCGACCTCCAGCTGGCGGCGACGTTGCCCGACCTCGACCCCGCCCATGTGCTGGCGGCCACGTCGTTCGTGGTCCGCAGCGACGAGGACGTCACCGACGACATCGACCGGATGGCGGCCATGGTGCGCGCCGACGAGCACCCCATCCGCAACGTGTGGGTCACCCCGTCGCTGATCGGCGGCGCCCAGGTCGTGACCGGTCAGGTGCGCGTCACCGACTTCCGCGACGCCGACGGTGTGATCCCGTGGGGGGAGGCCATCACCCCCTCGCAGCACTGGATCGAGTTCATGGCCGTCCTGCCCTACTACCCGGCCTCGCCGGCCGGTGCCCCCGTCGCCATCTACGGGCACGGCCTCACCGTGCAGCGCGAGTCCATGCTGGCCGTCTCCGCCGAGAACGCGGCGCGGGGCATCGCGACGATCGGTGTCGACATCCCGAACCACGGTTCTCGGAGCTGGGACGAGGGCGGCTTCCTGCTGGAGCTCGCGACGCCGTACCGGTTCGGGCGCCTCGCCTCGATGCCCCTGCAGGGGATCATGGACAACCTGTCCCTCCTCATGGCGGTGAAGACGTCCTTCGCCTCGCTCGACGTGCACCCCGTCCAGAACTGGCTCACCAACAGCTGGGGCAACGGCGTGCCGGACCTCGACACCCGGCACGTCCTCTACCAGGGCACGTCGATGGGGGCGATCCTCGGGACGTCCTTCGTCGCCCTCGCCCCGGAGCTCGACGGCGCGTTCATCCAGGTCGGCGGCACCGGGATCGTCGACACGATCTTCCACTCGCTGCTCTGGCCGCTCTTCGCCTCGATCGCCCCGTGGGGGTCCACCGCAGGTGACGCCCACGCGCTGGTCGGTGCGGCGGGGATGCTGCTGGACCGGGCGGACAACGTGTACCTCCTCGACCGCATCCGCGAGCACGGCACGCCGTTCCACCTGGCCTACGGCGTGGGCGACCTGGTCGTGCCGAACACGTCGAGCGACCGGATGATCCGTGCGCTCGACCTGCCGCTCGTCGCGCCCGTGTACCAGGAGGTGCCCCGCGCCCGGGTCGTAGACGCCATGCCGGCCGACGGGATCGGAGCGTCCCAGATCCCGGCCTCGGGTGTCACGAGCAACGAGATCGTCGCCGGGTTCCTCGCGCACGTGTCGTTCGTCGACGCCCGCTCCACCGCCGACATGGCCCTCTGGTTGGACGGCAGGCTCGCGGCGATGCAGCTCGACCCCGTCGGATGACCGACTGCAGCGGATGATCCTCGTCGACGTCGCCGGCGTGACGGCGCGTCGGCCGGGGAAGGACCTGTTCGTCGACGCCTCCGTCACGGTGTCCAGCGGCGACCGCCTCGCCATCGTCGGGATCAACGGCGGAGGGAAGTCCACCCTCATCCGGCTGCTGGCCGGGATCGACGCGCCCGAGACGGGCTCGGTGCGCGTCGGGCGCGACGTCCGCGTCGCCACCCTGGTCCAGGATCCGGTGCTGCCACCGGGCACGGTCCGCGACGCCGCCGGGGGCACGTGGGAGAGCGACGCGGTGCTCGACCGCCTCGGGATGCGGGACCACCTCGACGCCGACGTGTCCACGCTGTCGGGTGGGCAGGCGAAGCGGGTCGCGCTGGCCGCAGCGTTGTGCACCCCGGCCGACCTCCTCGTGCTCGACGAGCCCACCAACCACCTCGACGTCGACGCCATCGCCTGGCTCGAGGACCACCTGGCGACGTTCCAGGGCGGGCTCGTGCTGGTCACCCACGACCGACACGTGCTGGACCGCGTCACCACCCGGATCGTGGAGCTGGACCGAGGTCGCCTCCACGTGCACGAGGGCGGGTACGCCTCCTACCTGGAGGCGAAGGCGGAGCGCGAGGAGCGCGCGGCCACCGCCGAGCAGGTCCGGCGCAACCTCGCCCGCACCGAGCTCGCCTGGTTGCGGCGTGGCGCGCCCGCACGCACGTCGAAGCCCCGCGCGCACATCGCCCGCGCCACGGCGATCGTCGAAGGCCGACCCGAGGCAGCGGCTCGCGAGGGTGAGCTCGACCTCAGCATCGACACGCCGCGCCTCGGCGACGTCGTGGTCGAGCTCGAGGGCGTCGGGCACTCGTGGGGCGAGACCCCGCTGTTCACCGGTGTCGAGCTGCGACTGGACCCGCGCGAGCGGCTGGGCGTGGTCGGCGCCAACGGCACGGGCAAGTCGACGCTGCTCGACATCATCGCCAAGCGCCTCGAGCCGACGGAGGGGTCCGTCGTGTGGGGCTCGACCGTCCGGCTCGGGAGCTTCGACCAGCACGGCCGGGACCTCGACCCCACGCTGCGGGTGCGGGAGGCGATCGCCGGGCCCAACCGGCCGCCCGACCACCGCGATTCGGCGCTGGCCGAGCGGTTCTGGTTCGACAAGGACGCGCAGTGGGCCGAGATCGGCACGCTGTCCGGTGGCGAACGCCGGCGCCTGCAGCTCGTGCTCACCCTCGCGGAGCGGCCGAACGTCCTGCTCCTCGACGAGCCCACGAACGACCTCGACCTGGACACGCTCCGATCCCTGGAGGACCTGCTCGAGGACTTCGCCGGCGCCGTCGTCGTGGTCAGCCACGACCGGGCCTTCCTGGAGCGGGTCGTCACCGACGTGGTCGTCCTGGACGGATCGGGCACCGTCGCCCGTCGACCCGGTGGCTACGCCGCGTGGGAGGACGAGCGACGAGCCGCCCGCCGCCGCACGGGGGGCGGCATGACCCTCGCCGCGCCCGCGCCCGCGTCCGACG
>JAEZFI010000280.1 GCA_023437745.1 Actinomycetes bacterium
CGTCGGACCACCTCGACGGTCGTCCCGCACCTCGGGACGACGCCACCACCACCACAGGAAGGCAGTGAGCCATGGCCGACGCGGCCGAGATCCACGACGTCACGACGACCCCCGGAGATCCAGGGAGTCCGGCGCTCCGAGCCGTCCAGCCGGCTCCGACCAGCAAGGGCACCGAGGAGATCTCGTTCGGGCGGAGCGCCGCCGTCGGAGCGACCATCGGGTTCGGGCTCGTGTTCACCGCGGTCAGCATCGCCGCAGCGATCGGCGACTGGGGCACGGGCAGCGCCGTGGGCGTCGGCGCGTTCGTCGGCGCCTGGGGCGGCGCAGGGTTCGGGGCGATGGCCGGCGCCATCCGTCCGGTGACACGCCACCTCGACGCGCGGGCGAGACCCAACGTCCAGCGTGCGCCGGCATCCGCCGAGGTCACGGCGGGTCCGTGACCCCCTGAGCGCGACCGCAGGGCAGCCGGCCGTCGACGTAGCATCCGACGCGAGGTCGGAACGACGGCCGGGTCGAAGGGGCAAGCTGCGTGGCGGACGAGGCTGACGTCGACGGCGGGGACAGCCCGGACGAGGACCTCTCGCGCCCCGACGGCGCCACGGTCACCCGACTCCGTGCCGACCGAGCCGGCACGGGCCGGCTCCGACGCTGGGGCGCGACGGCGATCGGCGTCGCGGCGGCGATCCTCACCGGCTGGCTCATGTTCACCTTCTGGAGCCCGGCGAGCCCGGACTGCCGGGGCCAGGGGCTGGACCGCACCGCCGCGGCGATCGTCCGGTGCGACCGCGGAACCTGGCGCCCCCTGGCCGACGCCTCCGCCCTCCGTCCCCTGGACGACGATCCGGTCGACGTCCGCAGCGCCACCACGACGCGCGACGCACCCGCAGACACCGCACCACCACCGCGCACGGGCGTGACGGCGAAGAACCTCGTCGCGAACCCGGGCCTCGAGGACGTCGCGCCGCCCGCCGGCACCCCTGCCCGCTGGAACGCCATCCAGTTCGGCGAGAACGTCGTCGACCGCACGTCGCCGCTCTCGGGGCCGGCCCACGGCGGCGGGCGGGCGGCGCGCACCGAGATCTCCACCTGGGCGTCGGGTGGGGCCGCGTGGTCCTTCACCCCGGTGCCCATCGCCGCCGGGCAGTCGTTCCGGTACTCGGAGTGGTACCGCTCGTCCCTCACGACCGAGGTCGGCGCGGTCTTCACGTTCGGCACCGGCCCGGATGCGACCGAGCAGTACGCCTACCTGGGGGCGCCTCAGCCGACCACAGAGTGGACCCCGTTCACCGCGATCGCCACGGCACCTCCCGGCGCCACCCGCGTCAGCGTGTACCACAGCATCGAGCACCAGGGCTGGGTGGAGGTGGACGACGTGAGCCTGGTCGCCGCCCAGCCCCTGACGCGGCCCATCATCTCGCTGACCTTCGACGACAGGGATCGGGCCCACGCCGAGATCGCCGCCAGGGAGATGGAGTCACGTGGCCTGGTGGGCACCTTCTACGTGACGAGCGGCCCGGTGACGCTGGGGCCCAGCGGCCGGATGACGAACGCCCAGGTCCGCCTGCTCGTCGCGGCGGGCCACCAGATCGCTTCGCACACGGTGAACCATCCCGACCTCGTCGAGGACGAGCCGACTCCTGCCGAGCTGGACACCGAGCTGCGGAAGAGCCGGGCCATGCTCGAACGTCTGACGGGGCATCCGGTCGAGGACTTCGCCGCGCCGTTCGGCTCGACGAACGAGGCCGTCCGCCGCCAGATCATGGAGGTCTACCGATCGAACCGCTCCGTCGAGCCCGGCACGAACGCCCTCTTCACGACCGACTTCTCCGCGCTGAGGAGCTTCCAGGTCGACCCCACGACCACCGCCGACGGGATCCGGGCGCTGATCGAGCAGGCCCGAGCCGAGCGCAGCTGGTTGATCCTCACGTTCCACGACCTCATCGACCAGATCCCGCCGAACGACCGGTTCAGCATCACCCCGACCACCTTCGCGGCCATCCTCGACGAGGTCGCCCGCAGCGGCCTGCCGGTGCGCACGATGGCGGATGCCCGGACGGAGGTCCAGGCGCAGCTGGACGCCGCGAGCGGGTGACGCCGAACGGATTTCGGAAACCCCTCAAGATCGTCCGCCGCGCACCGATCACCTCTCCATGAACGCATGGATCGCGACATGAGCCTCCGTGACCGGCGGCTCGCCCCGCGGGCGACGACCGAGGTCCGCATCGACTGGACGGTCCCCCGTCGCCGGCGCCGGCAGTGGGTCGACGTGGTCGAGCCCGCGATCGTCGGCAACGCGTCGCTGAGCGGGCTCCAGATCAGGGCCAACACCGTCGAGCGGTTCCTGCCCGGCAACGTGGTGCCGATCTCGTGCGAGGGCCAGACGGGACACGTCAACATCCGCTGGATCGGACCGTCCGGCGAGCGTGGCCTCAGCCTGTACGGCGTGAAGCTGGTCTATCCGTCCACGGAGCTCCTCGAGGTGCTGCTCCGGGGTACCGGTCTCCTGCAGCACAGCAACGAGGTCGACGACTCGGTCCTGAGCCTCCTGGTGCTCGAACCCGCCCGCTGACGACCGGTCAGAACAGCCTCGCGCCCTCCTCGACGCGATCGCTGTACCGCACCTCGCCGTCGACGACGTGCGCGGTCGCCATCGCTTCGTGGGGGACGCACCGTCCGTCGTGGAACAGGTGCTCCACCGGGACCCGCTCGACGAGCACGAGGTGGTCCGACAGCAGGCGACGATGGCAGCGCCACCACACCGACTCCGAGCACATCACCGCCACCGAACGGTCCGCGGCCATCGCGGTGAGCCGATCGAGGCCCGTCGCGAACTCCTCCGTCGCCATGTGGTCGGCGTAGGCCCGGAACTGGTCGTTGCGCAGCCCCACGTTGGGTGAGCTCGGATCCGGCTTCCGTCGCCCGCCGAGCTCGACGACCCACTCGTAGTCGATGCCGGCGTCGGGCAACCATCGCTCCATCGCCTCGCGTGCGACGTGAGGATGCCGGCGACTCCCGGGGTAACGCCGGATGTCGGCGATCAGATCGATGCCGGCGCCCTCGAGCAGCTCCACGAGCGCCGCCGCCGTGAGCGTGCCGTGCCCGACCGTCCGGATCGGACCCATCAGCCGCTGGGGGCGGGACCGCGCATCGGATCCTCGCCCGGGTCGGGCGGGTCCTCTCCCTGCTCGAGCTCGTCGGGCATCGGGTCCCACTCCTGGAGCTGGCGCTCGGTGAGCTCCTCGCCTGCGGCATCGCGGACCGGCTCGTCCGGAGCGACGCCGGCGTCGGGGTCGGGGGGCGTGTGGGCCATGACAGCGGGTACCCGGCCACGGTGCCGCGGAGACCCGAGGTTCAGCGGCGCGGGCTCCGGGGGTATCAGGCAGCCGGACGACGACGGTCGACACCGACCAGGGAGACGTGCGATGGACGAACTCGACCTCGAGCTCCATGCGGCCGAGCTGATCACGGCCCTCGAACGGGGAGGGCTCACCGTGTCGGTCTCGGAGTCGCTGACGGGCGGGCAGCTCGCCATGGTGATCGCGCGGTCACCCGGCTCGGCCCCGGTCTTCCTCGGCGGGCTGGTCGCATACCACCGCCTCACGAAGCACCGCCTGCTGGGCACCGATCTGGACGCCGTCGTCACACCGGAGGCTGCGGTCACCATGGCCCAGTCGACCCGGACGCTCCTCGCGACCGACGTGGCCGTCAGCGTCACGGGTGTCGCGGGTCCGGAGGAGCAGGAAGGTGTCGCCGTGGGCACGGTGTTCGGGGGCTGGGCGGTCGAGGGTCGGGCCGGTGCCGAACGCTGGCACTTCGACGGCGAACCGGCCGAGATCTGCCGGCAGGCGGCGAACGCCGCGCTGCGGATGGCCTCCCGCGTGGCGAGCGCCGAGCACGAGGCGCGCCACGTGTCCAACTGACCGTCAGCCCCCGGTCCCTCGGCCTGCGGCGCGGCGGGCCGAACGCAGCAACGGCGCCACCCCGGCGGTGCCGGGGCCGGACTCCCCGCGGAGGAGTCGTTGCAGAGCACCCGCCATGCGGCGGGCGCGGCCGCGCGCCGTCTCGGTGAGGGGCCCGGCGAACGATCGATCCAGCGTCGACTCGAACAGGTCGAGCCAGCGGAGGTAGTGCTCCGCCCGGAACGGATGCCGGGTGTGGACCGGCTCGTGGGCGCGGAGGGGGTTGCGTTCGTACACCTCGTCGCCCAGCAGCTGCCACGCCCAGAAGTCCACGAGCTTGGGGATGTGCACCGACCAGTCGACCCGCTCCGCCGCGAAGATCGGGCCGAGCAGGTCGTCCATCGCCACCTGCCGGTAGAAGTCGACGACGAGCCGCTCGATGTCCTCGCGGCGCGCGAGATCGGATCGTCCCGCCTCGGCGCGCTCGGAGCCGCCCGACGGCCGCCCCTCGGGATCGTCCAGGTGCGCCCAGCAGGCGGGATCGCCGCCGAGGTCCTCCGGGCGCGTCTCGAAGGTCACGACGCCGTGGCCTCCAGCCGGCCCTCGAGCTCCACGACGGCGGGGAAGAGCACGTTGTTCTCCTTGTGGACGTGGAGGTGGGTGTCGGACTCCACCGCGGCGAGCCCTTCGTAGCAGGCGCGGTAGGAGGCACAACCGTCGGCCGGCACTGCGTACCCGCGAGTCGCGGCCCGCAGCCGCGCGAGGATCTCACCCGCTCGGTCGTGCTCGGTCAGCATCACCGAGATGGGGTTGCGGAGGCTTCCGCAGTGGAACGTCGGTGCCTCGCCGGCAGCAGCGAGCTCGCGGATCATCGGGAAGAGGATCCGCTCCTCCTTCATGAGGTGCGGTTCGAGGTCCGCGCGCAGCTCGGCGAAGATCCGTCCGACGTCGACGAGCTCGGGGTGGCCCACGCCGTGGACGGCCGTGATCTTCGCCACCAGCTCGGTGAGGCGCGGCAGCTCGTCCCAGAGGAACCGGTGGTGCGTCGCCTCGATGTGGTCGACGAGCTCCGCGGCCGTCAGATCGGCCCACGCGGCTCCGGGCAGGTCCACGCTCGCCGCGGCGAGCTCCCCTGCGACGACAGCCGGGTCCAAGCCTGCGGCGAGGCTCGCCTCCCCGAGGGTGCGTCGCCCGCCACAGCAGTAGTCGAGGCCTCGCCGCTCGAGCTCCCGGGCGAGACCTGGGTGCAGGTTCACCACCTCCCCCAACGTCGTCTCGGTGGTGATCTCGGTCATGGTCATCTCGAACCTCCTCGGCTCGACCGTCGTGTCGTCACAGGTCATGTCGCGATCACACCGGCGGCGGTCACCGCCACGAGCGCGAGGCCCAGGCCCAGCTGGCGGAAGCCCAGGACCTTGGCCGGGACGGGCGGGCGGCGCACCCAGGCGGTGTGCAGCGCAGCGATCGCGACCAGGAGCACCCCACCGGCGAGCGTCGCCGGGGCGACGGCGACGCCGACCGCCGCGACAACACAGCCCGCCGCCTGGGCGAGATCGCTGTACGAGAGGTGGCCGGTGCCGTGACGCAGCCGGTCGATCTGCACCCGGACGAACGGGAGCGCCATGACCGACCGCGCCGTGAGGATCAACCACAGCCCCACCGACAGGGACGCGGCAGCGCCGCCTGCGAGCGCGACCGCTGCGGCCACGGCGGCGATCCCGGTGGCGCCGGCGAGCTCGGGGATCAACCGACGACCGCGACTGCGCATGTCGAACCACAGCTCGACCCCCACGAGCGGTGCCGCACCGGCGATCGGCACGAGCCAGGCCCCGCCGCTCAGCACCAGAGCGACGGCGGCGAGGCCCAGGAGGATCGCGAGCTCTCCTGCGGCGAGGCTGGCGGCGAGGCGGGTGCGAGGGAGCCACCTGCCCCGCCGCCGATCGACCAGGAGCACGGTGACGGGTGTGCGCACGAGGAACGCGATGAACGCCGCGACGGCGATGGCGGCGCCGGCCCAGGACGGCGCCACGATCAGGCCGAGGAGGGCCGGCTCGGCGGTGAGCCCCCATCCGCCGTGCTCCCGGGGCATCGCCACGGAGCGCCACGGCGACCTGGCCTCCGGTGACGCCGAGCGGGCAGCACGCGGACCGCTCGACCGCAGGACGTCGGTCGACGGGTTCACGACGTCGAACCCGCCAGCTCGGACACCCGCGTCGCGCCGAGCGACGAGGTCAACGCCCGCCGAGCCAACGCCCACGCGTCGTGGAGGGCGCAGACCGCCTGCCCGCCGCAGGGCCGGTCCTCGACGACGCACCGGCCCGACTCGGTGGGGCCGTCGATCGCCTCGACCACCTGCAGGACGCTCACGTCGGTCAGGGGCACGATCAGCGAGTAGCCACCCGTCGGGCCCGGCTCCGAGCGGACCCAGCCCGCCTTCACGAGCGGTCCCAGCACCTGTGGGACGAAGGCCGGTGTGGCGTCGAGCACCTCCGCCAGCGCCGCCGACTTCGCGCGTCCGCCGTCGGCGAGGGCGAGCATCGCCCGGATGGCGAGATCGGCACGGCGGGTGATCTCGAGTCGCATACTCCCAGACTCATCGATCCGACGGCGCCACGACAGTGGCATTCGTCCCGATCCCGCCCGGCCCGCGACGTGCAGCATCGCTCTCCCAAAGCTCAGGGGGAGTGCTGTTCACGCCGATGACCCCGCCATGGGCCCGCCCACATCGCCCCGCGCACGCGCCGATCGGCTGACGATCGTGCTCTCGGGCGTCGCCCTCGCGGCGACGGTCGTGGCGTTCGCGGCATCTGCGCTCTCGCCGGCCTCCGCCGCGCTGGTCCAGTCGGCGGCCCTGGCGGCGTGCTTCTCGGCGTGCTCGATGCTCGGCTTCCGGCGGGCGATCACCGATCGGGCGAACCGGGCGTCGTCGGTGCTGATCTCCGGGGCCTTCGGCTCCTGGGCCATCGGGTTCGCACTGTGGGTCGACATGGAGGGCCACATCGTCAACACCGCGTCGGTCGCCGACGTCGCGTTCCTGGGCTACTACCCGCTCGCGATCGCCGGGATCGTCCTCCGCATCCGCACCCGGATGCCCCGACGCTCGACGTACGTGTGGACCGACGGCGGTGTCGCCGTGCTCGGCATGGCGACCGTGGGGTCGGTGCTGCTGCTGCGGGCCAACGACCTGTCCGCTGCCCTCACCGCGCTCCTCTACCCCACCCTCGACGTCGTCGTGGTGTCCCTGCTCTGCGGCGGGATCGTGGTGCACGGCGGACGGTGCAGTCGCTCCATCGGCTACCTCGCCGCGGGCGCCGGCTTCATCGCCTTCGCCGACATCAACTACGTGGTCGGCATCGTCGGGGGCGGCTACGACGTGGGCTCCCCCTTCGGCGGCGCGTGGGCCGTCGGTGCGGTCCTGGTGGTCCGGTCCACCTACCTCGCCACGGAGGAGGAGCCGGTGCTGAACCGCACCCGCAGCTCCGCGGCCGTGCCCGCGCTGTTCGCCTTCATCGCCCTGCTGGTCCTGGCCGCACCCGGCTCCTTCCACACGGCGACGAGCCTGCTCGCCGTCTCCACCGCCGCCGTGTGCCTGGTCCGCATGCTGGTCACCGAGCGGGACCTCTCGGGCCTCCTGCTCGCCCGCCACGAGGCTCGCACCGACGAGCTGACCGGGCTGGCCAACCGGCGGCACCTCAACACCGCGTTGCACGAGGTCGTCAGCCTCGAGGACACCCCGATGTGCCTGATGATGATGGACCTCGACCGGTTCAAGGAGGTCAACGACATCCTCGGGCACGAGACCGGTGACCGCGTGCTGCAGCTCATCGCCCGGCGGCTCGAGGTGCTGGTCCCGGAGGGGTCGCTGCTCGCCCGCTTCGGCGGTGACGAGTTCGTGTGGTTGCTCCGCGGCATCGCCGCCGACGAGGCACGAACGCTGGCGGGCCGGGTCCTCGAGGTGCTGCGCGAGCCGTTCGACCTCGGGTTGCAGGTGGTCGACCTCGACGCATCGATCGGGCTCGTCGAGTACCCGCGTGACGGCCTCGAAGGCGCCACGCTCCTTCGTCACGCCGACATCGCGATGTACCGGGCCAAGTCCGGGCGGGCGGGCCTGCTAGAGTACGACGCGTCGTTCGACCCGGTCCTCACCGGCGAATACCAGCTCTCCGCCGAGGTGCGGCGGGTGTCGTTCGACGGCGAGTTCGTGCTCCGCTACCAGCCGCTCGTGTCGCTTCGGGGGAAGACGCTCGCCGGCGCAGAGGCACTCGTCCGCTGGCAGCACCCCCGACTGGGGCTGCTCGCGCCGGACCGCTTCCTCGAGGTGCTGATGCGGTCGGGTCGTGGCGCGGAGCTGACCGAGTGGGTGACCGAGGCGTCGCTCGCCGCCGTCGCGGCGTGGCGGTCGACGCACCCGGCCTCGTTCGTGGCGGGGAACCTGTGCGCCGACGCCCTGACCGCCCCCGCCCTCGTCCGTCGCCGCGCTGCCGCCCGGGG
>JAEZFI010000011.1 GCA_023437745.1 Actinomycetes bacterium
TTCGCCCGTCCAAGCCCGACCTGAGGTTCCTTCCAATGGCGAGGTTCTCCAACTTCTCCGGTGTGCTCGGCCGCGATATGGCCATCGACCTCGGTACGGCGAACACCCTCGTCTACGTGCGCGGCGAGGGCATCGTCCTCCGCGAGCCCTCGGTGGTGGCGGTGAACGCCCACACCGGGCAGCCCCTCGCCGTCGGCACCGAGGCCAAGCGGATGATCGGCCGGACGCCCTCGCACATCCGTGCGGTCCGGCCCCTGCGCGACGGCGTGATCAACGACTTCGACATCTGCGAGAAGATGCTGCGCTACTTCATCCAGAAGGTGCACAGCCGCCGGTTCGCCCGGCCCCGCATGGTGATCTGCGTGCCCAACGGGATCACGGGCGTCGAGCAGCGGGCCGTCCAGGAGGCCGCCGAGTTCGCCGGCGCCGCCAAGCCGGCGTACATCATCGAGGAGCCGATGGCCGCGGCGATCGGGGCGGGCCTGCCGGTGCAGGAGCCCCGCGGCAACATGATCGTCGACATCGGCGGCGGCACCACCGAGGTCGCGGTCATCTCGCTCGGTGGCGTCGTGGCGAGCCAGTCCGTCCGTGTGGCCGGCGACGAGCTGGACGAGGCCATCATCCAGTTCGTCAAGAAGGAGTACAGCCTGGCACTGGGGGAGCGGACGGCCGAGGAGATCAAGATGGCCCTCGGCTCCGCCTGGCCGCTCGAGCAGGAGCTGCAGGCCGAGGTGCGCGGTCGCGACCTCGTCACCGGCCTCCCCAAGACCATCGTCACGACCACCAGCGAGATCCGCACCGCCATCGAGGAGCCGGTCGCCGCGATCGTGGACGCCGTGAAGTACACCCTCGACAAGACTCCGCCCGAGCTCGCCGCCGACATCATGGAGCAGGGCATCGTCCTTGCCGGTGGCGGCGCGCTCCTCGTCGGCATCGACACGCGTCTGGCCAACGAGACGGGCATGCCCATCCGGATCGCCCCCAATCCCCTCGACGCCGTCGCACTCGGCTCGGGTCAGTCGCTTGAAGCCTTCGAGGCTTTGCAAGGGGTGCTTTTCGCGTCGAGCCGCGACTGACCTGCGGGCCGTCTGGTGGTCGCTCCCTCCGGTCGTCGGCGACGACCGCGCTTCACGATCGTGGTCATGACGTTGCTGTCGATCACCGTGCTCACCCTCGACGCGCGTGACGTGCCGGTGCTCGGCTCGGTGCGCTCGGGGCTCATGGACGTGCTCGAGCCGATCGAGGGTGCGCTCAGCTGGGTGGCCACACCGGCCCGCAACGCCTGGAACGGGATCGGGAACTACGGCGACCTCGAGGACGAGAACGCCGACCTGCGCGCCGAGATCGACCGCCTGCGCGCCGCGGGCGTGGTCGAGGGCGCCGCCCAGCAGGAGCTCGCCCGCCTCCAGCAGCAGATGGGGATCCCCTTCCTCGACCCGTACCAGGGGGGGACGGTCGTCGCCCAGGTGTCCACCGGCAACTACTCGACGTTCGACGACAACACGGCGCAGATCAACCGGGGCTCGACCTCGGGCATCGCCGTCGGCATGTCGGTGACGACCCACGCCGGCTTCATCGGGACGATCGTCCAGGTGAGCGACGAGCGCTCCGTCGTCCGGCTGATCACCGACCCCGACTTCAGCGTCGGGATCAAGCTCTCCGATTCGAACGACCTGGGCGTCGGCCGCGGCACGGGCGCCGGCAACCCGTGGCTGATCGACCGGGGCATCGAGCTGGCCGATCCCGTCGAGGTGGGCACCGAGGTGTTCACCTCGGGGCTCGGCACCTCGAAGTACGCGCCCGGCCTGCCCATCGGCTCGGTCTCGAAGGTGACGCGTGACCAGGGCCAGCAGCTCCAGCTCCTCGAGGTCGACATGGCGGCCGACCTCACGCGCCTCGACTACGTCCAGGTGCTCCTGTGGAGGCCGCCGGAGTGACGGACTGGGTCATGATCGCCCGCTGGTTCGTCGTGGTCGTCACCACGACGGTGCTGCAGATCGGGCTGGCGCCGCAGTTCCCGCTGTTCGGGATCGTGGTCGACCTCATGCTCGCCGTGTCGATCGCCGCCGGGGTGGCGGCCGGCCCGCAGCGCGGCGCCATCGTCGGGTTCTGGCTCGGCATCCTCTACGACGCCATGCGGCCGGGGCTCCTCGGCCTCTCGGCGCTCACCTACACGCTGGTGGCCTTCGGCGTGGGCTCGCTGCTCGTGTCGGTCATCACGGTGCGCCGCGTCCTCGCGGCGATCGTGACGTTCTTCGCCGCGGCCATCGGCGTCCTCGGGTACGCCGTGATCGCCGAGCTCTTCGGGCAGCACACGCTCGGCAACGACCGGCTGTTCGGCATCATGGCGGTGGTCGCGCTGGCGGCGGCGATCCTGTCGCCGATGATGGTCCCCCTCGCGCGCTGGGCCGAGGGCGAGGGCGCGATCGAGGGGCGCTCCGGAGTGCTGGGACGCATCGATGGCTGAACGCGACACCTCCACCACCCGTCTGGCGATGGTCGGCATCGTCTGCATCTCGTTGTTCGCGTCCCTGTTCGTGCGCCTCTGGTACCTCCAGGTCGTCGACGACTCGGGCTTCCAGGTGGCGGCGAACTCGATCAACCTGCGCGTGATCCACGCCGAGGGGACCCGCGGCCGCATCCTCGACCGCAACGGCAAGGTGCTGGTCGACAACCGCACGTCGATCGTGGTGAGCATCGACCGCACGAAGATCAAGGACGACACGCCCGAGGAGCGCACCGAGGTGTTCCAGCGGTTGGCCGGCGTGCTGACCGACTTCGGCTTCCCGGTGAAGGCGCCGGTGATCCAGCAGCGCTACGACGACCTCCGCTACGGGCCGCTCGAGCTCGTCCCCGTGAAGTCGGAGGTCACCGAGGACGTCGAGCTGTACATCGCCGAGCACGCCGACGACTTCCCCGGTGTGGTCGTCAAGCGGACGGCGGTGCGCTCGTATCCCTACGGCGACCTGGCGGCGCACATCGTCGGCTACGTCGGGCAGATCAACGACAAGGAGCTGTCGGCCAAGAAGGAGGCCGGGCTGACGCCCGACGACAGCGGCCGGTCGGTCGGCCGGCGCGACCACAAGACGTACGCCGGCGGCGACGAGATCGGGAAGAGCGGCGTGGAGGCCACCGCCGAAGGGGCCCTCCGTGGGGTGCCCGGCGACCAGGTCATCCAGGTCGACGCACGTGGCGACTACGTGACGACCGTCGAGGAGGCCAAGCCCGAGGCCGGCGACGACGTGTGGCTGACGATCGACATCGATCTGCAGGCCATGGCCGAGGACATGCTCTCCCAGCGCCTCGCCGAGCTCCGCGCCGGCGGGACCGACAAGGACGGTCGGCCGATCCGGGCGCCGCAGGGGTCGATCGTGATCATGGACCCGCAGAGCGGCGACATCCTCGCCATGGCGTCGTTCCCCAGCTACGACCCCGCGCTCCTCGTCAACGGCATCGACTCGGCGTTGTGGGAGGACCTCACCAGCAAGGCCAAGGGCCAGAAGCTCTTCAACTGGGCGCTGCAGGGCCAGTACGCGCCGGGCTCGACGTTCAAGCTCTTCAGCGGGACGGCGGCGCTCGAGTCGGGGATGCTGGGCGCAGGCGATCGCCAGATCCAGGATCCCGGCTACTACAAGGTCCAGGGGTGCAAGGGCGGCAAGTGCGAGTTCCAGAACTCGGGCCGCGCCCGGCACGGCACCGTCGGGATCGAGAAGTCGCTGACCGTCAGCTCCGACGTCTTCTACTACTGGATCGGCGACACGCTCTGGCAGCAGCGCAGCACGCTGGGCGACCAGTACATCCAGGACACGGCCGCCAGGTTCGGCCTGGGGTCGAAGACGGGCATCGACCTGCCCGGCGAGGCGAAGGGTCGGCTCCCCACGCCGTCGTGGCTGCGCGAGGTCCACGAGGCACGGCCCGACGTCTTCACGCGGGGCGACTGGTTCGCCGGTGACAACCTCAACACGGCGATCGGGCAGGGCGACGTCCTCGTGACGCCGTTGCAGCTGGCGGACGCGTACGCCACGTTCGCCAACGGCGGCACGCGCTACCGGCCGCAGATCATCTCGAAGATCACCCGGCCCGACGACGTCGGCGCCGATCCCGCCGACCCGGACAACCACGAGGTCATCAGCACGACCGAGCCCGAGCAGCTGGGATCCGTGACGTTCACCGGCGATCACTACCAGCGCCTGCTGCAGGGGCTCACCGGCGTGGTCACCCAGCCGGGCGGCACCGCCTACAGCTCGTGGAAGGCGAGCCAGACCGCGTGGCCGATGGCGGGCAAGACCGGCACGGCGGAGGTCAACGGCAAGGCGGACACGTCGCTGTTCGTCGCCTTCGGCCCCGTCGACCCCGTGGTGAAGCCGCAGTACGCGATCAGCGTGATCATCCCCGAGGCCGGCTTCGGGTCCGACGTCTCTGCCCCGCTCGCGTTCCGGATCATGAAGCCCGTGTCCCAGGCCGCCGTGCCCGAGACGATCACCGACCGGGACCGCGCGTGGCGTGACGCCCGCACGCAGAAGCTGCTGGAGATGGCCGCGGCGGCCGCTGCGGCCTCGCCCAGCACGACGCTCGCGCCGCCGCCCGACGGCAGCGCGACGACGCCGCCGGGCAGCGTGGACGCCGGCACCACCACGACGATCGAGGCCCCCCGATGATGACGATGCCGACGGGCCACCGCCTGCGGAACCGTGACATGACCGCGGCGTGGCGGCACGTGGACTTCGTGCTGTGCGCGCTCGTCGGCGTCGCCGCCCTGTTCGGGTTGCTGATGATCTACAGCGCCACCCACCACAAGACCGGCACGGAGTTCATCTCGAAGCAGCTGATGTTCGTGATGGTGGGTGTCGGTGCGATGGCGGTCACGGCCACGCTCGACTACCAGAAGCTCCGCGACTGGTCGCGGCTGATCTACGTGGCGGCGATCGCTGCGCTGGGGCTCGTCCTGGTGCCCGGCATCGGGTCGATGCACAAGAACATCCGCGCCTGGTTCGACGTCGGCCCGTTCCAGATCCAGCCCGCCGAGTTCGCGAAGGTCGCGACGATCGTGGCGGTGGCGGCCTACCTCGGCAGCGTCGTCGAGGAGCTCCGCCTGAAGGAGGTGGCCGTCGCGCTGGTCATGATCGCGGTGCCGTTCGGCCTCATCATGATGCAGCCCGACCTGGGGACGGCCCTCGTGTTCGTCGTGGTCGCCGTCGGCATGCTCGTGGTCGCGGGTGTGCCCGCCCGGTTCCTGTTCGCCCTCGTGCTGATCGGGGTGATCGGCATCGCCGGCATCCTGTCGTCGGACACGCTCGACGAGTACCAGAAGGACCGGCTGACGTCGTTCGCGAACCCGTCGGGTGCCTCGGAGAAGGTGATCTACAACACCCGGCAGGCGCAGATGGCCATCGCCTCGGGCTCGGTCACCGGCAAGGGCCTCTTCGACGGGCCGCTCACCAAGGGTGGCTCCGTGCCCGAGCAGCAGACCGACTTCATCTTCACGGTGCCGGCGGAGGAGCTGGGGTTCCTCGGTGCCGGCTTCCTGTTGACGCTGCTCGCAGGGATCGTGTGGCGCATCTGGCGCACCGCCCAGATGGCCCGTGACCCCGTCGGCCGGCTCATGTGCGTGGGCGTGCTGTGCATGTTCGTCTTCCACGTGTTCGAGAACGTGGGGATGAACCTCGGGATGATGCCGGTGACGGGCATCCCCCTGCCGTTCGTGTCGTACGGCGGCTCGTCGACGATCACCGCCTTCGCCGCGATGGGCCTGGTCCTCAACGTCCACATGCGCCGCTTCTCGTAGCCCTCACTGCCGAACCTGGCCGGAAGTCGGTGCTCGGCCACCGACTTCCGGCCGGGTTCGGACGACCTCGCGGCGCGCCTGCGTCGTAGCATCGCGGCGCGACGAGAGGAGCAGGCCATGACCGGACGAGTGGTGCACTTCGAGGTTCCCTACGACGATGCCGACCGGGCGCGGGCGTTCTACGAGGACGTGTTCGGATGGGCGATCCAGCCAGTGCCCGAGCACGAGTACAACTTCGTGCAGACGGGGCCGACCGGCGAGGACGGCATGCCCGTGGACTACGGCTACATCGGCGGCGGCATGTTCGAGCGGCAGCCGGAGGTGGGGCAGCCGGTCATCACGATCGAGGTCGACGACATGACCGAGGCGCTCGCCGCGATCGTCGAGCGCGGGGGAGCGACGGTCCGCGAACCCCAGCAGGTGGGGGACATGGGCGTCGCTGCGTACTTCACCGACAGCGAGGGGAACCTCATGGGTCTGTGGCAGACCCTCTCACCCGGCTGACGGGTTGCAGCCCGGACCTCAGGCGAGCGGCCACACCAGGTTCGTGCGCCACGTGGCGGGATCGGGCTCGGCGCTCGGGTCGCTCGTGTAGATCTCCCACATCACGCCGCCGAGGGTCAGGCCCTCGCCGCGGCTCCACGCGATCAGCTCGTCGTAGGTCGCCGAGAGCGACTCGTACGGCCCCACGTGGGTACCGGTGACGACACGTCCACCCGGCAGCTCGAACGGCACGACGTCGCCGGCGGCGGTGATCGGGCCCGTGACCGGGAAGCCGACGACGACCTCGACGGTGTCCCCCGGCATCCGCGGGTAGTAGCCGAACGGCGGTCCCGCCGGCGCGACGCCCTGAGCGCCGATCGCCTCGATGATCGCCGGGAAGCCTCGATCGAACACCGCGGGCAACTGGTCCATCGGCACCTCCGCTCGGATCGCGGCGGCCATCTGGGGCTCGATCGTCTCCACGGCGAAGGTGGTCATGCTCGTCTCCCGGGGTGTCGTCGTCGTCCGCTGTCGGCGGGCCCATTCGAGCACGTCCGAGCCCCGCCCGCGCCCCGAACACCCGTCCAGAGCCCGCCCGTGCCCGCCCCGTGCGGCGCTTCACAGGTCGGACGGCGCTCGCGGGTAGCATCGCGGAGTCATGACCTCCATCTGGTGCCAGTTGGAGCCCCTTCTCGCCAAGGTGCAGAAGCCCGCCCGGTACATCGGCTGCGAGGACGGAGCTCCCCGCCCTGTCCACGCTCCCGACCGGGCGTCGTGGCTCTTCGTCTACCCCGACACCTACGAGATCGGGCTGCCGAACCAGGGGCTCCAGATCCTCACGGAGATCGTGAACGAGCGCCCCGACGGCGTCGCGGAGCGCTCCTACGCGCCGTGGACCGACCTCGAGGACGAGCTCCGGGCGGCGGGCGTGCCCCTGTTCAGCGTGGACACCCACCGTCCGTCCGGCGACTTCGACCTGCTCGCCTTCAACCTCTCGGCCGAGCTCACGTACACGAACCTGCTCAACTGCGTCGACCTCGCAGGGGTGCCGGTCCGAGCGGCCGACCGTGCCGACGGCGATCCGCTCGTCGTGGCAGGCGGGCACTGCACCTACAACCCCGAGCCGCTCGCCGACTTCCTGGACCTCGTCGTCCTGGGCGACGGCGAGGAGGCGGTCGGCGAGGTCACGGCGGTGGTCGCAGCCTGGAAGGCGCGCGGCAAGACCGATCGTCGCGGCGTGCTCGCCGAGCTGGCGGCGATCCCGGGCGTCTACGTCCCATCGCTCTACGAGGCCACCTACCTGCCCGACGGCCGGCTCGAGGCGACGCGACCGATCGACCCTGCCGCGCCCGACGCCGTCGAGAAGTGCACCATCGCCGACCTGGGGGAGTGGCCGTACCCCCGCCAGCAGCTCGTGCCGCTCACGGAGGTCGTGCACGACCGGCTCAACGTCGAGGTCTTCCGGGGCTGCACCCGAGGGTGTCGCTTCTGCCAGGCGGGGATGATCACCCGGCCGGTGCGCGAGCGGCCCGCCGAGCAGGTCCGCACGATGGTCGCCGAAGGGCTCGAGCGAACGGGCTACGACGAGGTCGCGCTGACCTCGCTGTCCACTGCCGACTTCTCCGGCATCGAGGACCTGGTGCGGGGCATCGTCGACGACCCCCGCAACGACGGCCAGGTCACCGTGTCGCTGCCGTCGCTCCGCGTCGACGCGTTCGGGGTCGGCATCGCCGCGCAGATCCAGAAGGCACGACGCACGGGCCTCACGTTCGCTCCCGAAGCGGGCACCTGGCGGATGCGGCAGGTGATCAACAAGCTCATCCGCGAAGAGGACCTCTACTCGGCGGTCGATGCCGCGTTCTCGCAGGGCTGGCGGCGGGTGAAGCTCTACTTCCTCATCGGTCTCCCGACCGAGACGGACGAGGACACCCTCGGCATCGTCGAGTTGGCCAAGAACTGCGTCGAGATCGGACGCAAGTACCAGAAGCACCCGTCGGTGACGGTGTCGGTGGGCGGGTTCGTGCCCAAGCCGCACACCCCGTTCCAGTGGTTCGGTCAGAACACCAACGTGGAGCTGCAGCGCAAGGTGAACCTGGTGCGTGACGCGGCGCGGCGTCACCGCGGGGTGGAGATCAAGTGGCACGACCCGAAGGCGTCGGTGATCGAGGGCTTGATGAGCCGCGGTGACCGGCGGCTCGGTGCGGTGATCGAGGAGGTGTGGCGCAGGGGCGGCACCTTCCAGGAGTGGTCGGAGCGCTTCCGGCTGGATCTGTGGGACGAGGCCATGGCGAACGCCGGCCTCGAGGTTGACTGGTTCGTGTACCGGCACCGGACCGAGGACGAGGCCCTTCCGTGGGACCACCTCTCGGCCGGGCTGCATCGGGACTTCCTGTGGCAGGACTGGCGGGACGCCCTCGCCGAGGTCGGGCTCCCCGACTGCCGCTGGACGCCCTGCTACGACTGCGGTGCCTGCACCGGGTACTCGATCGAGCACGTCGTCGCCTCAGCCACCCCTCCGGCCGGCGGGAGCCAGGGTACGGGCCAGGACCTCGCCTCGGGCGGGGCCGTCCCGGTCACCCTGCTGCCCCGGACGCCGGCGGGGGTCTCGTGAAGCTGCGGGTCCGCTACACCAAGTTGGGCAAGGTCCGCTTCCTCTCCCACCGGGACGTCGCCAGGATCTGGGAGCGCGCGATCCGTCGGGCGCACCTCCCCATCGCCTACAGCGAGGGCTTCAACCCCCGACCCAAGCTGCACTTCGGGCTCGCGCTGTCGGTGGGCCACGAGTCGATCGACGAGTACCTCGACATCGACCTCCGCGAGGGTGTCGAGGTCGCCGCTGCGGGGCCGGCCCTCGCCGCCTGCCTGCCCGTCGGGATCGACGTGGTCGAGGTGTCCGAGCTGGCCTCCGGAGGGACCTCGCTGCAGGAGTCGGTCGACGTCGTCGTGTGGCGCTTCGTCGTGCCGCACGAGGCCGCCGACGGCCTGCCCGAGCGTGCGGCCGCACTGCTGGCCAGCGACCACCTCCCGATCGAGGTCGTCCGCAAGGCCAAGCCGCAGACGATCGACCTCCGCCCGCAGGTCGTGGCGCTCACGATGGTCGACGGGGGTGCCCACGAGGACCCCCGACCGCTCCTGCCGCGCCAGCGGGCCGACGAGGTGGTCGAGCCCGACGGGCTCACCCTCGTGGCCGAGCTGCGCACCCGCCCCCGCAGTGTCCGACCCGGCGAGCTGCTGGCTGCGCTCGGGCTCGACGGCGTCGACGTGCGAGTTCGACGCCTCCACCAGTTCATCGAATCCGACGGCGTCCGAGGGTCCCCGCTGCCCGTCGAGGACGCCGGCACGGCACCCGCGCTGCGGGAAGCCGGTTGACCTCTCAGGAACCCAACATGTCCGACAACGACCCGTCCTCCACCAACCAGCGCCCGGTCCCGGCCGGCACGGGAGCCCAGGGCCCCGACCGATCCGGCGAGCCGTTCCTGGTCCCGAAGGTGCCACCGCCGGTGGCCAAGCCCAAGGTCGGTGACAGCGCGCCGGCACCGGCGGGCGACAGCTCCGGCGCCGGCGGCGCAGGGGGCGCTGGCACCGGCTCGGGGAACCGGCGTCGCCGCCGCCGCGGACGTGGCGGTGGCGGTGGCGGCAACGGTGGCGGGGGGAACGGCCAGGGCGGCCAGTCGGCGTCCGGGTCGGGGCAGACCGGCCAGGGAGGGGCCCAGTCCGATTCCGGCCAGGGCGGTCAGCGCCAGGGACAGCGGCAGAAGGGCGGCGGGCAGCGCAAGCCGCAGCCCGTCGAGGCGCTGCTCATGGACGAGGACGGTCCCGTCCTCGACGCCAAGTCGCTCAAGAAGCGTGCCGGCCGGAGCCGCAAGGGCAAGGCCGTCGGCCGCTACCAGATGAACGTGCACGTCGACCCGACCGGTCAGACGCACATCGCCACGCTCGAGGGCCGCACGCTCGTCGAGTACTACGTGTCCCGCCCGGCGGACGACGTCAGCCAGATCCACGGGAACATCTACGTGGGCCGGGTCGAGAACGTGCTGCCCGGCATGGAGGCCGCGTTCATCGACATCGGCACCCCCAAGAACGCCGTGCTCTACCGGGGCGACATCCAGTACGACCCCGAGGACGTCGAGCAGAAGGGGCAGCAGCCCCGGATCGAGGACGTGCTGAAGTCCCGCCAGCTCCTCATCTGCCAGGTCACCAAGAACCCGATCGCGCACAAGGGCGCCCGGCTCACCCAGGAGGTCTCGCTGCCCGGGCGCTTCGTGGTGCTGGTGCCGAACTCGAAGACGTACGGCATCTCCAAGCGCCTGCCCGACAACGAGCGCAAGCGGCTCCGCCAGATCCTGGACAAGGCGAAGCCCGCGCAGCACGGGATCATCGTGCGCACCGCCGCCGAGAACGTCACCGCCGCCGAGATCGAGGGCGACGTGGCACGCCTGGTCCGCCAGTGGGAGCAGATCGAGGCGCTCGCCGCGAAGCAGAACTCGCCGACGCTGCTCTACCGCGAGCCGGTGTCGGCCGTGCGCGTCATCCGGGAGGAGTTCAACGACGAGTACCGGGCCGTGATGATCGACGACGCGACGCTCTTCGCCGAGGTCCACGACTACGTCGCCGCGATCTCGCCCGCCACGGCCGATCGGGTCCAGTACTACGACACCGCCGAGGAGTCCCTGCCCCTCTTCGAGCGCTACCAGATCGTCGAGCAGCTCGCGAAGTCGGTGGACCGCAAGGTGTGGCTGCCCTCGGGCGGCTCGCTGATCATCGAGCACACCGAGGCGCTGACCGTCATCGACGTGAACACCGGCCGCAACGTCGGCTCGTCGAGCCTCGAGGAGACGGTGTTCAAGAACAACCTCGAGGCGGCGGTCGAGATCGCCCGCCAGCTCCGAGTCCGTGACATCGGCGGCATCATCGTCGTCGACTTCGTGGACATGGAGGTGAAGGAGAACCGCGAGGAGCTGGTCCGGGTGTTCAAGGACGCCCTCAGCCGCGACAAGACCCGCACCCAGGTCTATGCGGTGAGCGAGCTGGGGCTCGTGGAGATGACCCGCAAGCGGATCGGGGAGGGCCTCCTCCAGAGCTTCGCCCACACCTGCGAGCAGTGCGACGGGCGGGGCGTGGTCCTCACCCTCCCGTCCACCTGACCGACCAGCTGACCGACCCCGTTCTGTCGCGTAGGGCGTGACGCCCGCGTCACGGTCCACGCGACAGAACAGGCAGTGGCGGGTCGACTTCGTGATCGGGGAGGGCACCGTGTAGCGTTGCAGCCCGTATGTATGCAGTGATCGCTTCCGGCGGCAAGCAAGTCCGCGTGACCGAGGGTGAGACGGTGCAGCTCGAGAAGCTGGGCGACGTCGGCTCGAAGGTCGAACTCACACCCATCCTGCTGGTCGACGGCGACACCACGCTCGCCACGCCCGACCAGCTCTCCGGCGTCACCGTCTCGGGCACCATCACCGGTGAGGCCGCCGGCCCCAAGATCACCGGCTTCACCTACAAGAACAAGGCGCGGGTGCGTCGTCGCTGGGGTCACCGGCAGAAGTACGCCCTCGTCGAGATCACGTCCATCAAGAAGGGCTGAGGCACCATGTCCAAGACCAAGGGCGGCGGCTCCACCAAGAACGGCCGCGATTCGGAGAGCAAGCGCCTCGGCGTGAAGGTGTTCGACGGCACGGCCGTCAAGGCCGGCGCGATCATCGTCCGCCAGCGCGGCACCCACTTCCACCCCGGTGAGAACGTGGGCCGTGGCGGCGACGACACCCTGTTCGCCCTGCAGGCCGGCAAGGTGAAGTTCGGCAAGCGGAACAACCGCAAGCTCGTCGACATCCTCCCGGTCGATTGACCGGGCCGTCCCCCCCCCGCTGATGGGGCGGCGGCACTCACTCCTGCTGCTGATCGGCGGCACCGCGCTGGTGTGCGGTGCCGTCCTCGCGCTCGGGCACGGTTCGAGCGCCCTGGCCCGCGTCGGAGGGTGCGCCCTGGTCGTCGCCGGGGTCGCGGCGCTGGTCGTGTGGACCCGTCAGAGCCGCTTGATGACCGTCGAGCGCTTCGGCCTGGACGACGACGCCGAACCGTCGGGCCGGCCCGAGTAGCGAGGCTCGTGCGGGCCCCTCAACGGGGCCGGACGTCCACGCCGACGGGCAGGGCCGCTGGGTCCCAGCCGAGCAGGCTGACGGCCATCTGGCAGGCGTACCGATCGGTCATGCCGGCCACGTACGTCACGGCCTCCCGGACGGCTGCCTCGGAGCCCGCGGTCAGGTCGTCGCGGTGCAACGGGCCGGCGGGCTGCGGGAGATCCTCGAGCGGCAGCCGGTTGGGCCGGTCCGCGTAGAGCTCGACGAGCGACCGCAGCACCCGGATGACCAGCTGGGACTGCGCCGTGGACGCCGGGCGCATGTAGATGTGGGTGTAGTTGAAGCGCCGGAACTCGGCGAGGGCGTCGGCGGCGGCGTGGGTCATGCCGATGCGCCCGGTCTGCGCGGTGGCGTCGACCATCGCGCCGATGAAGGCGTGGAGCTGGCGGGAGCGCTCCCGCCCGCAGTGCTCGACCACGAGCTCGGGCAGCATCGCCGGCGTGACGATCCCGGCCAGGACGGCGTCCTCGAAGTCGTGGCAGACGTAGGCGATGCGGTCGGCCCACGACACGACCTCGGCCTCGGGCGTGGAGGGCGCGGGACGCGACCAGGAGTGGTTGCGGATCCCGTCGAGCGTCTCGGCGCAGAGGTTGAGCGGCGCCAGCACGACGTCGGCGCCCCAGACGGCGTGGTCGTAGCCCTCGGCGAGGTACGGGCTGAACGCGTCCTCGCTGGCATGGCCGCCGGGACCGTGACCGCAGTCGTGGCCGAGGGCGATGGCCTCGGTGAGCGCCACGTTGAGGCCGCAGGCACGCGCCACGGCGGTGGCGACCTGCGCGACCTCGAGCGCGTGGGTGAGGCGAGTGCGCTGGTGGTCGTCGGGGAAGATGAACACCTGCGTCTTGCCGGCCAGCCGTCGGAACGCCGTCGTGCCGTGGAGGATGCGGTCGCGGTCGCGCTCGAAGCACGTGCGGACCGGATCCGGCTCCTCCTCCCGCAGGCGGTTGCCGGCGCCCACCGCGTGGGTGGCCCCCGGCGACAGCGACTCGGCCTCGCGAGCCTCGCGGGCGGGGCGGTCGAGCACCTGGATCGCCCCGGCGCCCGCATGGGAGTCGTCGTGGGCGAGGCGGATGCCCTGGTCGGTGACGCCCGCCATGGTGGCGGCCCACTCGGCCGAGCGGCGGGAGCGGCCGAGGAGCGCCGGGTCGGGCTGGAGGTCGGGGGAGGCGGGCGATCGCACCTCGGCGGAGGTCATGGTCGTCATGCTACGGAGCGGGTGTGACGCTCCGGGGAATCCGAAGGGACCTCTTCAGTTCCGGCCCGTGGGGGCCGATGAACCTCTTGCGGCGGCCCAATCCGGGCCGAACGGCCCATTCCTGTTCGCCGTTCGACCTGGTTCGCTGATCGCGACGACCGGGAGCACCGTCCCGCCCGGCCAGGAGACGTCAATGCGAGGATCAATCCGGAGACGCCGGCGTTCCGACCGGGGCGTGACCATGGTCGAGGCGGCCATCACGTCGCCCCTCGTGCTGCTGCTGATCTTCGGCGTGCTCGAGTTCGGCATCCTCTTCAAGGACTACCTGAGCCTCTCCAGCGGGGTGCGCGACGGCGTGCGGGTGGCGTCCACCCAGGGCGCCGAGCCGCTCACCGACTACAAGATCCTGCAGATCGTGCTCCGGCGGATGCCCGCCCTGGAGCGCAACCAGATCAAGCGGGTCGTGGTGTTCCGGGGCACCTCGGCCGACAGCACCGTGCCGGCGGCGTGCAAGACGGCGTCCTCCGCCACGCTGAAGTGCAACTCGTACTCGAACTCGGATCTCAGCCGTCCGAAGACGGACTTCGTGGGGACGGGCAGCGCACCGGACAGGTTCTGGCCTCCGATCACGCGCAAGGAGCGCCTGAGCGACCCGCCGGACTACGTGGGCGTCTGGATCAAGATCCACCACGACGCGGTCACCGGCCTCTTCCCCCTCACCAAGGACCTGGAAGAGGAAGTCGTCATGCGGATCGAACCGGCGAGGCTCTGATGCGACGTCACCCTTCACCCCGTCCCGCGGGCCCCGGCCGGCGCCAGCGGCGCTCCGAACGCGGGACCGCGCTCGTCGAGACCGTGATGGTGGCGACGCTCCTCATGACGCTCGTCACCGCCACGTTCGAGCTGGGCATGGGCTGGCGCAGCGCCAGCACCAACTCCAACGCCGCTCGCGCCGGCGCCCGCGTCGCCTCGAGCCAGGGCGTCGCGAAGCTGGCCGACCACGCCACGATCCTCGCCGTCATGTCCGGCCTTCGGTCCACCGGCAACGTGAGCATCCGGAAGATCGTCGTGTTCCGCTCCGCCACCGCCACGGGCGCCGTCCCCGCCGCATGCCTCACCGCGAGCAGCTCCACCAACAAGTGCAACCTGTACTCGGCCACGCAGATCGCCTCGATCATGGCGAACCCGACCGGAACCCAGACGAACTTCGCCGGGACGTGCTCCGGGACGACGCAGTGGGACCGCTCGTGGTGCCCGAGCACCCGCAACAACGTGCAGCTGAGCACCGGCGGGCTCGACTACGTCGGCGTGTACGTCGAGATCAGCCACCCCACCTTCTCGAACATGTTCGGCACCTCCATCACGATCAAGGACACGTCCGTCATGCGCATCGAACCGTCCGCCGGATCGACGACATGAGGCGCCGACTCGCGGGCCGGCGTCGTGACGAACGCGGCTACGTGCTGGTCCTCACGGCGCTCCTGATCGTCCCGATGATGATCATCGCGGCGATGGCCGTCGACTACGGCGGCTGGTACGCCGAGGGCACGAAGATGCAGAAGGCGGCGGACGCCGCCGCCCTGGCCGGGGTCGTCTGGCTCCCGAACATCAACCAGGCCGTCGCGGTCGCCAAGGACACGGCGAAGCAGAACGGCTACGACGACGCCCTCCCCAACATCACCGTCACGGTCCGTCAGGTGTCCGAGACGGAGCTGGGCGTCGACATCGTCGACACCGCCTCGCCGACCTATCTCGCGAAGTTCCTCCGTGACTCGACGCGCATCCGTCGTGAGGCGTCCGCGAAGTACGTGCTCCCGGTGCCGCTCGGCAGCCCGAAGAACTACTTCGGGACGGGTCCGCTCGTGCCGGGCAACGACAAGGAGAACTTCTACGCCGCGGTGAACGGCTTCTGCTCGGCCAAGGACCAGGGCGGCCCGTTCGAGTCGCGCCACTGGTTCAGCAGCCCCGTCGGCACGACCAACGCGTGCACCCGCACGGGTCGTCAGAACAACACCGAGTACAAGGCTTCGCCGGCTCCGGCGTACCAGTACTACATCGAGCTCCCGGCGAACCGGACCCAGTCGATGGCGCTCTACCTCTGGAACCCGCAGGTGGACTCCACCGATCCGACGTCGCCGGGCTCGGCGCTGGCCGACACGACGTTCACCCTGCTCGCGCCCGACGGCACCCCGTTCAACGACGACGACAACAAGGTCTACGGGACCGCCGGAACCGGCGGCAGCTGCACCGGCACGGGCGAGTCGAACCCACGCGAGTACACGACGGCGGTCGACAACGACGCGTCCTACTGGTCCACCTCGGGCTGGTCCCGGTTCTGCACCTTCACCACGGGCGCTCCGGCCGGGAAGTACATCCTGAACGTGCGCACCAAGGAGAACCAGACCAACGCGTACGCGTCGAACGCGTTCTCGATGCTGGTGCAGCGCGGCTCGAGCACCACCACCGCGAGCATCTGCGACAGCCGGACCGACAGCACCTGCCCCTCGATCTACGGCAAGAGCTGGATGTCCGTCTACGCCAACGCCTCGGGCTCGAGCGCCAACTTCTTCCTCGCCAAGATCGGGCCCGAGCACGTCGGCAAGATCGTGAAGATCACCCTCTTCGACCCGGGCGAGGGCGCGAACACCGTGCGGATCCTGAACCCCAAGGGGGCGCAGCAGTCCTCGAGCGGTCAGACGATCACCTCCGACGGGTACGCGACCTTCACGGCGCAGAACATGGGCCCCGACGGCACCACGCCGGGCACGCTGCTCACCAACCTCACCTCGCTGAGCGTCACGGGCGGCGTCTACAACGGCAACTACGTCGAGCTCTCGATCCAGCTGCCCGCCAACTACGACACCACAGCGGCCTACATGACCAACGGCTGGTGGTGGAAGATCCAGTACAACACCGGCACGGGCTCGGTCACCGACCGGACCACGTGGGGCGTGCGCGTCGTGGGCGACCCGGTCCACCTGACCTCGTAGGCGTCCCGGCCTCGTAGTGTGGCCGGGTGTCCAACTTCGTCGACGAGTGCGCCATCTGCGTGAGAGGTGGTGACGGCGGCGCCGGCTGCGTGTCGTTCCGGCGTGAAGCCCACACGCCCAAGGGCGGACCCGACGGCGGCGACGGGGGTGGCGGCGGCGACGTCTGGCTGGTCGCCGACCACAACGTGGCGTCCCTGCTGAGCTTCCGCGACCACCCGCACCGGACGGCCCCCTCGGGGACCCACGGCCAGGGCAAGGGCAAGCACGGCGCCGCGGGGCAGACCCTCGAGGTCTTCGTCCCCGAGGGCACCGTCGTGAAGGACCGCGACGGCTCGGTGCTCGCCGACCTCGTGCGGCACGGCGACCGCTGGCTCGCGTCGCCGGGCGGCGAGGGCGGGAAGGGCAACGCCCGCTTCCTGTCGAACCGGCGCCGCATCCCCAACTTCGCCGAGCAGGGCGAGCACATCGCCGAGCGCTGGCTCACCTTGGAGCTGAAGCTGATGGCGGACGTGGCGCTGGTCGGCTTCCCGAACGTCGGCAAGTCGACGCTCATCAGCCGGCTGTCGGCGGCCCGCCCGAAGATCGCGGACTACCCGTTCACCACCCTGGAGCCGCAGCTCGGGGTGGTCCGCATGCCGGACGGCTTCGAGTTCGTGATGGCCGACATCCCCGGCCTCATCGAGGGTGCGGCGGAGGGCAAGGGGCTGGGCCACCGCTTCCTGCGGCACATCGAGCGGGCGCGCGTCCTGCTGATGGTGCTCGACACCGCGATGCTCGACGGGAGGACGCCCGACGAGCAGGAGGAGGTGCTGCTCGACGAGCTGGAGCGCTACCGGCCCGAGCTCCTGGACCGGCCTCGCCTGAGGATGCTGTCGCGGCTCGACCTCGCCGGTGACGAGCTGCACGTCGAACCGGACGAGTCGACCTTCGCCGCCTCGGCGGTGACGGGCAAGGGCATCGACCAGCTGCGCGGCGCGCTCGCGGCGACCGTCGCCGCGGCCCGCAACGAGGTCACACCCGACGAGAGCTACGTGGTGCACCGCCCCGTCCCCGAGGGCATCCGGATCGAGCGGGGCCTCGACGGGGCGTTCGAGGTGATCGGCCGGGAGGCGCGTCGCGCCGTGGCCTTCAACGACATGACCAACCCCGACGCGCTCGACGAGGCCCACCGCCGGCTCTCGTCGCTCGGCGTCAACCGGGCACTCGCCCGTGCGGGGTGCCGCAACGGGGACGTGGTCCGCATCGGCGACCTCGAGTTCGCGTACGAGGGCGGCGACGAGCTGAACGTGGAGACGGGGAGCAACTGGTCGTGATCGTGGTGGTGAAGGTCGGCACGTCGTCGATCACCGACGACGACGGGGCCATCGACCGGGCCGCGGTCGAGCAGCTCTGCGCCCAGATCGTCGCGGCGCGAGCCGACGGCCACGAGGTGGTGCTGGTGTCCTCGGGGGCGATCGCAGCGGGTCTCCCCGCGCTCGGCCTCTCCGCTCGCCGGCGTCCCAAGGACGCGATCACGCTGCAGGCCATCTCGGCGGTCGGCCAGGCACGGCTGATGCAGGTGTACCGCGAGGTGCTCGACGACCTGGACGGCGACACCGTGCCGGGCCAGGTGCTGCTCGCTCCCACCGACTTCGTGAGCCGCCAGCAGTACCTCCACGCGCGGTCCACGCTCGGCAAGCTGCTCGAGCTGGGCGCGCTGCCCATCGTGAACGAGAACGACGCGGTGGCCGACGACGAGATCCGCTACGGCGACAACGACCGCATCGCCGCGCTCGTCGCGCAGCTGGTCGGCGCCGAGCTGCTGGTGCTCCTCACCGACGCCGAGGGTGTGTTCACGGCCGACCCGCGCCTCGACGCCACGGCGTCGCTGATCGAGGAGATCGTGGAAGTCGACCACGACCACGAGGCCGCCGCAGGTGGGTCGGGCTCCAACCGGGGGAGCGGCGGCATGGCCACCAAGATCGCGGCCGCCAAGATCGCTGCCTGGTCCGGCGTCCGCACGGTCATCGCCTCGGCAGGTCGTGAGCGGGTCCTCGCCGACGCCATCGACGGGCGGAGCGGCGTCGGGACGGTGGTCCTGCCGCGCGACCAGCGTCTGTCCGCGCGAAAGGTCTGGATCGCGTTCGCCGTGGGGTCATCGGGCGCGCTCTGCGTGGACGACGGCGCCCGCCGTGCGCTGGAGCAGGGTGGCGGCTCGCTCCTCGCCGCGGGCGTCACCGAGGTCGAGGGTGGGTTCGACGAGGGCGACGCGGTCGAGATCTGCGGGTCCGACGGGCGTCCGTTCGCCAAGGGTCGGGTGCGCTACGACGCCGCAACGCTGCGCTCGGGCAGCGTCGGTGGCGTCGTCGTCCACCGCGACGACCTCGTCGTGCTGCCGTAACCCACGCACGCAGCGTCGACGGTCGGTCACACGTGCGTCCGGCGCACGCAGCGTCGACAGTCGACGGAAGCTGCGTGCACGCTCGGTCGACTGTCGGTCACACGTGCGTGCGGCGCACGCTGGATCGACGGTCGGATCAGGGCGCGGGGGTCTCGCCGACGCCGGGATCGGTGGCCGAGGCGGGCTCGGCGCCCGTCGCCGGGGTCGCCGTCGGCGCCGCGGTCGCCTCCGCGGCAGGAGCCTCGGTGGCGATGCCGAGCTGGCTGCGGATCTGCTCGAGCCGCGCCTGCGCCTCGACGTTCATCGCGGCGTGCTCGACCTCGAGCATCCGCGCCTCGACGCCCGAGCCCTCCAGCTCGCCGGCGGCCTGCGCCTTCGCGTAGCGGCCCTCGATCTTCTTCCGCACCTCGTCGAGCGTCGGCACGTCCTGACCGACGGTCTCGGACAGCGACGACATCGTCACGTTGAGCTGCTCCTGCATCTTCGCCTGGTCGAGCTGGCTCAGGAGCTTCTGCTGCTCGGACAGCTTCTTCTGCAGCATGGCGCTGTTCTGCGCGACGGCCGCCTTCGCCTGATCGGACGCCTGCGCGCTCTGGAGCGACAGCGTCTTGAGGGACTCGACCTCGGCCTCGAGGGCGATCAGCCGGTTGGCGAAGGCCTCCGCCGCGTGGGTGAACTCCTCGAGCTTCGCCTGGTCGCCCTTCTTCGCCGCTTCGTCGGCCATCAACACCGCCTGGCGTGCGTTGGTGTTGACCTTCGTCAGCTCGTCCATCTTCTGGTTGAGCTGCATCTCGGTCGTCTTCTGGTTGGCGATGACGTTGGCCGCCTGCTCCTTGAGGCGGCGATGCTGCTCCTGCGCCTCGATGATCGCCTGCTCCAGCTGGACCTTCGGGTCGGCCTTCTCGTTGAACGACGACGAGAGCTTGGCTCCGAGGTACTTCCACCACCGCTTCAGGGTCTTCAGCATCGCGTCAGCCTACGGTGTGGGCGGCCGGCGCCGCGGTCGATCGTCGGGCCCGTCGGTGGGCCGCTCCGCGAGGCTGCGGAACCGGTCCACGATCGGCTCGAACCCTTCGATCCGCAGCACCACGATCGCTGCGAGCCAGGCAGCGACGCCGACGAGCCCGGTCGTCGCGACGTCGACGAAGGGCCGGTCGTCGAACGACGATCCGCCGACGAGCTGCACCAGCACCATGGCCACGATCGACGTCGCGGACGCCGCGGCGATGCGTCCTGCGAGCGGCAGCCAGGTCCTGTCGAGGATGCCCGGGACGCGGCGCGACACGACGTAGAGGGAGCCGGCCGCCGCCAGCGTGTAGGCGATCGAGAAGGCAAGTCCCAGCCCGCGCTCCGCGCTGCCGATCAGGACCAGCGCGAAGAGGATGTTGGCGAGGTTCTCGCCGGCGTTCAGCAGGAACGGTGTCTTGGTGTCGCGGCGGGCGTAGAAGACCCGCAGCGCGTAGAGGTACATCGAGAACCCGGGGAGGCCCAACGCCATCGTCACGATGGTCCCCCCGGTCCGTGCGGTGTCCTCCGCGTCGAACAGGCCGCGCTGGAGGACCAGCTCGACGAGGTCGTGACCCAGGAGCATCAGCGCGGCGGCGGCCGGGATCATCACCGCGAGCAGCATCGACCCGCCCTCGCGGAACCGCCGGAGCAGCAGCGGGCCGTCACCCGCCTGCGCGGCGCGGGCCAGCTCCGGCGTGGTCGACGTCATGATCGAGACGGCGAGCAGCCCGTGGGGGAGCTGGAAGAAGATGAAGGCCGTCTGGTACGCCGTGATGGCACCGGCGTCGAGGCCGCTGGCGAGGCGCAGGACCACCAGCAGCGCGACCTGGTTGGCGACGACGTAGCCGATGGTCCAGCTGCCGAGCCGCATGATCTCCCGGAGGGCCGGGTCGCGGAACCTCGGGCGCCACCGCAACCGGATGTCCGAGCCGCGGACGCCCCACGCGACGAGGAACGCCATCGCCGCCACGCCCGCCGTCGTCCCGAGTCCGAGCAGGGCGAGGGTGGGTCGGTTGGTCAGGTCCTTCCCGGCGGCACCTGCGGTCAGCGGCACCGCGAGCACGGCCACGATCGTGACCACGTTCGTGGCCACGGGCGCGTAGGCAGCCATGGCGAACCGGCGTCTCGCGTGCAGCAGTGCGGTCCCGAGGGACGTGACGCCGTAGAAGAGGATCTGCGGGACGAGGAGGTAGAGGAGCGGCTCGGCGACCGACGTGCGCGTCGCTGCTCCTTCGCCGCCCGACGGGAAGAGGTCGAGGAAGAGCGGCGAGCACAGCACGGCCACGACGGTGATCACGGTGAGGACGACGAGCCCGACGCTGGTGATCACCGAGGCGCGCTCGTCCGCGTCGTCCTGGGTCTCGCCCTGGTGCGGCACGAACATGGGCACGAGGGTCGACGACAGGACACCGCCGAGGACCAGCTCGTAGAGGAGGTTGGGGGCCGTGTTCGCCAGGTTGTACCCGTCGGACACGGCACCCTGGCCGAGTGCCCAGGCGAGGGCCACGACGCGGCCGAGCCCGGTGACCCGGCTCAACGCGGTGCCGATGGCGGGGGAGAGGCTCGCCCTCAGCAGCGAGCGCTCCTCGGTGGTCGCCGTCACGTGGCGGTTCCGCCGAGGGCGGAGGGGCCGTTCGTCTCCTCGATCGCCTGGCGCAGCGCCTCCATCTCCTGGGTGATGGCGGTGACGTCCTGCCCGACCTGGTCGATCTGGCCGTCGGACGCGCTGGAGACGGACAGCTCGATGCTGCGGGTGACGGCCTCGTCGAGCCGGGCGTTGAGGAGCCGGAGCCGATCGTGCGTCTCGTTGATCGTGTCGTCCATGCGCCGGGCGGTGCTCAGCTGCGCCTGCAGCGCGGCGAGCGTCTCCTCGCCGGTCGGCGTGGTGGGCGTGCCGAGCATGGCGAGCTCCCGCTCGATCTCCGGCACGACGATCCGGCGGCGGGCCTGCGACAGCGCGTGGCCGGCCTTGGCGACGGCCCAGCACTCCTCGATCCCCTCGTCGATCCCACGGCCGATGTCGGCGAGCCGTTCCTTGAGCGGGCCGGAGCGCGTGCCCCGGATCGCGTCCCAGAACTGGACGCGGGCGGCCTGCGCGTCGCGGACGAGGCGCCGCCACGGATCGTTCAGCGAGAACGGGTCGATGCGGGCACCCGCCTCGCCCCGCGGGATGGCGAGACCGACCCGGGCTGCGAGGGCCACGGCACCGCCCACGACCGCGGCGATCGGGCCGAGCCCGGTGAGGATCCCCACGGCGATCCCTGCCCCCGTGGCCAGGATCGCGGTGGGGGAGACGATCGCGTGGGCGACCTTCGGCGTGAAGAACCGGTCCCGCAGCGAGAGTCGGCTCATCGTCGGACCTCCATCAGAAGTTGCTGACGACCTGCGCGAAGACCCGTCGGATGGCGGTGGCGTCGGTGGCGTTGTACGCAGCGCCGTTCGAGGCCTCGGCGATCGAGGCAAGTGCTGACGTGTCGGCGTCGGAGCCGTAGCTGATCGTGAACATGCGGACCGGTGTGGCGTTCTCGCCGGACGACGCGTTCCGGAGCACCTCGAGGAGGGCCTTGAGCTGGGCGGGGTCGTCCGAGGTCCTGCCGTCGTCGTTCACCCCGTCGGTGAGGAGGATCACCGCGTTGATGCGCGCGGGGTCGTAGGCGTCGACCATCTCGCTGAAGCTGGACCGCGCCACGTCGTAGAGGGGCGTGCCGGCCACCGGCGTGAGGCCGCCGATCGAGCGGGTGAGCCGCTCCTTGTTGGGCCCGATGGCATCCACCGGCTGGAGGTCGAGGAACGACTGGTCGGCCGCCGGTCCGAGCTGCGTCGAGAAGACCCGCAGCCCCACGCCGTCGTCGGACTTGAACTCGTCGAGCGCCTCGACGGCGGCGTCCTTCGCCAGGTCGAGCTTGGTCTGGTAGTCGTCGGTCCCCGCTGCGTCGCCCATGGACCCGGAGACGTCCATGACCAGGAGCACCCGGGCGGACTTGCGGTTGGTCGCCCACTGGTCGAGCAACCCGACCATGACCTCGGGCGCCGGCACGTCGAGCAGGGTCTGCGGTTGATCCGGATCGACCCCGTTCCTCCTGACGATGGGATCGCTCACGCCGACCGAGGGGTTGCCCGGTCGGAAGCCGTAGGCCAGCACCTTCTTCTGGTTCGCGGGCTCCTGCACGAAGCGCTCGAACGACGTGGCGGCGGCACGCTCGTCGTCGGACACCCAGTCGGCGTCGAGCACGAAGAACGGGTTGTCGCTGAAGAGCGTGCCCTCGCTCGGATAGATCGACACCAGCTTGATGCGGGGCGGGCGAGGCTCCTCACCGGGCTGGAGCACGCCGTCGGGATTGCCGAGGTTGTAGTCGATCACCGACTTCTCCTCGACGGCGACCGCCGACGCGTACGTCAGCGCGGTGCCCCGGCGATCGGCCCGGAACCAGTTGTTCAGGAACGTCATCGTGATGTCGCCGTAGTGCACCACCGACGACTCGATGCGCGAGTTGAAGTCCACGACGGTCGGGTTCGTGAGGTCCTCCGCGCTGAGGCCGGTGGTCTTGCCGGCCGCGGCGTAGGTCTGCGCGATCAACGCCGAGAGACCGCTCGTGGAGAAGTTCGGGTTGGTCTTGCCGAGGCGGAACGGGCCCCACTCCGGATGGCCGTGGGATGCCCAGCCGTTCGGGTCGGTCGCCAGCGCGGCGATGTCGGCGAACCCGATCGGCTTGTCGGGCCACCCCAGCGCCGCCGCCATCGGCTCGGGCATGGCGATGACCAACGGCGTGAGCATGAAGGGCTGGGCGTCGGAGGGCGCCATGGGCGCTCGTCCGCGGCTCGCCAGCCGCTGGTTGAGCACGGCGCCCCACGAGCTGGCGGCGGGTGACCAGATCACCGGCCGCGGTCCGTCGGCCGTCTCGTCCCAACCCTCGGCGAGGAGCGTGGCGGCACCGCCCGACGACTTCACCTGCGGGCGGGCGAAGATGCACCGGCCCGACGGCGTCGTGACGCGCTGCTCGTTGAAGTCGTCGGAGAGCGCCTCGAGCAGCTGGATCTTCTCGGACGACACCGAGATGTCGAGTGCCACGCAGTCGCCCGGATCCTCGAAGCCCGAGGCGGGACCGCCGGTCGCGACCTTGTCGCCGCCACCCGAGCACGCCGCAGCGCTCAGCGCGACGGCGAGGAGGACGGCGATCCGGCGGGGGTTCGGGTTCCTCATCGAGGCTCCTGGGTGGCAGGGAGGGGCAGGTCGGTCATCGGGTCAGCTGGCGCCAGCGGTCCCTCAGCGCCACCATCACACCAGAGTTGGGCAGCCCGGTGGCGGCGTCGGCCGTCGGGGCGGCCCAACCCGCGTCCCGGAGGGCCCGGCGCAGCGCCGTGCGAACGTCGTCGGACGCGCCTCCCACGACGACTGCCTGCGTGGCGACGAGCGGACCGGGCGCGGCATGGGCGAACCGGCTGACGGCGGCACCGACGACGACGCGGGACACGTCGGACTCGAACGCGGTGACCGTCGACCCGCCGGCCGGCGCGGCGACGAAGCGCTCGAGGACGGAACCGCTGCCGGGGCTCCGGACCCGGGACGACGCGGCGAGCCGTCCGAGCCAGTCGCGGAACGAGTCGTCGAGCTCGAGGTCGTTGGTCGCGAGCGCGGTCGGGGCGATGCCCTCACCCTCGAACCAGCCGGCGACCAGGCCGCCCACCGTGAGGAGTCCGGCTGTGCTGTCGGCCGGGTCGACACCGATCGCCATCGTCGGGCCGTTGACCCCCAGCTCGGCCCACGGCGTCCCGACGAGGTCGCCGAGGCAGCGCCAGCCGAACGGGTCGCACCGTCCGCTGAGCGCACCGAAGCGATCGCCGGTGGTCACGAGCAGGAGGCTGCTCGATGCGAGCGGCGGGCCGACCTCGCCGAGGCGGGCGTCGCGCCGTGACGACGTGACCATCGCCGGCCACGGGGTCGTGGCCACCCACACGTCGGCGCCCAGGCGCTTCCCGGCCGCGAGGCGATCGGCCGTGACGCCGGGTGCCTCGAC
>JAEZFI010000044.1 GCA_023437745.1 Actinomycetes bacterium
GGCCTAGACTGAGGCCCTGGACGATATATTCTCTATGTTTTCCAGATAGTTATATCTGGAATAATACCGTCACTTCAGCTTTTGAAGATGACGGTATTTCTTTTTTGGAGAGGTCGCAATAGGTCCACGTACCGTCGGCTGATCCATCAGGACGAACCGCATCGCGGCGAAAGCTGGTGATAGATACTGATAAGCAGTTTTTTGTTTTCAGGAGTTTATGGGCCGGTACAGCGCGTTCTCGGAAAGTTGGGATGAGCCAAAATTACTCCCACTCAATCGTCCAAACCAACATTAAGCCGTTGATATCACGTATAATTATGGCCTTGGGGCGCGCAAAAACCGACTACTGGCTAGTCAAAATGTTACGCTTTTGATTTTAAAGGGAAAAAGGGTCGAAAAAAAATTTGTGGGTTTCAAGGACAATCGGCGTCAATCGCCAGTCTCGACCCTGTGAACGCCGTCCCACAGATTGACCCAATCTGTAGCAGAAAACACCGCTGACCACAACGAGCAGCCTGCCTCGGACAAGAGGTCAGTTTGCGTTTATGCCGATTTGCTAACCACAAAGCAGCAAACCAGGGCATCTTCAAACTGGCGCTTGGTTTGAGAATATGCTAAAACACTCACTATGAGTGAGCAAACAATAGGAAAGTTAAAGCAACTGGAACAGGTCCTGCCTGAGGGCCTGCTCGTCGATGCCGCGTGGCTTTCCGCTCAAGGCTACTCAACCTCGCTGCGCACCAAATATGTTGCCTCTGGCTGGCTCGAGCAGCCGGCACGCCGAGTGTATCGGCGCCCTCGCGGACAGCTTGGCTGGCAGCAGGTGGTCGTCTCGCTGCAGACGCTTCTCGGCTATCGTCTCACCGTTGGCGGCCGGACAGCCCTCGAGCTGCAAGGCTATGCCCATTACCTCTCACAGGATCGTTCCGAGATCCATCTTCACGGTCCAGCGAAGCCGCCCAGCTGGCTCACGACGCTCCCACTGAAGGAACGGTTCGTGTATCACAACAGCTCGCCGCTCTTCGGGGCCGACCTGGAGGATGTCAGCTTTCCTTCCCTCGTTTCGGACCGCGCACCTGATGCGCGAGTTGCGGGATCTTTTCAGGACGCCGGATTGCGCGCTCTGCCCTGGGGGCAATGGGATTGGCCGTTGACGGTATCGACGCCCGAACGGGCGGTTCTCGAACTTCTCGATGAGCTGCCCCAGCGTGAGAGCTTCGATCAGGTCGACGTGCTGATGGAAGGTCTGAGCGATCTTGCGCCGAGGCGGCTCCAGAAGCTGCTTGTCCGCTGCCGCAGTGTGAAGGTGAAGCGCCTGTTCTTCTTCTTTGCCGATCGGCATCGCCATGCATGGCTCAAGCAAGTCGACCGGACCGCAATCGAACTGGGTTCGGGCAAGCGCATGCTGGTCAAGGACGGCAGGTACGACCCGACCTACGAGATCACTGTCCCCAAGGAACTGGCCGAGGCGTATTGATGGCATTTGCGGACACTTACCGAAATCAGGTCGCATTACTGATCCGCACACTGCCTTCGGTGGTTGCGGAAGAGTGCTTCGCGATGAAGGGTGGCACGGTGATCAATCTGTTCGTGCGCGACCTGCCGCGCCTCTCGGTCGATATCGATCTTACCTACCTGCCAGTGCAGGACCGCGCGACCTCGCTTGCAACGATCAATGCGGCGATGGCGCGCATCGCTGAGCGCATTACCGAGTCAGTCCGCGGCTCCCGTGTCGCTCCGTCACGCTCGCGCGAGAATGTGATCACTAAGCTCGTCGTCCGTGGCGATGGCGCGCAAATCAAGATTGAGGTGACGCCGGTCCTGCGTGGCTGCGTGTTCGAGCCCGCCATACGGTCGGTCTCCCCCAGCGTGGAAGATGAATTCGGCTTTGCCGAAATGCGGATCGTCTCGTTTCCCGATCTCTATGCCGGCAAGATTGTCGCCGCCCTCGACCGTCAGCATCCACGCGATCTGTTCGACGTGCGTGATCTTCTGGCGAATGAAGGCATCGACGATGCGCTGCGTCGGGCCTTCCTCATCTACCTGATCAGCCACGACCGCCCCATGGCCGAAGTTCTGGCGGTGCGGCGCAAAGATATTGCGGTAGAATTTGACCGAGGTTTCGTCGGCATGACGCGACAACCGGTCGAACTCGAGACCCTGCTTGCGGCGCGTGAAGCACTGATTGCCGACATCGTCGGAGAGATGCCCAATGCGCACCGCCAATTTCTGTTGGCGTTCGAGCGCGGCGAACCCGACTGGCCAGCCCTCAACCTGGAGGCCGGCGCCGAACTGCCGGCCGTGCGATGGCGGCAACAAAACCTCGATGGTTTGAAGGCTGAGAAACGCCAGGCACTGGTGCGGCAGCTTGAAGAGGTTCTGGCAACATAGGGTCGTAGAAGGCCGGAGCCGTCATCATCATCGGCGAGCAAATCAGGTGGCGGCCGAAAGGTTCACGCGCTCCATCAGCGCTTCGGCGCTTTCCTTGCGCTCCGAATAGCGATCGGTGAGATAGGTCGAGATATCCCGTGTGAGCAACGTGAACTTGACCAGCTCCTCCATCACGTCGACCACGCGATCGTAGTAGGAGGACGGTTTCATGCGGCCGGCCTCGTCGAATTGCTGGAACGCCTTGGCGACGGATGACTGGTTGGGGATCGTCACCATGCGCATCCATCGACCAAGCACCCGCATCTGATTGACGGCGTTGAAGCTCTGGGAGCCGCCCGATACTTGCATGACGGCCAGTGTTCGGCCCTGTGTCGGCCGGACGGCCCCGACCGAAAGGGGAATCCAGTCGATCTGGGCCTTCATCACCGCGCTCATCGCGCCGTGCCGCTCGGGACTCGTCCAGACCTGCCCCTCCGACCAGAGCGACAGGTCACGCAGCTCCTGCACTTTCGGGTGAGCGACTTCCGCTCCGTCCGGCAATGGCAGGCCGGTCGGGTCGAAGATGCGTGTTTCGGCGCCAAAGGCATTCAGCAGTAGTTCGGCCTCCTGCGTCAGAAACCGGCTATAGGAGCGCTCGCGCAGCGAGCCATAAAGCAGCAGGATGCGCGGCCGCTGCGCCGAAGGCGACGCCCGCAGCCGGTCAATATCGGGAACATCGATGCAACCGGGATCGATATTGGGCAGAGCGTTCAGCATTAGTGGTTCGCCTCCGCGACAGCCACGGTCTTGCTGCCCCGCTCATACCAACCTTTCGAGCGGTTCACGATCCACACGACCGAGAGCATGACCGGCACTTCGATGAGAACGCCGACGACGGTGGCGAGCGCCGCGCCCGAATGGAACCCGAACAGGCTGATGGCAGCGGCGACGGCGAGTTCGAAGAAGTTGGAGGCACCGATAAGGGCCGAAGGGCCGGCGACGCAATGCTGCTCGCCCGTGATCCGATTCAGCAAATAGGCAAGTCCGGAGTTGAAATAGACCTGGATCAGGATCGGCACCGCGAGCAGCCCGATGACCATCGGCTGGGCGATGATCTGTTCGCCCTGAAAGCCGAATAACAGCACCAGTGTCACTCATCGTCAACCGCCACCGGTTCGATCGCGGAACGTGGACTTTCCGGCAGAGGCAAAGCACTCCAATCGTCCGACTGTCTCGGGGCGGGCGATACCAATTCCGGCGGCGGCAGGACGCGTTCGGTGAACCGGCGGTCCTCATAGTAGCGCGCTTTCTTCGCCCGGATCGGCGGGGTTCCGGCGACCATGACAATCTCGTCGGTCGGTGGAAGCTGCATGATCTCGCCCGGCGTCAGCAATTGGCGGGCGGTTTCGGATCGAGAGACCATCAGATGGCCGAGCCAGGGCGACAGCCGGTGCCCGGCATAGTTCTTCATCGCCTTCATCTCAGTCGCCGTACCAAGCGCATCGGACACGCGTTTGGCGGTGCGCTCGTCATTGGTGGCGAAGCTGCCGCGCACATGACAATTGTCGAGGATGGAATTGTTGGGACCGTAGGCCTTCTCGATCTGGTTGAGCGATTGCGCGATCAAAAAGCTCTTGAGCCCGTAACCGGCCATGAAGGCCAGCGCGCTTTCGAAGAAATCCAAGCGCCCGAGCGCGGGAAACTCGTCGAGCATCAGCAGCAGCCGGTGGCGCCGGCCATTGGCCTGAAGGTCCTCGGTCAGCCGGCGCCCGACCTGATTAAGGATCAGGCGGATCAGGGGCTTGGTGCGGTTGATATCGGAAGGCGGTACGACGAGGTAGAGCGTCGTCGGTGCTGTCGCCTCCACCATATCGGCAATGCGCCAATCGCAGCGGCAGGTGACTTCGGCAATGACCGGATCGCGGTAAAGACCGAGAAAGGACATGGCGGTCGAAAGCACGCCCGAGCGTTCATTGTCGGACTTGTTCAGCAATTCGCGCGCCGCGCTGGCGATGACCGGATGCGGGCCGGCCTCGCCCAAATGCGGGGTTTTCATCATGGCCGCGAGCGTTGTCTCGATTGGCCGTCTGGGATCGGAAAGGAAGGCGGCAACTCCGGCGAGCGTCTTGTCCTTTTCAGCATAGAGGACTTGCAGGATCGCGCCGACCAGAAGCGCGTGGCTGGTCTTTTCCCAATGATTGCGCTTTTCGAGACTGCCTTCGGGATCGACCAGGATGTCGGCGATATTCTGGACATCGCGCACCTCCCATTCCCCGCGGCGTACCTCGAGCAGCGGATTGTAGGCTGACGATTTCGGATTGGTGGGATCGAACAGCAGGACGCGGCCATGCCGGGCGCGAAAGCCAGCGGTGAGCTGCCAGTTTTCGCCCTTGATGTCGTGAACGATGGCCGAGCCTGGCCAGGTCAGGAGCGAAGGCACGACGAGGCCGACGCCCTTGCCGGAACGCGTGGGCGCAAAGCACAACACATGCTCTGGTCCGTCATGGCGAAGATAGCTCCCCTCATAGCGGCCGAGCACCACGCCGTCGGGATCGAGGAGGCCCGCCACCTTTACTTCTTGCGGCTTGGCCCATCGGGCAGATCCGTAGGTTTCGGCATTCCTGGCTTCGCGGGCGCGCCAGACCGACATGCCAATCGCGACGGCGATGGCGATGAACCCGCCCGAAGCGGCGATCAGGCCACCTTTGGCAAAGACCTCCGGGGCATAGGCCTCATAGAAATACCACCACCAGAAGATTGCCGGCGGATAGTAGACGGGCCAGCCCGCAAGGCGAAACCACGGGGTTCCGAGCTGAGCCTGAAACCCCAGTTCCCAGGCGACGTATTGCGTGGCCGCCCATGTCGTCACCAGGATGATCAGGAAGACCGTGAGGATCTGGCCCCAGAGGATTTTCGTGGCTGACATGGCAGGTCCTTTCGATGCGGCGCTCAGAGGCCAAGCCCGCGCTTTCGTCCAAAACTCCAGTCCACCCCGCCATTGCCGCGGGCGAGACCCGAGACATGGCGGCCGAGATGCTTTTCGAGCGAGGGCGACCAGGGGACGAGTTGGACGCCGAGTCCGTCATCGATCATGGCGAAGCGGCCCGACGCGAGCGTGAGACGCTGGCGGTAGGAGCCGGCGACATAGTCGCCCTCGGCGACGCGGTTGAACGCAAGGCCGGTTTCTTGCGACAGCCTGCTGCCGAGAGC
>JAEZFI010000187.1 GCA_023437745.1 Actinomycetes bacterium
CTCCGGGCGTGGGAAGCGGAACCGCCGCGCGATCCCAAGGGCTGGCTCATCACCGTGGCGTGGCGCGCCTTCCTCGACCTCGCGCGGTCCGACGCCGCCCGCCGCGATCGGGAGGAGCGGTTCGACGCCGAGCCCCCGATCGGCATCGTCCCCGACACCGACGACACCCTGCGCCTCTACTTCCTGGCGGCGCACCCGGACCTCACCCCGTCGTCGGCCGTGGCCCTCACGCTGCGCGCCGTCGGCGGTCTCACCACACGCCAGATCGCCCAGGCCTACCTCGTGCCCGAGAGCACGATGGCGCAGCGCATCAGCCGCGCGAAGCGGACCGTCGCCGGCTCCGGCCTCGATCGACCCGGTGACGTGCGGACCGTCATGCGGGTCCTCTACCTCATCTTCAACGAGGGCTACTCGGGCGACGTCGACCTCGCCGCCGAGGCGATCCGGCTCACCCGGCAGCTGGCGGGGTCGGTCGACGACCCCGAGGTCCACGGCCTGTTGGCCCTGATGCTGCTCCACCACGCGCGCCGCGCCGGTCGCACGGCGGCCGACGGCCGGCTCGTCCCCCTGGCCGACCAGGACCGCGATCTGTGGGACCGCGACCTCATCGCGGAGGGGATCGTCGTGCTCCAGGCTGCGCTCGCACGTGACCGGCTCGGCGAGTACCAGGCGCAGGCGGCGATCGCCGCGCTCCACGCCGACGCGATGCACGTCGAGGAGACCGACTGGGTCCAGATCGTCGAGTGGTACGACGAGCTGCTGGGGTTCTCCGACACCCCGATCGTGCGCCTCAACCGCGCGGTCGCGGTCGGGGAGGCACACGGCGCGTCAGCGGGGTTGGCCGCCCTGGCCGAGGTCGACGAGGGGGTGCCCCGCCGCGACGCCGTCGCCGCGCACCTCCACGAGAAGGACGGCGACCTGGCCCTCGCCGCCCGCCTCCGTGCGGCGGCGGCCCGCACCGCGCCGAGCGTCGCCGAGCGGGACCATCAGATGCGGGAAGCGGCACGACTCAACGAGGCGCTGCGCCGCTCGCGCTGACCGTGCTTCAGTTCGGAGCGTCCGACGCCTCTGCGTCCGTCGTGGACGTGACCGCGGTGGTGGTCGGCGACGCCGGCTCGTCGCGCTCGTAGCCCTCGCGGGCGGCGTCGAGGACCGCGCGCGAGAGGATCTCCAGGCACCCGAGCGTGAGGTGCACGCCGTCGGGTCGGCGACACCGGATCGGCGACCCGCCCTCGGGTGTGAGGTAGTCGACGTACTCGCCGTTCGGCCCGGCCAGCAGGGCCTCGGCGTCGACGATGCGCACCCACGGCCGGGTGGACGCCTGGTCCCGCACGATCCGGTTGACGAGCTGCATCGTCGGGGCGATCTCGGCGCGCCCGACGAGCGGGACGGTGACCCAGACCAGCCGATGCCGCCCGTTGTTGACGAGGTCCATGAGGCCCCCGACCCGGCGTCGGTACTCCTCCTCCCAACCGGTCGATCCCACCGGGAACAGGCCGTTGCCGTCACGATCCTGCAGGGTCTGGCTGTCGTTGCTCCCCGCCATGAACACGATGACGTCACGGTCCTGCTCGGCCAGCAGCTCCTGCAGGCGGGCCGGCCAGTTGTAGTAGTCGGGCCGGGCGAGGCCGGTGGAGACCCTGCCCTTCTCGGCCACCGCGACGAGCGGGTCCTCGTTCGCCGCCATCTGGATCATCGAGCGGGCGAGGTCGGTGGACTGGCTGTCGCCGTACACACCGACGCGGAGGGGGTCGGTCACGCTCAGGACCCTCGGCGGCGCGGAGGGCTCGGGGCCACCCGGCGCCACCGTCACCGGCGGGAACTCGATCTCCGGTTCGACGTCCTCACGGTCGAGGAGGCCGTTCATCCAGTCGAGCGGCCGGTTCATGCTCAGCAGGTTCGATACCCGGTCGATGCCCTGGGCCGTCCCGAGCAGGACGCTGCGCTGCCAGCCCTCCTGCTGGCCACGCGCCGCCTTCACCAGCGACCCCGACGCCAGCAGCGAGAAGAGGAGCAGCGACGCCACGGTCGAGCGCCACAACGTGGTGGCGGGCATCCCGTGGCGGACTCGGCGGGTGGGGGTGGACGACATCGGGACCTAGAACTGGAAGTAGATGAAGGGCGCGACGCCCTGAGGACCGAGGACGTCGCACGCGAGCAGGACGAGGGCGAACCCCGCGGCCTGCGCGACGGGGGGAAGGCGGGACACCCACCACTCGGCCCAGAGGCCGATGCGGGGTGGCAGGTACTGGGCGCCGAGCCCCACGGCGATGGCGGCGAGCGCCGCCATCGTGGTGACCTCGGGCCCGCTCCAGTGCGTCACAAGTCGCCACAGGAGGGTCAGCGCGCCGGAGAGCGACTCGGACCGGAAGAAGACCCACCCGATCGCCACGAAGTGGAAGACCCAGAACCGGGCCATCCACAACGACGGCGGGCGCGGCATCTGCTCCGTGGGTTCCGTGGTGATCTGGCCGGTCTCGACGTCCACGACCTGCACGTCGCCGTGGCTCGTCTCGAGCCCGAGCTCGGAGCGGACCTTGGACCAGCGGGGTCGCTGCGCGAGGCGGTCCTCCCGCGACGTGGCGCGCCGGCGCTCCGTCAGCCGCTCCACCGCCAGCCCGACGCCGTGGTACGCACCCCAGACCACGAAGGTCCACCGAGCCCCGTGCCACAGGCCCCCGAGCAGCATCGTGACGGCGAGGTTCCGGTAGGTCAGCAGCTCCCCGGCGCGGTTCCCCCCGAGCGGGATGTAGAGGTAGTCGCGCAGCCAGCGGGACAGCGTCATGTGCCAGCGGCGCCAGAAGTCCGAGAGGCTGGCGGCGGTGTACGGACGGTTGAAGTTCTCCGGGAACTTGATGCCGAGCAGGAGCGCCGTGCCGATGGCGATGTCCGTGTAGCCGCTGAAGTCGGCGTAGATCTGCACCGCGTAGCCGTAGATCGCCGCGGCGATGTCGACGTTGCCGTAGGCCCTCGGTGAGCCGAAGACCGGGTCCGCGAGCGTCTGCGCGATGACGTTCGCGATGATCACCTTCTTGACGAGGCCCCGGGCGATCAGGCGGGCGGCCCGGGTCGCGTCGACGGCGTCGGGGTTGGGCATGCGCCGCAGCTGCGGAAGGAACTCGGAGGCCCGCACGATGGGACCCGCGACGAGGTGGGGGAAGAAGCCGAGGAACAGCGCGACGTCGACGACGTTCGCGGGTGGGATCTCCTTGCGGCCGAGGTCCACCAGGTAGCTGATGGCGCAGAACGTGAAGAAGGAGATGCCGACGGGCAACCCGATCTCGACCAGGAGCGGCGTGGGGGCCAGACCCAGGGGCCGCAGCACGGTCAGCAGCGTCTCGACGAAGAAGCCGTAGTACTTGAAGACGCCCAGGAGCACGAGGTTGGCCGTCACGCCGACCCGCACGGCCCACCGGCGCGCGCCGTCGTCGGCGGCTCGGGCGATCGTGTAGCCCGCGACGGTGTTCCCGACCTGCGAGGCGACGAGGAGCACCAGGAACCGGGGGTCCCACCACCCGTAGAACACGTAGCTGGCGGCGATCAGGAACAGCTTCCAGATCATCGGCCGGGAGCGGAGACGCCAGCTGACCCCGAGGACCACGGTGAAGAACACCGCAAAGGTCATCGTCGGGAACAGCACCTCCTCTGTGTACTTGCGCCGGGCCCGCCGTGGGGTGATCCCCCGGTCCGTGTCAGCCCGGGACCACGGCCTCGTCAGCGCTGCCATGCGCCGTGCCGGCCGGCGTCACGATCGTGCCGGCGACGCCCTCGAGGATCGCCCCGACGTCGGCCAGCCGTCCGATGCCGGCCGTGCCGCCGGTCGACTCGACGAAGCGGCACGCCGCCTCGACCTTCGGGCCCATCGATCCGGCCGGGAACTCGCGCGCACGCAACGATGCGGGCGTCGCGTGGCCGATCGCCAGCTGGTCCGGCGTGCCGAAGTCGACGAAGACGTTCGCCACGTCCGTCAGGATCAGCAGCGCGTCGGCGCCCAGCTCGGCGGCCAGCACCGACGCGGTGTGGTCCTTGTCCACCACGGCCTCGACCCCGTCCAGGCGACCGTCGGGCCGCCGGACCACGGGGACGCCGCCGCCACCGGCGCACACGACGATCGCACGGTTGTCCAGCAGCAGGCGGATGAGGCTCGTCTCGACGACCTGCATCGGTGCCGGCGACCCGACCACCCGGCGCCACCGGTCACCGTCGGGCTTCACCGTCCAGCCCCGCTCGGCCGCGACGGCCTTCGCGTCCGCTTCGTCGTAGACCTCGCCGATGAACTTCGTGGGGTCGTCGAAGGCCGGGTCGTCGGCGGCGACGAGGGTCTGGTTGATGATGCAGGCGACCTCACGGTCCGGCAGCTCGTTCTGCAGCGCCTGGAGGAGCCAGTAGCCGATCATCCCCTGCGTCTGCGCGCCGAGGACGTCGAACGGGTACGGGAGGGTCAGGTTCGGGTCGGCCGCACTCTCCAGCGCCAGCACGCCGATCTGAGGGCCGTTGCCGTGGGTGACCACCAACTCGTGGTCGCGGGCCAGCGGAGCGAGCGCGGCGACGGCTGCCACGACGTTGGCCTCCTGGAGCGCGGCGTCGGGCTTCTGGCCCCGCTGCAGCAGCGCGTTCCCGCCGAGCGCGACGACCAGCCGCACGTCAGTCGCCGAGGGTGGCGACCATGATCGCCTTGATCGTGTGGAGCCGGTTCTCGGCCTGGTCGAAGACGATCGAGTGCGACGACTCGAACACCTCGTCGGTGACCTCCAGCCCGTCGAGGCCGGTCCGTTGGAAGATCTGCTCCCCCACCTTCGTGTTCCGGTCGTGGAACGCAGGGAGGCAGTGCATGAACTTCACCCGGGGGTTCCCGGTCGCCTCGAGGAGCGCCATGTCGACCTGGTAGTCCCGGAGCAGCGCGATCCGCTCGTCCCACCGCTCCTCGGGCTCTCCCATCGACACCCACACGTCGGTGTAGACGAAGTCCACCCCGGCGACGCCCTCGGCGACGACGTCGGTCTGGGTGAGGCGCGCCCCCGTCACCTCGGCGAGCTCCTGGGCGGCGGCCACGACCTCCGGCGGGTTCCACAGCGCCCGGGGCGCCACGATGCGGACGTCCATGCCGGTCATCGCCCCGGCGACCAGGAGCGAGTTGCCCACGTTGTTGCGGGCGTCGCCGCAGTACGCGAACGCGATCTCCTCGGGCGGCTTCGACGAGTGCTCCATCATCGTGAGCACGTCGCACAGGCTCTGCGTGGGGTGCCACTCGTCGGTGAGCCCGTTCCACACCGGCACGCCCGCGAACTCGCCCAGGATCTCGACCTGGTCCTGGCCGAACCCCCGGTACTCGATCCCGTCGTACATCCTCCCGAGGACGCGCGCCGTGTCCTTCATCGACTCCTTGTGGCCGATCTGCGTCCCGCCCGGACCGAGGTAGGTGACGAGCGCGCCCTGGTCGTCCGCCGCCACTTCGAACGCGCAGCGTGTGCGGGTGGACGTCTTCTCGAAGATCAGCGCGATCTCCCGGCCGCGCAGGCGGGGCACCTCGGTGCCGGCGTACTTCGCCGACTTCAGGTCGGCGGAGAGCCGCAGTAGGTGCCGCCACTCCTGCGGGGTGAGGTCGAGCTCCTTGAGGACGTTGCGGTTGCGGAGGTTGAACACGGCGTCAGATCCCGTCGCGCTCGATGGGGCAGGTCATGCAGCGGGGTCCGCCACGACCTCGCCCGAGCTCGTTGCCCGCGATCGTGATCACCTCGATGCCGTTCTTGCGGAGGTGCGTGTTGCTGGTCACGTTGCGCTCGTACGCCACCACGACACCCGGTCGGATGGCGAGCACGTTGCAGCCGTCGTCCCACTGCTCCCGCTCGGCCTCGCGCACGTCCTGCACGGGCGTCAGGATGTTGATCGAGTCCAGCCCCAGCGCCGCCGCGATCACCTGGTGCATGTCCTCGGGCGGATGCTCCGTGACCGAGAGCTCCTTCTCGTTGTCGCCCGGGCGGATCGTGTACGACGGCAGCATCCCGAGCCCGGCGTACTTCGTGAACGTGTCCTTGTTCACCATGGTCATCACGGTGTCCAGGTGCATCACGCTCCGCGCCTCGGGCATCCGGACCGCCACGATCGTCTCGGCGGCCCCTGCCGCGAAGAGCCGTGCCGCCAGGCGCTCGACGCCCTGCGGTCGCGTGCGCTCGCTCATCCCGATGAGCACCGCACCCCGGCCGATCACCAGCATGTCGCCGCCCTCGGTCGTGGCGACTCCGTTGGCGGTGCCCGGCGACCACACCTCGAAGTCGGCGTCGGCGAACGCCGGGTGGTAGCGGTAGATCGCCTCGTAGTGGACCGTCTCGCGCATCCGGGCCTTCTTGCGCATGGAGTTGATCGCCACGCCGCCGTAGATCCATGCCGACGTGTCGCGTGTGAAGAGGGTGTTCGGCAGCGGCGGGAGGACCAGGGCGTCCACGTCGAGGGCGTGGAAGGCGATCGACTTCGGCTCCTCGATCCGCTCGAGGATCTCGCGCTTCGAGATCCCGCCGATGAGGAAGTCGGTCAAGTCGTCGTCGTCCATCGCGTCGAACAGGTTCCGGAGCGGGTCGATCGCCATCGGGCCGTAGACCCGCTCGTCGAACACCCCGTCGAGGATGTGCCGCTTCGCCTCGGGAAGCGCCACGGTCGCCCGGAGGAGCTCGTCGAAGTGGTGGACCTGCACGCCCTCCTCGGCGAGCGCGTCGGCGAAGGCGTCGTGCTCCTGGCGCGCCTTCTTCACCCACAGGACCTCGTCGAACAGGAGGTCGTCCTTGTTGCTGGGGGTCAGCCGCTTCAACTCCAGGTCGGGCCGGTGGACGATGACCTGCCGGAGCTCCCCGACCTCGGAATCGACTCGATAGGACATGTGCAGGCTCCCCCTGTGTCCGTCTCGCTCGCCGGCGAGCGCGACGGCACCTCGACGATGACCGGTCGCGGTCGACGCGACCAGTGCATCGTGCCATCTCAAGTCGGGACCTTCGACCCTGTTCGGCCCGTCACCGATCCCCGAAGGTGGACGCAAACACCAGGGGGAGGACCAGATGACGACGTCCACGGATGGTCGGGCACTGCCGGTGGAGGACGTGGCGGACGCGCCGGAGGGCCCGGGCGACGGCGGCGGGGGTGCCCCCACGCGGACCCGGCGGATGCGCTTCCCCAGCGCGTTCACCGTGCTCGTCATCGTCACGATCGCGGTCTGGCTGCTCGCGTTCATCGTTCCCACGGGCCAGTACAAGACCGACCCCGACTCGGGCCGTCCGATCGCCGGGAGCTACCAGGAGGTCGACGTCGACCTGTCGATCACCGACCGGCTGTACGAGCTCTTCATGGCGCCGGTCAACGGCCTCTACGGCGTGAAGTCGGACGAGACCGGCGCGATCGGCCCCTACGAGGCGGGTGAGCTCTTCGGCGCCGCCGGCGTGTTCCTCTTCGTGCTGGCCATCGGGATCTTCATCACGATGACCATGAGATCGGGGGCGATCGACGCCGGCATCGCGCGCGTCGGCAGCCGCTTCGGCGGGCGTGGGCTGCCGTTGATCATCATCCTGATGCTGCTGTTCTCGCTCGGCGGCACCACCGAGGGCATGGCCGAGGAGACGCTCGCCTTCTACGCGCTCGTGGTCCCCTTGATGTTGGCGCTCGGGTACGACCGCATGGTCGCCGCCTCCGTGATCCTCCTGGGCGCGGGCGTGGGCACGATGGCGTCGACGATCAACCCGTTCGCCACCGGCGTGGCGTCCGGGTCCGCCGACATCGGCATCGGCGAGGGCATCGGCCTCCGACTGCTCATGTACGTCGTGCTGACGGCCGTGACGATCGCCTACGTCGCCCGCTACGCCCGACGGGTCAAGACCGACCCCGGCGTGTCGTTGACGGGCTTCCTCCCCGAGGACGCGGAGGTCGCCGCCGGCACGCAGGAGGCTCCCGAGCTCACCGGCCGCCAGCGTGCGTGCCTCTGGCTCACCGGCCTGACCTTCGCCTTCATGATCTTCGCCATCGTCCCGTGGGGGCAGGTGATCAACGGACCTGACGCCGACTCGTACGGCTGGCAGCTCGACTGGTACTTCCCCGAGCTCGCCGCGCTGTTCCTGGTGATGGCGATCGTGGTCGGGCTCGTCGCCGGCTTCGGCGAGAAGAAGCTCACCGACACGGTGGTGAGCGGCGCGGGCGACTTCATCTCCGTCGGCCTGATCATCGTGCTGGCCCGGGGGGTCACCGTGATCATGAGCAACGCGAAGATCACCGACACGGTGCTGAACGCCCTCGAGGGCGCGGTCAAGGGCACCTCGTCGGTGGTGTTCGGCGGGCTGATGTTCCTGCTCAACATCCCACTCGCCTTCCTGGTGCCGTCCAGCTCCGGGCACGCAGCGCTGGCCATCCCCGTCCTCGCGCCGCTCGGCGACTTCGCCGGGGTCAGCCGCTCGACGGTGGTCACCGCCTACCAGTCGGCGTCGGGTTGGATGAACCTGTTCACCCCCACGTCCGCCGTGGTGATGGGCGGCCTCGCGCTGGCCAAGGTCGAGTACAGCAAGTACCTCCGCTTCCTCGCACCGCTCCTGGGGATCCTGATGGTGCTCACGCTGGCGTTCGTGGGGGTGGGCGCAGCGCTCAGCTGATCACCGGTCGCCCGCACGGAGGCTCGACAGTCGACCGTGCGTGCGTCTGGCGCACGCTGCGCCGACCGTCGACGGAGGGCGCCCGGACGCGAGCGACCCCGGACCGTGCGGGCCGGGGTCGTTCCACGACGTGTTCCGGGTGGAGGTGATGGGAGTCGAACCCACGACCTCTTCGATGCGACCGAAGCGCTCTAGCCAGCTGAGCTACACCCCCGGGGTGACAGAGATTAGCCCTCGCCCGAACGGGCTCGGCCAATCGAGACCGGCGGCGTCAGCGGGAGGCGACGCGCCGCGCCGGGAGCATGGCCGGCTGCGCCTGGTGCTGCGGCAGGTAGGCCACACGGTCCGAGGTGCGCTCGACCCGGCCGACCTGGATGGCGAGGGCGAGGTACCCGATGAGCGCCACGTCGATCACGAGGTGGACGACGAGCATCGCACCGCCGAAGGTCAGCATGCCGAGGAGCGACAGCAGCGCCGCTGCTCCGAGGCCCACGATGATCTCCTGACGACGCTGCGCCGCCGACGGGCGAGCGGACCGCACACGGGCGGGGGCCGCCTGGCGAGCCACGGCGGGACGAGGAGCGGCCGAGCGGCGCTCTGCACGGGGGGCGAACTGCACGACCGTCCCACCCGAGCGGGCAGGAGCCGGACGCCGCGTCGGGGCGACCTGACGGCGAGACGCCGCCGGGTTGGCCTGCTCGAGCATCGAGAGGTGGCGGCTGAAGGTGGAGATGGAGTCGGCGGAGCGACGGGTGTGGCGTCGGCGGAGCAGATCGGGAGCCAGCACGGCGGCCCACAGCACTGCAAGTCCCAGGATCACGGGAAGCTGCACGTGTACGTCACCTTGACCTTTCGGTGTCGGTCCACCACCGGGGGGCGATGGTGACGGTTCCGTCATCGAGTGACGAATCCGTCATGTCGAGTTCCACCCTAACCCGGAGGTTCTGGCGCTGTCGAGGATCCACGCTAGCAAACGCGAGCGGTTTGTGACGAAATCGTTACGGATGTCATGTCGTCACGGGCCGTGAACCGTCACCTCACGGTCATGGACGGCACGTTCGACCGATCCGCCGAACCTCGACCCCGGCCTCGCTCAGAGGTCGAGCTCTGCCAGCGGATCGACCTCGCCGACCCGCCGGTAGTTGCCGGAGCGACCGCCGGTCTTCTCCCAGAGCGTGACCTCGCCGATCACCATCGACTTGTCGACGCTCTTGCACATGTCGTAGATGGTCAGCAGCGCGACCATGCAGCCGGTCAGCGCCTCCATCTCGACACCTGTGCGGTCCACCGTCTCGACCGACACCTCGGCCTCGATGAACGTGTCCTCGATCCGGAAGTTCACCAGCACGGCGCCCACGAGGAGCGGGTGGCACAGCGGGATGAGGTCGGCGCACCGCTTGGCGGCCTGGATCCCGGCGACCCGCGCCACGGAGAGCACGTCGCCCTTGTTGATCGCCCCGCGGGCGACGAGCGAGGTGGTCTCGGTGTTCATCGTCACCCGACCCCGGGCGAGCGCCCGGCGGTGCGTCGGCTCCTTCGGCGTGACGTCGACCATGCGGGCCCGACCCAGCGGATCGAGGTGCGTGAGACCGCGTTCAGACATGGGCGCAGCGTAGTTTGCCGGGGCCTCGCACCGAGGCCCCGCTGCCCGACGGTCAGGCGGGGCGTCGGCCTACCCGCCGATCTGGCTCATGGAGCGCCGAGGCCGGATGAACTGCACGTCGGTGATGCCATGACCCGGCCGCTTCTCCGCGACGTTGCCGCGGATCAGCTCCAGCAGGTCCTCGTCGGTGGCACCGGAGCGGATCGGTCCGCGGAGGTCGGTCTCGTCGAGGGCGAACAGGCAGTTCCGCAGCGCCCCCTCGGCGGTCAGGCGAACCCGGTCGCACGACGCGCAGAACGGCTGGGTGACCGAGGCGATGACCCCGACCGAGCCACGCCCGTCGAGGTACCGGAACTGCTCCGCCGGGGCGTGGTCCCGGGGCACCGCCTCCAGCGGGAAGACGGCGTGGATCCGCTCGACGATCTGCTCCTGGCTCACGACGTCCGCTCGGCGCCAGCCACCGTCCGCGTCGAGGGGCATGAACTCGATGAAGCGGACCTCGACGCCCGCCTCCCGACCGAAGCGGGCGAGGTCCACCACCTCGTCGTCGTTCACGCCGGCCATCACCACGGCGTTCACCTTCACCGGGTCGAACCCGGCGGCGAGTGCGGCCTCGATGCCGGCGAGGACCCGGTCGAGCTCGTCGCGCCGGGTGAGCTGCACGAAGCGGTCGGGCCGCAGGGTGTCGAGGCTGACGTTGATGCGGCGGATGCCTGCGTCGCGGAGGCCCTGGGCCTGCTGGGTGAGCGTCGCACCGTTCGTGGTGAGGGCGAGGTCGACCGGCGCCCCCTCGGGCGTCCGCAACGCGGCAAGCTTCGCGGCGAGCACCGGCAGGTGGGCGCGCAGCGTCGGCTCGCCACCCGTCAGCCGGATCGAGTCGATCCCGAGGTGGGCGACCATGAGCGCGGCGAGCCGTTCGATCTCCTCGAAGGTCAGGACCTCCGACCTCGGCAGCCACACCATCCCCTCCTCGGGCATGCAGTAGCTGCACCGGAAGTTGCACCGGTCGGTCACCGAGATGCGGAGGTCACGGTGCACCCTGCCGAGCCCGTCGACGAGCGGCACCGCGCGCCCGCTCACCACTCCACTCCGAGCGGCAGCACCTCGACCGTGCCACCCGGTGCGATGCCCTCGCCGTCCGGCACCTCGGCGAGGCCGGACGCCGTGGCCATCGCCGCGGTGTGGTGGCTGCCCTGCTGGGTGAGGGCCCGGGCGAGGATCGTCCCGTCGGCGCCGGCGTCCAGGCACACCCGGTCGTAGTGCACCTTCCCGTCCCGGCGACGGGTGAGGCCCTGGGGCACCACGGCGGTGAGCCGCCGGCGGTCGAGGCGGTCGTGGCCCATCATCTTCCGGAGGGCGGGCCGGGCGAACAGCTCGAAGCTCACGTGCGACGACACGGGGTTCCCGGGGAGCCCGAAGACGGGCACCCCGTGGCCGGTCGAGGAGGTGATGGTGCCGACGGCGAGCGGCTTGGCAGGGCGGATGGCGACCTGCATCCACCGCATGTTCCCGAAGCGCGCGAGGACCGACTTCACGAAGTCGAACTCCCCCATCGACACGCCGCCGGAGGTGACGATGGCGTCGCAGCGCTCGGAGGCGTCGCGGAGCGCCGTCTCGATGGCACCCTCGTCGTCGGCGAGGCGGCCCAGGTCCACCGGCGTGCACCCTGCCTCCGCCACGAGCGCGAGCAGCGCGTGCCGGTTCGAGTCGTGGATCTGCCCGGGGAGCAGCGCCACCCCGGGGTCGACCAGCTCGTCGCCGGTGGAGAAGACACCGACCGTCGCCCGGCGGAACACCGGCAGCTCCCGCCGGCCCACGGTGGCGGCCACGCCGACCACGGCGGGCGCCACCACGGACCCCGCCCGCAGCGCCACCTGCCCGCGCCGGAGGTCGTCGCCGGCGGGCCGGATCGCCGTGCCGACCTCGACCCCTCGCTCGAGCACGACGTCGTCCCCGTCGAAGGAGAGCAGCTCCACCATCACCACCGCGTCGGCACCGGCCGGGATCGCCGCGCCGGTCATGATGCGCACGGCCTCGCCGGTGTACACCTCGGCCTCGGGTGGATCCCCCGCCGCGACGGTCGACGTGACGCGCAGCCGGGCGCCCGGGCCGGTGTCGGCCGCCCGCACCGCGATGCCGTCCATCGCCGAGTTCGCGAACGGCGGCACGTCGGTCTCCGACGTCACATCCTCCGCCAGGACCAGTCCCACTGCGTCGTGGAGGGCGACCTCCCGGACCCCGAGCGGGGCGACGCAGTCGAGCACGAACGCCCTGGCCTCCTGCAGCGGGATCACGCCTTCAGGCTACGCCGCGCCCCGTGGCCCGGGTCCGGCGCTGCGGTGCTACAACCATCGGGGTGCCCAGCCATCCCGACCACCCCGACCTGCCTGCGGGCGCGGAGCTCGTCCGCACGACCGACGAGTTCACCCCGGAGACCATGCCGGCAGGCCTCCGTCGCGCCCATCGCACCGCCACCGGTGTGTGGGGGCGCCTGCGCGTCCTCTCCGGGTCGATCGAGTTCACCTTCGAGGGCGACGCCCCGTCGACCCACCGCGTCGCGGCCGGCGAGGAGCAGATCATCCCGCCGGACGTCCCGCACTCCGTCGCGCCCGCCGCGGACGCTCGGTTCGTCGTGGACTTCCTGAAGCCCGCGTCCTGAGCCGACGCGTCAGCGGAGCGGCGTGAGGTCCTGGAGGTCCAGCCTCGAGCGCTCGGTGAAGGTCGCGAAGCCGGTCAGCTCCATGTCCCGCTCGATGCGGACGGGCAGCCAGTTCGTCGTGTCGAGCCACAGGGACTCGCGCGTCCGGCCCGACATGTCCCCCGTGACGACGTGCTCGACGACCACCGACACCGCCTCGACGTCGCGGTCCCCGATCGTCAGCGTCTCCGGGGGCGACACCGTCTGCGTGCCGGTGAGGGTCGAGCCCAGGGTCACCGCGGCGGTCGACATCCTCAGCCGGCAGGTGAGGTCGCTCCTGCCCTGACCGGTCGGCGACAGCGTCACGGGCGGCTCGCACACCATCTCGGCCTCGGCCGTGAGCGGCCCGACCTGCTGGTGCTTCACGTTGTGCTCCAGGCGCACGCTGCCGGACGCATCCGTGCAGTAGGTCGTGTCCTCCGTGTGCTGCGCCATGAAGTTGACCGTGAGGACGAAGCAGTCCCCGTCGTCCACGAGGACCGCGGTGACGACCTCGGGCATCGCCCGCTCGTCCGCCGGGAGCACACCGACCTTCACGACCTCCTGACCGGACGCCGCATAGCGGTACACACCGGGTTCCGGCCGCAGCGGGCGCGCCCCGTCGACCGCATCACCCTCGGCCCCTGCGTCCCGCTTCGAGTCGGACCGCTCGCGGAACTCGGTGAGGGCGTCCTGCTCGCTGACCGGCGTCGCTCCACGGGGCCGCATCGCCACCACGACGCCGACCGCCACGAGGCCGACGGCGACCGCGACCGCCAGGCCGATCCTGCGTCGCCGGCTCATGCCGGCCTCACCGCTTCTCGGCGACGATCACGCAGGCGTCCAGGTGGCTCGCGTGGCGCCGCATCGACGAGCGCATGGCGAGGACACGAGACCGCGCCTCCCGGTCCGCCAGCACGTTGCGCACGAAGCGGAGCGTGCCTGCGATGCCTTCGTCCGCCACGAACCGGCGCGGCTCAAGGAGATGGAGCGGAGCGAGCTGCTGATCGGTCACCCGGAGGCCTGCCTCCGTCAGGAGGGCGCGCCAGCCGTCCAGCGTCATCGGGCTCACGTTCACCTTGATGCTGCCGGTGAGGTCGCGGGCGACGGCCTCGGGCACCTCGCCCGTGGCGGGGTCGGGGCGCACCGCGACCTCGTGGAGGCCGAGACGGCCACCGGGACGGAGCACGCGCGCCAGCTCGGCGACGATCTTCCGCTTCTGCGAATCCGGGTGCATGGTGAGATACGCCTCGCCGAACACGACGCTGGCGCTGGCGTCGGCACGGCCGGTCGCTGCCGCGGTGCCCTGGACGACCTCACGCTCGGGGCCCGCCACGAGCTCTCGCACCCGCTCGGCGGCGTCCGGGTCGCGCTCGACCGCGACGTAGCTCGCCGGCGACCGCTCGAGCACCAGCTGCGTCGTGGCGCCGAGGCCGGGCGCCAACTCGAGCACGTCGTCGGCGCTGCCGATGTGGAGCCCCGACAGCATCCGACGCGTCAGCTCCACACCACCCGGCCGGAGCACGCGCTTGCCCAGGCGGGCGAGGAGCCAGTGCCCCGGCATCCTGGCCGCCGGGAGCTCGGCTCCGGGGAGGGGCTGTTCCGACGTGGTCGTCGACATCTCGGTTCCTTCGTGCCGTGGATCGACGCCAAGTTAGGCACTCCTGATACTTGATGTCGAGTGCGCCCACCACCGGTTCGGCCGCTGCCACTCGTCACCGAGCGCGAGCATCGGCGCATGTCCTCGCCACTCGTGCTGCTCGCCGCCGGCATGGGCACTCGCTTCGGGGGCCCGAAGCAGCTCGCCGAGGTGGGACCGCGCGGCGAGCCGCTCTTCGCGGTGACCGTCGCCGCCGCGGCGACGGCCGGGTTCGACCGATTCGTCCTGGTGACCCGCGCCGAGCTCGAGCAGCGCATGCGGGAGCAGGTGGCCGCCCACCTCCCCGGGCAGCCGGTCGAGGTGGTGCTGCAGGACGTCCGGAGCTCGGGGCGCGCGCGACCGTGGGGCACCGCGCACGCGGTCGCCCTCTGCACCGAACTGGACCTGCCGGCGTTCGGCGTCGCCAACGCCGACGACGTCTACGGTCCCGGCGCGCTGCGGTGCCTCGCGGAGGGGGTCCGCGTCGCCGCTGAGCGGACCGTCACCATCGTCGGCTACCGGCTGGGCGAGACGCTGTCCGCCCACGGTGGCGTGTCACGTGCCGTGTGCGAGCTGGACGACGGGGGCCGTGTCGCCCGGCTGGTGGAGGAGCACGGACTCGTCGCCGACGCCGAGGGTCCCGGGGTGCACGGCGAGCGAGGGCGCTGCTTCCGTCGGGACGACCCGGTCTCGATGAACCTCTTCGCGCTCCCCGCGTGCGTGCCGGGCCTCCTCGCCGAGCGGTTCGCCGCCTTCGCTGCGGCACACCGGGACGAGCCGGACGCCGAGTACACGCTGCCCACCGAGGTGGACCGCCTCCGCTCGGACGGGCTGGTGGAGGTGCGCCTGGCGATGACGGACGAGCCGTGGGCCGGGCTGACCCACCCGGCGGGCCTCGCCGAGGTCCGCCGCCGGCTCGCTCAGGACCCGACGTCCTCCTTGTAGGCCTGGAGTGCGGCGGTGATCGTGGCGTCGGCCTCCTCCACCGCGGGTCCCACCGGTTCGTCGTTCAGCAGGACTCGATCGAGGCACCGCTCGATCGCACGACGGACCTCGTCGTACGGCCCGATCACCGGGCCGGGGAAGTCCGTGGGGATGCCGGCGAGCACGTCGAAGGCGATCTTCCCCCATCGTCCGGCGAGCGAGCTCGTCCAGGCGGCCTGCATCGCCGGGTCCTCCGCGGCCGACTTCAGCACGGGCGACACCGCACCTTCGACGCCCCAGCGCACCTGCGACTCCTTGCTGTTGAGGAACTTCATGAAGTCCCAGGCGGCGGACTGCTCCACGTCGGACACCGTGTTCGTCATGTACCAGGTCATCCCACCGACCTGACCGCGACCGGCCTCCTCCACCCCGGGGTACGGACCGACGCCGAGGTCGAGGTCCAGCTGGAGCCCCGCTGGGACGTCGATGCCGAACTCCTCCTTGAGGTCCTCGGCCTTCACCGTGCCCTCGATGACCCCGGCGACCGTGGACGTGGCCGCGGACGATTCGACCACCATCGACGAGGCCCGCGTGGCCATCGCGAGGAGGTGGTCGGCCTGACCCTCGGTCCCGGGCACCACGTCGAGCAGGCCCTCGGCCTTCGCCGCCTTCAGCTCCTCGAGGATGGAGCGCGTCGTGGGGTTGTCGAACTCGGACTCGGTCGCCAGCTTCCCGCTGCGTCCGTTGTCCTCGTTCACCAACGGGACCTTGGCGCCCGACAGCCACCACTCGAAGATGAACGACTGCGCCTTGATCACCAGCGGGCGCTGCACGTCGGGCACACCTGCCGCCTTGATGGCCCGGGCGAAGTCGATCATCTCGGAGATCGTGCGCGGCGCCCGATCCGGGTCCAGTCCGGCGGCCGCGAACTGCGACCGGTTGTAGAAGACGAGCGCCGTGTAGGTCGAGAACGACGCCGGCCAGAGCTCACCGTCGATCGTGTACGAGGCCTTGGCGATCGGCAGCAGGTCGTCGAGGGTCGAGGCGGCCTCCGGGTCGGCCGCGAAGCACACCGACGCAGGCACGAAGAGCCCACTGTCGGCGGCAAAGCGGGTCTTCGTGTCGTCGGGGACGACCACGGCGGGAAGGGACCGGTCGGGGATCGCCTGGTCCATCTTCCGGTGGAGCTCGGTGGGCGTCGTGCCCTGGTTCTCCACCTTCACCCGGACCTTGGACTGCGAGTCGTTGTACTCCTGGGCCAGACCTTCGAGGGCGCGCTTCGGCAGCGCCGTCAGGCTGTGCCACACGGTGATCTCGACCGGCCCCTCCGCGCTGTCCAGCGCGTCGACCGGGCAGGTCGCCGAGGCCGCGCCGTCGCGGTCGCCGTCGTCGGCGCCGTCGTCGCTCCCTCCGCACGCGCCTGCGACCAGTGCCGCGACGACGAGCACCGCCGCTCCGAGCTGCCGATGTCGTGCCATGGGGATGCTCCTTGTCTCAGCCCTTGACCGCGCCGGCGGTGAGGCCACGGATGATCTGCTTCTGGAAGACCACCAGCATCACGAGGATCGGGATCGACGCGAGGATCGCGGCGGCGACCCCGACGTTGAACCGCTCCGGGTGCTGGACGGAGACGCTGCGCAGCGTCACCTGCACCGTCTCCCACTGCTCTCGTGTGGTCACGGCACGCGGCCACAGGTACTGGTTCCACGCACCGAGGGCCGTGATGAGCGTGAACGAACCGATGATCGGCCTCGTCAGCGGGATCGCCACCCGCCACATGAAGGCGAAGTGCCCGAAGCCGTCGAGCCGCGCCGCGTCCCGGAGCTCGGACGGCACGCCCAGGAAGCCCTGACGGATCAGGAAGATGCCGAAGGCCGACGCGAGGAACGGTGCGCTGAGCCCCTGCACCGAGTCCAGCCAGCCGAGCTCGCGGACGGTCCGGATGTTCGCGACCAGCGTCACCTCGATCGGCAGCAGCAACGTGGCGATGATCACCACGAACAGCACGTTCTTGAGCGGGTAGCGGACGAAGGCGAAGGAGTAGGCAGCCAGCACCGAGGTCACCAACTGGGCGACGGTGACGATGACGGTGACGCCGAGCGTGAGCAGCATCGAGCGACCGAGGTTGCCCTCACGCCACGCGTCGCCGAACACCCCCCAGTCCAGCGCCACCGGGTGATACGGCTGGCCCCGCTCGATGTACACGAACGGCTCCGACACAGCCCGCACGATCGTCATCCAGATCGGGAAGAGCACGAGGAGCGACAGCGCGGTCAGGAGCACGTACCACCCGGCCTGCGAGAGCAGGAGGTGACGGCGGACGCCGGGCGCCATGACCCGACCGGTGCCGGCGAGCGCGGGCTCGAGGTCAGTCCCCATAGTGCACGCGCTTGTTGAGGATCGTCAGCTGGATGAGCGTGACCACGAACGTGAGGCCGAACAGGCCGAGGGCCATCACCGAGCCGGCGCTGATCTGGCCGGGGTCCTGGCGGCGGAAGATCTTGAACACCAGCGTCTCGGTGCTCCCGGCCGGCCCGCCCTGGGTGAGGAACTCGATCGGGGCGAACGCCTGGAACCCGAAGATCATCAGCACGACGACGAGGAACATCAGCGTGGGGGCGAGCAGCGGGAGGGTGACCTTGTAGAGCTGGCGGATCGGGCCGAAGCCGTCGAGCTTCGCGGCCTCGCGGAGCTGCTCGGGAATCGCCTGCAGCCCGGCGAGGACGATGACGAACGTGAGCCCGATGTTCTGCCAGATCGACGTGAGGGCAACGCCGCGCAGCGCGCTCGACGACTTCGACAGGTCGATGACGCCGACGGAGCCGAACTTGCCGATCTTCGGGTTCACGAGTCCGAAGAACACCACCGACGCGACCGCCACCGACGTGGCGACCGTCGAGGAGAAGATCGCCTGGAAGACCTTGATGCCGCAGATCACCCGGTTGGCGGCGAGCGCCAGCAGCATCCCGAGGACCAGGCCGGTCGGCACCGTGTACAGGAGGAACTTCACGGTGATCCAGAGGCCCTCGCCGAACTCGTCACCGAAGAGCACGTCCGTGATGTTCGACGGGCCGACGTACACCTCGCCGCGCCCGAAGCGGTTCGGCCGGTACAGCGCGAAGTGCACCAGCCGGTAGAGCGGGTAGTAGGCGAACACGGCGAGGAGCACCACGGCCGGGAGGAGCAGCGCGTAGCCGAACAGCGCCTCACGGAGGGTCGACTTCCGACGAGGCTGCGACGATCCCCCGGCAGCCGGCTGCTCGGTCGCGGTCGTCGCCGTCATGCCAGGCGCTGCCCTGTCTCGGGGTCGAAGAAGTGCAGCTCCGACAGCTCCGGCTCGAGGCGGACCCTGCTCCCGGCGGCGAACGTGGTGTCCGCGCTCGACTCGCGCACCATCAGCAGCTGGCCGCCGATGTCGCACACCACGTGCTGCTCGTGGCCCAGCATCTCGATCACGCGGACGACGCCGCGCAGGCCCGGTGCCGAGTCGTCGGAGCCGGGGTCGAGGTGCAACCGGAGGTGCTCGGGACGCACTCCGACGACGACGTGCTGGTCGGCGGCGAGCGGCGCCCCACCGGGAAGCGCCAGCACCTCGTCGCCCACCATCGCCACCGGGCCGTCGGGCGTGGCCCGGACCACGGCGTCGACCGTGTTCATGGGCGGGCTGCCGATGAACCGGGCGACGAAGAGGTTGGCCGGGCGGCGATAGACCTCCTGCGGTCGGCCCACCTGCTGCAGACGCCCCTCGACGATGATCGCGATGCGCGACGCCATCGTCATGGCCTCGACCTGGTCGTGGGTGACGTACACGATCGTCGTCTCGAGCCGGCGCCACAGGTCGACCAGCTCGAGGCGGGTCTGCGTGCGGAGCTTCGCGTCGAGGTTCGACAACGGCTCGTCCATCAGGAAGACACGGGGCCGTCGCACGATGGACCGGGCGAGCGCCACCCGCTGGCGTTGCCCACCGGACAGCGCTCCGGGCTTGCGGTCGAGGTACGGCTCGAGGTCGAGCATGGCGGCCGCCTCGTGCACGCGTTCCGCCCGCTCGCTCCGGGACAGGGCCCGCGGCGCCTCGCCGTCGGCGGCGGCGCGGCGCGCCAGCAGCGGCGCCTCGATGTTCTTGAACACGGTCATGTGCGGGTAGAGGGCGTAGCTCTGGAACACCATCGCCACGTCCCGGTCGCGGGGATCGACCCCGTTCACCAGCTCGCCGTCGATCCAGATCGAGCCGCTCGTCGGCTCGTCGAGGCCGGCGATCATCCGCAGCGCCGTGGACTTCCCGCAGCCGGACGGGCCGAGCAGCACGAGGAACTCGCGGTCCTCGATGGTCAGCGTCAGGTCCTCGACCGCGACGACGTCGCCGAATCGCTTCGACGCGTGCTCGAATCGGACCTCGGCCATGTGGCTCCTCCCCCCGGCGGAACCTTACAAAGGCAGCGCCGTCCGGAGCCGGACGTCCGAGGTGGCCGCGGCGCGGCCGGTGGCGTGGGTCAGACGATGCCCTCGCGCCGGCAGATGTCGGTGAGGATCTGCCGGAACTCCGGTCCCAGGTCGGGCCGCTCCAGCGCGAGCTCGACGGTGGCACGGAGGTAGTCGACCTTCTTGCCGATGTCGAAGCGACCCTCCTCGAAGATGAGGCCCATCACCGGCTCCTCCTTCAGGAGGAGTGCGATCGCATCGGTCAGCTGGATCTCCCCGCCGACGCCGGGCTGCACGTGCTCGAGCGCGTCGAAGATCGCCGGCGTGAACAGGTAGCGGCCCACGATCGCGAGGTTCGACGGCGCATCCTCGGGCTTCGGCTTCTCGACGACGTCGACGATCGTGCACACGTTCCCGTGGCGGGCGTCGGGCGCGGCGCAGCCGTACGACGAGATGTCGGACGGCTCGACCGCCATCAGCGCGACGGTCGACGCGCCCGTGCGCTCGTAGTTGCCGATCATGTCGCGCAGCAGGTGGGAGTCCTTGTGCATGATGTCGTCGCCGAGGAGCACCACGAACGGCTGGTCCCCCACGTGCTTTCGGGCGACCGACACGGCGTGGCCCAGGCCGAGGGGTTCGCCCTGGCGGACGTAGTGGATGTCGGCGAGGTCGGCGAGCGCCTTCACCTCGGCGAGGTCGTCGGTCTTGCCCTTCTCCTCGAGCTGCGCCTCCAGCTCGACGTTGCGGTCGAAGTGGTCCTCGAGGCTGCGCTTGTTGCGGCCGGTGATGATCAGGATGTCGTCGATGCCGGCGGCGACGGCCTCCTCGACCACGTACTGGATCGAGGGGCGGTCCACGACCGGCAACATCTCCTTCGGCTGTGCCTTGGTCGCCGGAAGGAAGCGGGTTCCCAGACCCGCTGCGGGGATGACGGCCTTGCGAACCGGTGCGCTCACGCTTGCTCCTGTGGGAACGATGTCGGAGGTGGACCCGTCGTGACACGTCGAGGCCACCGACCTCCCCGGTGCCCCTCGGCAAAGGGTACCGGCGCGGCACGCGAACGGGCGTCGGGCTACCGGGAAGTGCCGGGCCTCCGATATCGTTGGCACTCGCGACCCCCGAGTGCTGACGACGTCAGAGGAACCCGATGCCCACCTACGACTACAAGTGCAGGGAATGCGACCACGCCTTCGAGATCCAGCAGTCGTTCACGGACGACGCGCTGACCGAGTGCCCCGAGTGCGGCGGCCCGCTCCGCAAGGTGTTCGGCGCCGTCGGCATCTCGTTCAAGGGCTCCGGCTTCTACAAGACGGACAGCCGCTCCGGCAGCTCGTCCCGGTCGTCGTCCTCGTCCGGCTCGAGCTCTGACACGAAGAGCGGATCCGACTCGACCTCGTCGAGCTCGACCACGACGTCGGACGCCGGTTCGTCGTCCGGCGGTGCGACTGCGCCGTCGGGTTCGACGGCGGCCTGATGGCCAAGCGACGCCACCGCGCTGCCGTCCTGGACCCGCCCCCGTCGGCGCCGGTCAAGCGCGGCATGGTGTCGCCCCGCCGCACCGTGCCCGCCGGCATCGCTCGACCCGACTACGCCGCCACCGGCGAACCGCAGAGCCGTGACAGCCGGGCGATCCGCACACCCGAGGAGATCGAGGGCATGCGCGTCGCCGGTCGCGTGGCCGCCGAGGTGCTGATCGAGGTCGGCCGGGCCGTGGCACCGGGGGTCACCACCGACGAGCTCGACCGCATCGGCCACGAGGCGGCGATCGAGCGCGGCGCCTACCCGAGCCCGCTCAACTACCGGGGCTTCCCGAAGTCGCTGTGCACCTCGGTCAACGAGATCATCTGCCACGGGATCCCCGACAGCCGCAAGCTGCTCGAGGGCGACATCGTCAACGTCGACGTCACCTGCTTCATCGAGGGCGTGCACGGCGACACCAACTGCACGTTCGCCGTGGGCGAGATCGACGACGCCTCGCGTGACCTCGTCCGGGCGACCAACGCCGCCATGCACGCCGGCATCGACACCGTGCGGCCGGGCTCGCGGGTCAACGACATCGGCAAGGCCATCGAGCAGAGCGTGCGTCCTGGTGGCTACGGCGTCATCCGCGAGTTCATCGGCCACGGCATCGGCGACCAGTTCCACACGAGCCTGCAGATCCCGCACTACTACGACCCGCGGCACCGTACGAAGCTCGAGGTCGGCATGACCTTCACGATCGAGCCGATGGTCTCGATCGGCCCGCCGGACCTCTTCGTGTGGGACGACGACTGGACCGCCGCCACCCTCACCGGTCAGCGCACGGCGCAGTTCGAGCACACGCTGCTGGTGACCGAGGACGGCGTCGAGATCCTCACCGTTCCGGCGGACGGGCGTCCCGCCGAGGTCCTCTTCGCCGTCTGAGCGTCGTCCGGGTTCCGCGGGACCAACACGACCATTCGAGCGCGCGGAATGGCGGTTCCCGTCCCGCGGAACCGGGAGATGTGGTCGATCTGGTCCCGCGGAACTGGGTTCAGGCGCCCGACATCGACACGTCGGGGATGACGAGCGACGCCATGAGGTCGCCACCGGTCAGCCACTCGGCGTCGCCGCCGACCTCGGCGATGTCGGCCAGCAGGCGCTGGAGGGTGGAGGCGAGCGTGATCTCGCGCACCGGGCCCGCCAGCGAGCCGTTCGTGATGAGCAGGCCGTCCGCCCCCACCGAGAAGTCCCCCGACGTGGGGTTCACTCCGGAGTGCAGCCCGGCGAAGCTGTTCACCAGCAGCCCGTGGTCGATCGACGACACCAGCTCCTCGAACGAACGGGTCCCGGGCTCGACGACGAGCACCTGCGCGCCCACGCCGGGCAGCGACCGGGTGCCGCGGAGCGCCGAGCCGGTCGAGCGGGTCCCCATCCGCCGGGCCGTGTAGCTGTTGTGCAGGAAGCCGGCGAGCACGCCGTCCTCGATCAGGACGTTCCGCCGGCAGGCCAGGCCCTCGCCGTCCCACGACTCCGCCGCGATCGACTCGACCCGTGTGGGGTCGTCGACGAGCGTCAGCAGCGGTGACGCGACCTTCTCTCCCAGCCGGCCTGCGAACGGCGACCTGCCCTTGACCACTGCGTCGCCGTCGAGCATCCCCGAGACGATTCCGAGCAGCGTCGCCGCGAGCTTGGGCTCGAGCAGCATCGTGACCCGCCCGGACGGCGGCTTCGTCGCACCCAGCAGTCGGGTGGCCTTGTCCGCCGCTTCCCTCGCCGCGCGCTCGTGGTCGACGCCACCTGGCCCGCGGGCCACGTGGCCCCCGTACCCGATCTGCGTCTCGTCGCCCTGGACGGCGAGCGGCTGCACGCCCACCGACGCGGAGGTCCCACGGTCCGACCGGGCCACACCGTTCGACGCGGCGTACGCGGACGTCCCCGCCGAGTCGCCCCAGGCGGCGACGCGGACGCCGGTGATCCGGGGGTCCAGGCCCTTCACCAGGCGCTCCAGCTCGAGCGCCCGGGCGATCTTCTCCTCGGCGGACAGCGTGAGCACCGCCTCGTCCCACTGGTCGTGGAGCGTCGCCTCGACGCCGTCGGGTTCGGCGAGGCCGACGAACTCGTCCGGCTCGGCGAACGCCACGTTGTCGCGGGCCGCGGCGAGCGTCTCCGAGAGCACGTCGAGGTCCAGGCTGCCGGCGTGCGCGAAGCCCACCCGGCCGTCCGCGATCACGCGGATGCCGGCGCCCGCCGACTCCGCGGAGGTGAAGGCCTCGACCTCGCCGTCGTAGACGCGCACCGAGGTCGAGCGGCCACGGGACACCATCACGTCGATGGACTCGCCGGAGGTGGCACGCGACGCGATGCCCTCGGCGATCGACAGCAGCTCGCCGGCGTCGCCCAGCGAGGGGGCCTCAGCCATCGCCCTGACCCGAGACGCTCACGTCACCGATGGCGAGCGACACCCCGGCGGCTTCCATGGGGAAGAACTCGACGTCGGAGCCGACGGCGACCACGTCACCGAGCATCCGCTGGATCGTGGAGGCGACCGTGACCTCCCGGACCGGCTCGGCGAGCTGGCCGCCGCGGATCCGGATGCCCTCGATGCCCGTCGAGAAGTCGCCCGACACGGGGTTGACGCCGGAGTGCAGACCGGAGACCTCCTGCACGAGCACCCCCTCGTCGATGCCGGCGACCAGCTCCTCGGCGCTGGTGGTGCCCGGCGCCACGAGCAGCGCCTGGACGCCCGGCGACGGGGTCGACCGGAAGCCCCGGCGCACCGCGGAGCCCGTCGTGGCCGCGCCGGCCATCCGGGCCGTCGTGCTGTCGTGCAGGAACGCCGCGGCCCGGCCGCCGTCGATCAACGTGACGCGGCGCGTGGCGATCCCCTCGGCGTCGGTGTCCGTCGCTCCCCAGTGGCGGGCGTCCGTCGGGTCGTCGACCAGCGTGACGAGGGGCGAGGCCACCATCTCGCCCAGCCGGTCGGCGAACGGGCTGCGACCCTTGACCACCGAGTCGCCGGAGAACATCTCGCCCACGAGCCCGATGAACTGGGCGGTGACCCACGGATCGAACACGACCGTGCAGCGGGTCGACGGCATCGGGCGTGCGCCGATCATGCGGACCGCCCGCTCGACCGCCTCGGCAGCGCACCGGTCGGCGTCGAGCCCGTCCGGATGGCGGGCGACTGAGAACCCGAAGCCGGTCGTCAGGTCGTCGTCCTCCGCGCCGGCGGCCATCACGTAGGCCACCAGCGACGCGGCACTCTCGACGGAGGCCGTGCGGATGCCGGCCGAGGAGACGACCGCCCCGATGGACCAGCTGTCCGCGTATTCGACGGACTCGATGCCCACGATGCGGGGATCGACGGCGAGCACCCGGCGCTCGAGGTCGAGGGCCATCTCCACCTTGCGCTCGGTGGGCACCTCGAGCAGCGCCGGATCGGCGAGCACGAGGTCCGCCGGCGTGACGCCGTCCGGGGCGGCGATCCCGGCGGACGGGTCGACCGTGGCGAACCGAGCGTTGTCGCGGGCGTCGGCCAGCGCTGCGTCCACGGCCTCGGGATCGAGCGTTCCTGCGTAGGCGAAGCCGAGGCGACCGTCGACGACGACCCGGACGCCGACGCCCGCCGAGTTCGACGAGGTGAACGACTCCACCGCACCCTCGTAGGCACGAACCTCGGTGTCCCGGCTCCAGGTGACGACGGCCTCGACCGACTCGTTCGAGCGTGCGGCCTCGACGACGCGGTCGCCGACCGCCAACAGCTCCTCAGGTTCCATGCGGTGGCCGATCGTATCGGGGCCCGCTCCGGTTCTGTTCAGCGCCGGCGGTCGGCGTCGAGGAGTCCGCGGCGGCGTGCCACCTCCACCGCCTCGGCGCGGTCGCTCGCCCCCATCGCTGCGTAGACGCGCATCGCCTCGTGGCGGATCGTGCTGTGGCTGTAGCCCAGCTCGTCGCCGATCTGCTGGTAGGTCTGGCCGGCGGCGAGGGCGGTGAGCACGCTGAGCTGGCGGTCCGTGAGCGTGTGCGCGTCCTCGGTCAGCAGCTCACGGGCCCTCCGCTCGATCGCTCCGTAGCCCGCAGCCCTCGCCTCGTCCGCCGCCACCCGGACCCGGGACCGCCACGCGTCGTCGACCCCGCCGCGTTCGCCGCGTTCGAGCGCGAGCTGGTCGAGCACGCCCGACGCCACGAAGTACGTCAGCCCGGCGGCGCGGTCGCGCTCGCAGGCCAGCGCGAGGTACTGCCTGGCCTCGTCGTGACGGTCGAGGAGGGCGAGGAGCCCGGCCAGCGGCCGCGCCACGCAGCCGTGGCAGTAGAGGCCCAACCCGTCGACGGCGATGCGATCGGCGACCGGCTCCAGGACCGGCACCAGGCGCGCGGCCAGCTCGGCGTCCTGGGCAGCGCGCACCGCGTCCGCGGTGAAGGCCAGCGTCATCATCCAGCTCGCCTCCCGGCCCTCGTCGGCCACGACGTGCTCGACGATGCCCGGGAGGTACTCGGCTGCCTCGGGCCGCCCGTGCAGCGCCAGGCCGTAGGCGGCACCGGCGCGCAGGGGCGGGTAGGCGAACGACTCCATGGTGGACGACACGAACTCCAGCTCCTCGGTGACGTCCTCGGACATGAGCAACGCGCTCATCAGGAGCTGGGCGGTGCGGACGACCCACCGCCCGTTCTCCCCCGCCTGCACGCCGTGGGCGAACGCCTGGGCGCTGCGCTGCTCCGCGAGCTCGGGTTGTCCCGACGCCAGCGCCACCATCGCCTGGAGCTGCGCGGTGCGCCAGCGCCACGCCGCGTCGCCGGTCGCCGCCGCGAGCCCGGTCATCTCGTTCAGGGCTCGGTCGACGGCGTCGCGTCGACCCGCCTCGAGGAAGTCGAGGACCGTCGCGACCGCCGCCGCCACGCGGTCCGATGCGGACTTCGCCGTCTCGAACGCCCGCCCGGTCAACGCCATGCGCTCGCCGAGGTACTCGGGCGCGCAGTGCGCCTGGCGCCAGGACATCGCGACACGGCCGATGAGCTCCTCGTCACCCCGAGCCCGAGCCAACGCGAGGGCCTCGTCGGCCAGCGGTCGTGCGATCTCGGGACGCGTGACCCAGTGCCACGCCACGTTCGAGGCGGGCTCACCGCTCCCGGCCCCGGCGTCGTCGATCGTGGGGAGCGTGCCCGGCTCGACCGGGATGGGCAGGGACATCTCGAGGACCGACAGCAGTGCGAGCACCTCCGGCCGCAGCTCGTGGTCGGCACCGAGCGCGCCCAGCGCGCGGCGGAGCAGCTCCACGGCGGCCGGCGCGTCCGTCGCGTAGTCGCGGCCCCGCCCGAAGGCCAGCGCGGCACAGGCCAGGTCGACCGGCCGATCGACCCCTGCGAGGTCGGCCGCCCGACGAGCCCGGTCCCACGACGCCGCCTGGTGCCCGGCGAGGTGGTGGGCCTCGGACGCCCGGAGCAGGAGGTCCACGGGATCGCTCGCCGAGCCCGTGGCCAGCGCCTGGTCGAGTGCCCACGCCGCGGCAGCCTGGTCGCCGAGGCGGAGGGCCTGATCGGCTGCCGCCAGCGCCGCGACGGACAGCGTCGCCCGATCGGCGAGGTCCCCGGCGGCGTCGAGGTGTCGGAGGATCACCACCGCGTCGGCCGGATCGCCGCGCCGGTCGAGGCACTGCGCCACGCGTGCGTGGAGCCGCCGCTGGTCCGGTGCGCTCGCGATCACCGATTCGGCGAGCGCGGGGTGGACGAAGCAGATCGCCTCCCCGACGCCGGGCTCCACCACGCCCACGTCTGCGGCGACGCCCAGGTCGTGGGCGACGGGCCGCCCCACGATCTCCTCGACGATGGCGGGGGTGGCGTGGTCACCTGCCACGGCGACGGCCGCCAACACCTCCCGGGTCGACGCAGCGAGGGTGCTGAGGCGGCGGGCGAGGACCTCGGCGAGCACGCCGGCAGTGGTCGGCAGCCCGGCCAGGGCCACGGCGTCGGGCCGGGCGCCGCTCGCCACGCCCAGCTCGTCGAGCAGCGCACGGAGGACGAGCGGGTTGCCGCCGCTGCGCTCCCACAGGAAGGACACGTGCTCTCGCGCCCACGACGCCGCGGCCCGACCCGCGATCGCCACCGCGACCTCGACGGTCTCCGTTTCGTCGAAGCGCCCGACGGCGATGGTCGGGACCCAACCGGCGATGCCCTCGAGGATCGCCTGCCCCTCGGCCCGGGGATGGGCGCGCGGCCCCCGCAGCGTCCCCACCACGAGGACGTCCATCGACGACAGTGCCGGGACGAGCTGGCTGAGGATCGTGAGCGAGCTCTCGTCGGCTGCGTGCAGGTCGTCGAGGACGACCACGGCCGGCGTCGGCTGCAGACCGGCGATCAGCGAGAGCACCGCGGCATAGCGACCGTGTGGGTGGAGGTCGTCGACCGTGCCCTGCACGAGGGCCGCCGGGGCCTCCTGTCCCGCCACGGCCTGCGCGGCGGCGAGGCGCGCCCACATCCCGAGGGCCGGCTCCAGGTCGGGCCCGATGGCCGAGACCAGGTGGGCGGAGCCCCCGGCCTCCCGGGCCATCTCCATGCAGCAGCGGGCGATCGTCGTCTTGCCGATGCCAGCGGGACCCTCGAGGAGGACCAGTCCGCCGGTGCCGGCCGCTGCGTCCCCCACGTGCTTGCGAAGCTCGGCCTGCTCGACCTCGCGGCCGACGCACACGACACCGGACATGAGGGCAGCCTAATTCGGCGATCCCCCCGTCGAATCGAACAGGCCGGCGGTGGTCCAGGCACGCTCGAGCTCGGCCACCCGCGCGGCCGACGACGGCTGCGCCGCCGCCACGCCGTTGATCAGCACCGTGACCAGCGCGGTGAGCCCGATCAGCGACTCGAAGGGCCCGACGGTCGCACAGGCGAAGCGGAGCAGCTGCCCGCCTCGGGTGCTGAGACCGACCGGGGTGGCCCCGGCGAGGACGAGCGGCACCGCACCGCGCCCGACCGCGTCGCGCTGGAGCCGGATGGTGGCGAGCTCGTGCCGGGGCACGTCCATCGACACGAGCACGTCCCCGCGGCGCAGCGCGCGCAGCCGAGAGGCGACACGCAGCTCGCTCCCCCCGAGGAGGGTGACCCCGTCGCGGAGGATCATCAGCTGGTCCACGAAGCGGGCCGCGACCCCCTCGGTCTGCGTGCTGGGCAGCACCCAGACGTGCGAGGCGGCCACCAACGACCCGACCGACGCCGTCATCACGGCGGTGTCCAGGTCGCCGAGCGTCCGGTCGAGGTTCGATCGCTCGACCTCGAGGAGCGCGCCGACGGGATCGGCGGCGGGCTCCGCTCGCGCCCGCACCGCGTCGGTGTTGAGCCGAACGGACAGCTCGGCGCGCGCCGCATCGCGCAGCTCGCGGAACCCCGGGTACCCGAGTGCCCGAGCCAGCCGCACGACCGTCGGTCCGCTGGTGCCCGCCGCGGCGGCGACGGAGGCCACGGTCCCGAACGCGATCACCTCCGGGTCCACGAGCAGCAGCTCGGCGACCCGTCGCAGACCCGGGCTGAGCGCGCTCGTCGCCAGTCGGGCCGACAGCGAGCCGCCGGACCGGCGATCGTCGGGACGTCGACGGGGCACGTACGGTACGTTACAGCTGGTGACTGGTTCATTACATGACGCCGTGACCGAGCGCTCCGCCGATCGTGCCGCTCCGATCGTGGCGGTCGAGCTGTTCGAGGCGGAGGTCCCGCTGTCGGAGCTGGCCCGCGGCGCGATGGCCGAGAGCGACAACGGGCTCGGCATGGCCCTGGACACCGAGGAGCCCTGGCTCGCCGCCGACTTCCTGCTCTGCCGGCTCGAGGATGCCGACGGGGTGGAGGGCTGGGGCGAGGCCTATGTGTGGCTGCCCGAGACGGGGGTCTCCCAACGAGAGATGGCGATGGCGATCAGGGACCACCTGGCGAAGTACCTGCTCGGGGCCCGACCCACTGACGTGCAGGCCATCGCGGCGCGTCTCGACCGCAACGTCGCCCGCAACGAGGTGGCCAAGGGAGTGCTCGACATCGCCTGCCACGAGCTCGCGGCGCGCCAGCTCGGCCGGCCGGTTCACGACCTCATCGGCGGCGCGGCGATCGACCGCATCCCGCTGTGCGGGCTGATCCCGCTCGGCTCGCCCGAGACGGTGGCGATGCTGGCCGACCACTACCGGCGCGCGGGCTACGGCAGCGTCCGCATCAAGCTGGGCACCGGCATCGGGCAGGACCACGACGTGATCGCCGCCGTCCGAGACCGGTGCGGCGACGACCTGCGGATCCGGGTCGACTACAACCAGGCGTACACGGCCGCCACCGCCGCCCGGGCGCTCTCCCGCATCGAGCCCTACGGCATCGACGCCGCCGAGCAGCCGCTGCCCGTCGGCGACGTGCTCGGGATGGTCGACCTCCAGCGGCGGACCCCGATCCCGCTCTTCCTCCACGAGGGGTTCTTCACGACGGCGGACGCCGTGGGACTCATCGAGGCGGGCGGCATGGGCGTCGTCGGCATCAACGCGGAGCGACCCGGAGGGCTCACCGGCGCGCTGCGGATGGTCGACTACGCGGCGGCACGCGGCATCGGGACGATCATCCACAACCAGCCCCTCGGCATCGGCACGGCGATGCATGCGCACCTCGCGGCCGCCCGCTGGGACCGGCTCGGCCACGACCCCGAGCTCGCCGGCGACGTCATGTTCGACCAGCACCTCACGACGACGCGCTACGCGGTGGAGGACGGCCACCTGGTGCTGCCCGGGGGCCCTGGCTGGGGGGTGGCCGTCGACCGGGACGCCCTCGACGACCACCTCGTCGCGGCCCCGACCCTCGTCTCGGCGTGAACGACCTCCTCCTCACCGGCGGCCGCGTCCTGCTCCCCGAGCCGGCGCCGGAGGGCGTGGAGGCGCTCGCCGTGTCGGACGGTCGCATCGTCGCCGTCGGCTCGGCGGAGCAGTGCCGAGCCGAGCTGCCCCCCGACGCACAGGAGCTCCCGCTCGACGGACGCGCCGTCGCGCCCGGCTTCATCGACGCGCACACCCATCCGATGATCATGAGCGTGTTCGAGCAGCACCTCCGGTTCGACGAGGGCGCCGGGCGGGTGGAGTCGGTCGGCGACGTGCTCGACCTCGTCGCCGACCGGTCGAGGGCGGACAGCACGGTGATCGGCTTCGGACTGGACGACGCGTTGCTCGCCGAGCGGCGGCTGCCGACGGCGGCGGAGCTGGACCGCGCCGCGGGCGGCGCGGTCGTGGTGCTCGTGCGGCGCGACGGCCACCACGCTGTCGCCTCGACCTCCGCCCTGGCGGCTGCGGGCCTCGACCGCGTCGGCGCCGTGCCCGACGGCGGCTACGTCGAGCTGGATGCGGACGGCCGCCCGACGGGCGTCGTGGGCGAGCGGGCCGTCGAGCCCCTGCTCGGCCTCATGCCCGAGGTGACGATGGCGTCGCTCGCCTCGGCGGCCGCCACGTGGACCCGCCGGCTCCTGGAACAGGGGATCACCGGGCTGACCGCCTTCTGCCAGACGTCGGACGAGGGCCCCTCCGGTCAGGCCGGCACGATGGAGGCCGTCGGCTGGTCCGCCCTCGTCGCCGACCTCCCCTTCGACGTCCAGACCGTGCTGATCGGCGCCGATCCGGCGCTGGTGGAGGAGCTCCGGGGTATCCCGTCGCTGCACGATCCGGCGGGACGACGGCGCCTCGACGGCATCAAGCTCTTCCTCGACGGGACCCTGGGCGGCGCGACGGCGTGCATGCACGCGCCGTTCGCCGACCGACCCGAGACCCGCGGGATGCGCACCTTCGGCGACGACGTCGCCTACGAGCGGATGGTGGCGGCGCACGTCGCCGGGTTGCAGATCTGCCTGCACGCGATCGGCGACGCCGCGAACCGCGCCGCTGCCACGCTGCTCGCCCGGCTCCTCGCCGAGCATCCCGGACCTCACCGCCACCGGGTGGAGCACGCCTCGGTCCTGGACGACGAGACGATCGAGGCGTTCGCGACGCTCGGGATCACCTGCGTCGTCCAGCCGATCGACATCAGGACCGAGGCCCACTGGCTGGGCAACCGGCTCGGCGCCGACCGGCTGGAGCGCGTCTACCCCCTGCGGTCCCTCCTCGACGCGGGGGTCACCCTCGCGGGGTCGTCCGACGCGCCCATCGAGCCGACCGACGTGCTCGCCGCGATCGACGCCGCCTCGAACCGTCGCGGCATCGGCGACGGGCAGGCCATCACACGCCTCGAAGCGCTCCGTGCCTACACGACGGGTGCCGCCCACGCTCGCAACGTCGGCGAGGACGCCGGCCGGATCGAGTCCGGTCGCCGAGCCGACCTCGTCGTCCTCTCCGCCGACCCGTTGGTCGCCGACCTCGCCACGATCACGGTCGACGCCACGTGCATCGGCGGGACGTTCCACCACTCGAACCTGCCGAACGGAGCACCGCAGTGACGGCCACGACGATCCCACCCCTGACGGACTACCCGTCCTCCCGACAGGCCTTCCTCGCCTCGGCCGAGGACGCGGGAGCACACGTGGAATCCGTGCCGCACCCTGGCGCCGGACCCGATGGTGCGCCCCTCGCGACCGACGTCGCCCGCTTCGGTGCGCCGGTCGGCGAGGCCGACGACGTGCTGCTGGTGCTGTCGGGCGTGCACGGCGTCGAAGGGCACGCCGGCAGCGGGCTCCAGCGGAACCTGCTCCGAACCGGACGGCTCGGGTCGCTCCCGGCCAGGACGGCCGTCGTGCTCGTGCACGCGGTGAACCCGTTCGGCATGGCGTGGACGAGACGCGTCGACGCCGACAACATCGACGTGAACCGCAACTTCGTCGACGTGGCCCACCTGCCGGCGAACGCCCTGTACGCAGAGGTCGACGCCCTGCTCAACCCGACCGACCCCGACGTCGATCCGACCGACGAGTCCTACCTCGCCGACGTCCTCGAGTTCTGGGGACGCGTCGGCGACCACCGGGCGATGCAGGCCCTGAGCGGCGGCCAGTACACGCACCCGCTGGGGATCCAGTTCGGCGGGCAGCACGTCTCGTGGTCACGTCGGACCCTCGAAGCGCTGTGGGACCGCCACCTCGCCGGTGCGGGACGGACGGTCCAGCTCGATGTCCACACCGGGCTGGGCCCGACGGGCCGGCTCACCGTCTTCCAGACCGCCGATGCGGACGAGTTCGGCGCCGAGCTGGGGGCCAGCTGGTACCCGGACCACCTCTACCGGAGCGACCGCTCCGAGCCCGACCCCGTCGACCACGGCCTGCTCGGCCCCGGGTTCGACGCGTGGGCGTCGAGCCGGGGGGCGACGGCGCCGACCGAGCGCGCCACGTTCGTCGTCGAGTTCGGCACGCTCGACGTGATGAAGGGGCTGACGGCGTTCCGGGCCGACAACTGGCTCCACCACCATGGCGACCGGGACTCGGACCTCGGCCGTGCGATCACGCAGCTGGTGCTCGACCAGTTCTACGTCGACGACGAGGGTTGGCGCACCGATGTGGCCCAGCAGGGCGAGATGGCCATCCACACCGCGCTGGACGGCTTCGCGGCCGGGGGCTGACGCCCCCGAGGCGGCCCGTCAGGCCGCGGTGCCGCCGATCGTGAGGCCGTGGACCCGCAGCGTCGGCACGCCGTCGCCCACCGGGACACCCTGACCGTCCTTGCCGCACGTCCCGGGAGGCCCCATGGCGAAGTCGTTCCCGACGGCGTCGATGTTCGCGAGGACTGCGGGGCCGTTGCCGATGAGGTTGCCCTCGCGAAGGGGTTCGGTGATCCGCCCGCCCTCGATGAGGTACGCCTCGGTCATCCCGAAGACGAAGTCACCGGTGGCGGTGTTCACCTGGCCGCCGCCGAGGTGCGCGACGTAGACGCCGGACTCGGTGTCGGCCACGATCGACTCGGGGTCATCCTTGCCGGCCAGCAGGTAGGTGTTCGTCATCCGGACCATCGGCAGGTGCTGGTAGCTCTGCCGCCGCCCGTTGCCCGTGCTCTTCCGGCCGGCGGCACGAGCCCGCACGCCGTCCCACATGTAGTCCACGAGCACGCCGTCCTGGATGAGGACGTTGCGCGTCGCAGGGTGGCCCTCGTCGTCGATGGCGAACTCGCCCCACTCGCCCGCCATGGTCCCGTCGTCGACGAGCGTGACCAGCGGCGAGGCCACGAGCTCACCGACTCGTCCGGCGAACACCGACGCGCCCTTCTTCACGAGGTCCGCCTCCAGGCCGTGGCCGCACGCCTCGTGGAACATCACGCCGCCGCCACCCGAGCCGATCACGACCGTCATCTGCCCCGACGGGGCAGGACGCGCCCCGAGCTTGGTGAGCGCTCGCTGCGCGGCGCGTCGAGCCAGGTCGGCGACCTCGTAGCGGTCGAACAGCTCGAAGCCGACCGTGTGCCCCACGCTCTCGCGTCCGGTCTGCATGCCGGTGTCACCGGTCGCGACGCAGCCCACCGAGAACATCGTCTTCACCTGGTCGTCGCCGGCGTGCAGGCCGTCGGTGTTCGCCACGAGGATCCGACGGCGGCTGTCGTGGTAGCGGGCCGTCACCTGCGTGACCGAGGAGCCCTCACCACGGGCCACGTCGTCGGCAGTGGTGAGCAGCTCGACCTTCGTCGCCTTGGCGACGTCCTCGGGCAGGATGCCGACCGACGAGGACGCTCGTCCCGCCGTCGGCCCGAGCGCGACGACCCGTTCGCCCGGGCGGGCGCCCTTGGCCGCCGCCGCTGCGATGCGGGCCGTCTCGAGCAGCGACGCCTCCGAGAGATCGGCGGTGTGGGCGAAGCCGGTGGCCTCGCCGACCACGACACGGATGCCGGCGCCACGATCGCGGCCGGAGGTGAGCTCCTCGACCTTGCCGTCGTCGAGGAGCGCGCCCGTGGAGCGACGGTCCTCGGCGAACACCTCGGCGAAGTCGGCGCCGGTCGACAGGCCCGCCGTCAGCACTCGTTCCAGCACGTCGGATTCGATCACAGAGCCTCTCCGGTCACTCGTCGTGGGTCGTCCGCGGACCCGCTCTCGGGCCCGCCGTCGCCGGGCATCGGCGTCACGTGGGCGTCGACGCTGTCGGCTGCGCGACCCGGCCTGGCTATCGTATCGACGATGCCCCCCAAGTCCGGCCTCACCGGCAGCGTGACACTCGACGTCGCCGAGGCCGACACCGCCATCGCGATGGGCACCGGCGCAGTCGACGTCCTCGCCACCCCGCGCCTCGTCGCGCTGTGCGAGGAGGCCACGATGGTCGCCCTCGACGGGGTCTTCGAGGAGGGCTGCGCCAGCGTGGGCGTCCGCGTCCAGATCGAGCACATCTCCCCCACCGCCGTCGGCGGGCGGGTGGTCGCCGAGGCCAGCCTCGACAAGATCGAGGGCCGCCGCCTCCACTTCACGGTCTCGGCACGCGACGAACGCGGCCTCGTGGCGGTCGGCAAGGTGACCCGGGTGACCGTCGAGGTCGAACGGTTCATGGAGAAGACCCGCTGACCTCCGGTGGCACGGGCCCGCGGCCACCAGCGCGGCGCCGACCCCCGCACGGCCCGCCCCTCCGGCGCCGACCACGGCGACCGTGGTGGCGCCGCCTCCGCTGGGACCGACTGGCCATCGTCCTGGCACCACCCGTGCTCCTGATCGCGATGATCGTGCAGCTGGTCGGTGACGACCCGGCCGCACCCGTGCCGCGAGACGCTGCGCCCACCACGACCACCCCCTGGCGGCCGCCCGCCGCCGGCTGTGTTCCCCTCGCCGAGCTCACCCCGCACCAGCGTGCGGCGCAACTCGTGATGGTGCACGTGGACGGCGCCGCGCTCGACGAGCTGGGCTCGCTCACCGGGCGCCTCGACCCGCCCGGCGGGATCCTCGTCAGCGGCACGACCCAGGAGGGCTTCGACGACGGACGGATCGCAAGCCTGCTCGACCAGCGGCCGACGCTCGTGGCGATCGACGACGAAGGCGGGAGGGTCGTGGGGTTGGCCGAGGCGGCGCCGTCGGCACGCGAGCAGGCGGACCGGCTGTCCGTCGACGAGATCCGGGAGCTGGCGGCGCGACGGGGCCGGACGATGCGAAGGTTGGGCGTGGACGTCGACTTCGCGCCGGTCGTGGACACCGCAGCGCCCGGGGGCGTCAGCGCGATCGGCGACCGGTCCTACTCGGAGGATCCCGAGCGTGCGGAGCGGAACGCCGGGGCGTTCGCCGAGGGGCTGCGAGAGGCGGAGGTGCTGCCCACGCTCAAGCACTTCCCGGGACACGGTCGGGCCGCGGGCGACTCGCACAACGGGGTCGCCACGACGCCCCAGCTCGCCGACCTGGAGGACGTAGACCTCCTCCCCTACCCGGGGCTCATCGAGGACGGCCCGGTCGCGGTCATGGTGGGCCACCTGGACGTGCCGGACCTGACCGAGCCCGGCCGTCCCGCCAGCCTCAGCCCTGCTGCCTACGAGTACCTCCGCTCCGAGATCGGGTTCGACGGGCTGGCCGTGACCGACGAGCTGGGCGCGATGGCCGCCGTGACGAGCCGCTTCGGCGTGCCGGAGGCAGTGGTGCAGGCCCTCGTGGCAGGCGCCGACCTCGCGCTCGTCGGACCGGTCAGGGTCTACGGCGACGTGCTCACGGCGATCGATGCGGCCATCGCGGACGGCGGGCTCACCGACGACCGGATCGACGACGCACTCACCCGTGTGCGCCTCGCGCAGGGGTGCGCGACGTGAAGCGGGCATCGGGCTTCACCGTCCTCGCGGTGATCGTGGCGGTCGTCGGCGCGGCAACCGCGATCGTGCTCGTCCGAGAGGAGCCGGACGTCCCCCAGACCTCGACCGTGAGGGTCCCGATCGACGTCGAGGTGCGGATCACGAGCGCACCCGGCGAGCTGGACCACGAGCTCGGAAGGGTGGCCGACCGGATCCGCCACCTCACGCTGCCCGGCGCCGTCGGACTCCTCGTCGCACGGTCGGCACCCGCCACGCTCCAGACCAACGCGGGCCCGGCCACGACCTGCGTCGTCGAGCTCGATCCCCGCGAGGCACGGCGCTTCGGACCGGATCCCGCCGCCACGGGGTTCGAGGGCGTCGATGCTCCGCAGCAGAACGGGATGGTGCTCGATGCCGCCGTGGCGGCGAAGCTCGACGTCCGAGCCGGCGGCGAGCTCACCGCGGCGATCGGCACTCGCCGCCAGCGGTTCGCCGTGGAGGACGTGATCCCGCCCGACGGCCTCGCCGGGTACTGCGGCGCCGTCGTCTCGGCCGGGACCGTGGGCGCCATGGCCGGCGACGCCAGCGGCTCCAGGGCACCGACGGGGCTCGTGTGGCTCGCGCTCGACGCCGAGACCCGCGCCGACCCGTTGACCGTCAGCGGCGTGATCGCGGCCGTGGAGGCCGAGGTGGGCGCGCCCGGCGTCGAGGTCAGCCGCTACCACGGCCCCTGACGCACCCGCACCCATCGTTCTCGGGGTGTCGAGGTGTGTCGGGGTCAGCGGGGTGTCGGGAAGCGCGGTGTCGGGTCAGCGGGAGAGGAACGCGTCGACGGCGTCGCGCCAGGCCTCGGTGGCCTCGAACTGCGGCGAGTGGCCCGCCTCGGGCAGCACCACCAACTCGGCGCCGGGGATGGCTGCGGCCATCCGCCGACTCGCCTCCACGAACGATCGGTCCCACTCGCCGACCATCACGAGCGTGGGGACCTCGACGGCGGCGAGGTGCTCCAGGCGGTCGTCGAGGTCGAGCAGCTGACCGAGCATCGCTGCGTACATCGCCGGTGAGCAGGCGAGCATCTTCGAGTCGGACCACTCGGCGTACCCGGGGCGCTCGGCGCAGGTCCGCAGGTAGGCCACCTGCTCCTCGGGCTTGGCCGCCAGCTTCAGCACGTCCTGGATCACCTGGAGGCCTTCGGTGCGCGCCAGCTCGATGCCGAGTCCGACGACGCCGCGGTCGATGTCGCCCAGCGGACCGTGGTGGGTGTCCATCAGGACCAACCGGTCGATGCGGTCCGGGTGCCCGATCACCATCAGCTGGGCGATCATGCCGCCCATCGAGTGCCCGAGCAGGTGGAAGCGGTCCCACCCGAGCTGCCCGGCGAGCGCCCACATGTCCTCGACGTAGGCGGACAGCGCGTAGGCGGCCTCGTCGTCGGGCTGGCTCGACGCCCCGTGTCCGCGGTGGTCGGGGGCCACCACCCAGTAGCCGGCGTCGGCCAGGCGGTCGACCTCGTCGCGGAAGTCCTCCTTGGCGCCGGTGAACCCGTGGACGAGGAGGAGCGGGTCGCCACCCTCCCCCGCCTCGAGGATCGAGAGCTGGACCTCACCGCAGTCGACCATCCGCTCCCGCACGCCTGGCACGGTACCGGACGCCGGTCGGGCCGGTTCGGTCAGCGGCGGGCGAAGGGCCAGAATGGTCCATCGACCCGACCACCGCGCTCGTGCCCGACCTCGTCGACCCGCCGCCCACCGCCCCACCCGCGAGGCGCCGGCTGGTGCTCGGGATCCGCATCGTCGGGTCGATCGCGCTGCTCGCGCTGCTCGTGTGGCAGATGCCGGACTTCGACGCCCGCAAGCTGATCCCCGAGTGGACGTCCGCGACGCCGCTGTGGCTCGGCGCCTCGATGCTCACCCTGCTGCTGGCGTTCGCGCTGCAGACCCTGCGGTGGTCCCAGGTGCTCACGGCGCTCGGCCACCGTGTCCCGTTCCTCCGGCTTTTCAACCAGTTCCTGGCCGGCCAGTTCGTGTCGAACGTGCTGCCCACCGCGTTCGCCGGTGACGTCGTGCGCATCGCACGCTGCGGCAGGGACATCGACGACCGTGCGCATGCCTTCGCGTCGATCGCCCTCGAGCGGTTGACCGGCTGGCTGGTGCTGCCCGCGATCAGCCTCACCGCCCTCGCGTTCGCACCGGAGCTGCGCTCCCTCGGGGGCGAGACCGTCACCGTCGTCGTGGTCGGGTTCGGGACGGCCCTGGGCCTCGTCCTGCTCCTCACCGTGGCGGCGAACCGGCGCTGGAGCACCGCGGCCCGCACGGCCAAGGGATGGCGGCGGTGGATCGGGTCGGTCCACCTGGGGGTCGACGCACTCCGCCGCCAGCCGAGACTGGCGGTGGCGACCGTCGGCGTGGGCATCGCGTTCCAGGTCACACAGTGCGTGTCGGTCTGGCTGGCCGCTCGGGCGCTCGGCCTCGACGTCATCACGCTGGTCGCGGTCTTCGCGTTCTTCCCGCCGACGGCCATCGGTCAGAACCTGCCCGTCGGGTTCGGCGGCCTGGGCGTGCGTGAGGGTGCGTTCGTCGTGTTCTTCGGGGCGATCGGTGCCGGCGAGGAGCGCGCCATCGCGCTCGGGCTCGTCACCTACATCATCATGATCGTGACGTCGTCCGTCGGCGCCCCGTCGTTCGCGCTGGGCGGCGGCCGCAGGGCGCTCGCCGCCGACGTCGCCGAGGAGGAGGCCGCCGAGGCCGCCGAGGCCGCTGCCGCACCTGCCGGTGTGACCGCCGGCGATGACATCGCCATGGGCCCCGGCGCGCCGTAGATTGGCGACACGATGTTGCTGGACCACATCACCTCACCCGCTGATCTCCGTCGCCTCGACCACACCGCCGTCGAACAGCTCGCCACCGAGATCCGCAGCGTCATCATCGATCGGGTCAACGACCTCGGCGGCCACCTCGGGTCGAACCTGGGCATCGTCGAGGTGACCCTCGCGCTGCACCGCGTCTTCGACTCGCCGCACGACACGATCCTCTTCGACACGGGCCACCAGGCGTACGTGCACAAGCTCGTGACCGGTCGCCTCGCGCAGTTCGCCACCTTGCGCCAGCGCGGCGGGATGTCGGGCTACCCCTGCCGGGCCGAGTCGCCGCACGACGTGATCGAGAACAGCCACGCCTCGACGGTCCTCTCCTACGCCCACGGGCTGGCGACGGCGCAGGCGCTCGAGGGTGGCCCGCAGCACCGGATCGTCGCCGTCATCGGCGACGGTGCGCTGACCGGCGGCATGGCCTACGAGGGGCTGAACAACCTCGGCCACTCCGGCCGCGACGTGATCATCGTCCTCAACGACAACGGCCGGTCGTACGCACCCACGGTGTCCCGTCTCGGCGAGAGCCTGTCGAAGCTCCGGGCCAACCCGACGTACCGTCGCCAGCAGGCGCGTGTCGAGCGTGCGCTCGGCGAGGTGCCCGTGATGGGACCGTTGATCGAGCGCAGCATCGGCGGCGCCAAGGCCGCGCTGCGCGAGATGTTCGAACCGCCGGCGTTCTTCGAGGACCTCGGCGTCGGCTACCTCGGACCGCTCGACGGACACGACGTGCCCGCCCTCGAACGGGCGTTCACGAACGCGGCGAAGATGGGCGGGCCGGTCGTGGTCCACGTGATCACGCAGAAGGGCCGGGGCTACGCGCCCGCCGAGAACGACCCGATCAAGAACCTCCACGACATGTCGGAGCTGAAGCCCGGCTCGTACACCGCCGCGTTCTCCGAGGCCATCGTCGCCGAGGGCGAGGCCCGTCCCGAGCTGGTGGCGATCACCGCCGCGATGCCGGACAGCACCGGGCTGCTGCCCTTCGGCGAGCGGTTCCCCGAGCGCCTGATCGACGTGGGCATCGCCGAGCAGCACGCCGTGACGTCTGCAGCCGGGATGGCCATGGGCGGGCTGCGTCCCGTGGTCGCCGTCTACTCGACGTTCCTCACCCGGGCCATCGACCAGGTGAACCTCGACGTCGGGCTCCACCAGCAGCCGGTGGTCTTCGTGCTCGACCGCGCCGGCATCACCGGCGACGACGGCCCGTCCCACCACGGCCTCCTCGACCTCGTGCTGTGCACGAAGGTGCCGGACATGACCGTGTTCGCCCCCTCGTCCTACGGCGAGGTCGGGCAGATGCTCCACGACGCGCTCGAGCTGTGCACCGACGGCCCTGCGGCGATCCGGTTCCCGAAGACGATGCCGCCGGCCAGCGTCGACGGCGACGTGGGTTCCGGCCTGCGCGCCCGGCGGGTGTCGGAAGGCGACACGATCTGCCTCATCGGCGTCGGGAAGATGCTCAGCACGGCACGTGAGGCGGCGGACCGACTGGCCGAGGACGGCATCACCGCGACGGTCTGGGATCCCCGGGTGGTCAAGCCGCTCGACGGCGAGATGCTCCACGATGCCGCCCGCCACGGGCTGGTCGTCACGATCGAGGACGGACTCCGCGACGGCGGTGTCGGGTCGATGATCGCCGACGCGCTGCGAGACCTGGCGCCGGTGGGCGGTCCGTCGGTGCGGGTGCTCGGCGTGCCCAGCGCGTACCTCGCCCATGCGAAGCCCGACGACATCCTCCACGACCTCGGCCTCGACGCCGACGGCGTGCTGGCCGAGGTGTCGGCGTGGCGGGGCGCCTCCGCCGAACGCTGACGGCCCCGCTCCCCCGCCCCCACCTTCCCGTTCTGTCGCGTCGGGCGTGACG
>JAEZFI010000216.1 GCA_023437745.1 Actinomycetes bacterium
TCGCCGCCCTCGGCGCCGTCCAGCTCGTCACCCTCGGCGGCGGCCTCTGGACCATGTTCATCGGCTGGTTCCTCTACCAGTCCGCCACGATGGAGGAGCGCCAGGCGATCGCCACGTCGGCGCTGCACCGGCTGACCGTCCGCGACGTGACCGACGCCCACGTGCCGGTGGTCGACCACCTCCTCACCCTGGACCACATCGCCCACGAGGTGATGCCGCGCACCGGCCGCCTCGCCGTCGTCCTGCACGACGCCGACGACCGCATCGTGGGCGTCGTCGACGCCGAGCGGCTCGCCGCCCAGCGCCCCACCACCTGGGCGCTCACTCCGGCGTGGCAGGTCGCCCGGCCCGCCGGCGGCCCCCAGGGGGTGCCGTTCGCGCACCCGAACCAGCAGCTCGCCGACGTGCTGGAGGACGGCGGCGAGCCCAGCCACCTCCTGGTGTTCGAGGACGGCCGGTTCGTCGGACTGGTCACGCCGGCGCAGGTCGCAGGTCGCCTCTCCACGGAGGTCACCGGCCTCCGCCCACCGGCTCCACCGAACCCGCTGCCTGAGAGCCCCGTCAGCTCCTGGCAGGACGCGTCCGGGCGGAAGCCGTCATGATGGCTTCAGCGAACACCGGATCCACCGCCAGCGCTGCTGGTGCGACCCGGACCGCAGTCGAGCCGGACGGGGCTCCTTCTCGTGGCCCCCTCCCTCCCCTCGCCTGGGAGCTCCGTCCGGCATCGACAGTGGCCGACGAGCTGGGCGTCGACCACTCGGCGGGCCTCGCGACCTCCGACGCCGAGGAGCGTCGGGTCCGGTACGGGCCCAACCTCCTGGCGAAGGCCGAGCGCCGCTCCCCCTGGCTGATCTTCCTCGACCAGTTCCGGTCGTTCCTGATCATCGTGCTGATCTTCGCGGCGGTCGTCGCCGGACTCGTCGGGCACCCCACCGACACGATCGTCATCGCGGCGGTGCTGCTCCTCAACGCCGTCCTCGGCTTCGTGCAGGAGCACCGGGCCGAGGCCAGCCTCGCCGCCCTCACCGCCATGTTGTCCCCGACCGCACGGGTGCGCCGGGACGGCGTCGCCACGATGATCCCGGCGGAGGACCTGGTCCCCGGCGACGTCGTGCTGCTCGAGTCGGGCGACCGCGTCCCGGCCGACGGGCGCCTCGCCGTGACCGCCTCGTTCGAGGTCGACGAGTCCGCCCTGACGGGTGAGTCGGCGCCGGTCGCCAAGATCGTCGAGGCGCTCGAGCTCCCCGACGGCGCGGACGAGATCGCCGTCGGCGACCGCACGAACTCCGCCTTCATGAACACGACGGTGACCCGCGGGCGGGGCGAGCTCATCGTGACGTCGACCGGGATGTCGACCGAGATCGGCCGTCTCGCCGGCCTCCTCGCCGAGACCACCCAGGGCTCGACGCCCCTCCAGCGGGAGCTGGACGTGCTCGGCAAGCGGCTGGCCCTGGTCGCGCTGGGCGCGGTCGCGGTGTTCTTCGTCCTCGGTCTGGTGGACCCCTACGGGGTCGGACAGTCGTTCGGCGACACGCTCCTCTCGTCGGTGGTGCTCGCGGTGGCGGCCATCCCCGAGGGCCTGCCGGCGGTGGTCACCGTGACCCTCGCGCTCGGGGTCTCCCAGATGGCGAAGCGTGGGGCCATCGTGAAGCGGCTGGCGTCGGTCGAGACGCTGGGCTCCACCTCGGTGATCTGCTCCGACAAGACGGGCACCCTCACCCTCAACCAGATGACCGTGCGGTCGATCGCCGCCACCGACGCCGTCGACAGCGAGTCCGAGGGCCTGCTGCCGGGCGTGCTCTGCAACGACGCCCGGGTCACCACGTCCGAGACCATCGGCGACCCGACCGAGACGGCGATCCTCTCGGCGGCCCTCGACCGGGACGTCGCCGTGGACGAGGTGCGAGCGGCCAACCCCCGCGTGGCCGAGATCCCGTTCGACTCGGCCATCAAGGTCATGGCGACGTTCCACGACGACGGCCTCGACGACCTCCTCGTGGCCGCCAAGGGCGCGTTCGACGTGCTCGCCCCCCGGTGCGTGAACACGCCGCCCGACTTCGAGGAGCGCATGGTCGCGATGGCGTCCGAGGGGATGCGGGTGCTCGCGCTCGCCACGGCGCGGGCGGACCGGGCGGCGGTCGAGGCCGCCGCCGGTGACCCCGCCGCGCTGGTCGCCGCGATCGGCGAGCTCCAGCTCACCGCCATCTGCGGGATCGTCGACCCGCCCCGGGCCGAAGCCCGCGACGCCATCGCGATCGCCCGGCGGGCCGGGATCACCACGAAGATGATCACCGGCGACCACGCCGCCACCGCGGCGGCGATCGCTCGTGAGCTGGGCATCGAGGGCCGCGCCGTGACCGGCGCCGACATCGAGGCGATGTCCCCCGATCAGCTCTGCCGCGAGGTCGGCGACATCGGCGTGTTCGCCCGCGTGGCGCCCGAACACAAGCTCCGCATCGTCGAGGCGCTCCAGGCCAACGGCGAGACCGTCGCCATGACCGGAGACGGCGTGAACGACGCACCCGCCCTCAAGAAGGCCGACGTGGGCGTCGCCATGGGCATCACCGGCACGGAGGTCTCCAAGGAGGCCGCGTCGATGGTCCTCACCGACGACGACTTCTCCACCATCGTGCGGGCCGTCGAGTCCGGTCGGACCATCTACGCCAACATCGTCACGTTCGTCCGGTTCCAGTTGTCCACCAACCTCGGCGCCATCGGCAGCCTCGTCGGCGCGCAGCTCTTCGGGCTGCCCGTGCCGTTCACGGCGATCCAGGTCCTCTGGGTCAACCTCATCATGGACGGGCCGCCCGCCATGACGATGGGCGTCGACCCCCCTCGGGCCGACACCATGGACCAGCCCCCGCGACGGGCCGGCGCGATCCTGACCCTCCGCCGTCTCGGCGTCCTCATGCTGAACGGCGCCGTCATGGCGGCGGGCGCGCTGGGCGTGCTGGCGTGGAAGCGGGGCGCTGACGAGGCGCTCGCCCTCTCGATGGCGTTCACGACGTTCGTCCTCTTCCAGCTCTTCAACGCCCTGTGCGCCCGGGCGGAGGTCCGCTCGGTGTTCCACCGCGACACCCTGACCAACGCCAAGCTCTGGATCGCCCTGTCCGTCGTGCTGGCGCTGCAGATCGCTGCGGTGGAGGTCGGCCCGTTCCAGCGGCTCTTCGACACGACGTCCCTCGGCGCCGGCGACTGGCTGGTCTGCGTCGCCGTGGCGTCCTCGGTGCTCTGGGTCGACGAGGTCCGTAAGCTCCTCGTCCGAGCGCGATCACGCCCGTGACCACCTGAGGAGGCAGCGCGGTGCCCGACCCCGCGACGGGATACGTGGAGGTGGCGACGCGGTCCGGGTTCACCGTGCGCCTCCGGCAGGCACGCCACCAGGACGACCGGGCGCTGGTGGTCGGGTTCACCCACCTGTCGGAGGAGAGCCGCTACGCGCGGTTCTTCACGGCCGTGCCCCGCCTCGCCGGCAGCCTCCTCGAGTCGTTGACGAACGTCGACGGCCACTCGCGCATCGCGATCGCGGCGTTCGACCCGGCGCGGGAGTCCGAGGTCGGCGAGCCGGACGGCTACGGGATCGCCGTCGCCCGCTGGATCCAGGCCGACGACGGCTCACCGACCGCCGAGCTGGCCATCGCGATCATCGACGAATACCAGCACCTCGGGCTGGGCCACGTCCTGCTGACCGCGCTGGAGGTCGTCGCGGAGGCCCGGGGGATCGAGCGCCTCGAGGCCGTCGTCCTCGCCTCGAACCTCGGCATGACGCGCCTGCTCCTGCGCCACGGCGCCCACGAGGTCCACGCCACCCACCCCGACCCGGGCATCCGGGTGTTCGCCCTCGACATCCGCGCCCCGCTGCTGGGGCCCGGCGACGACGCGCTCCGCGACGCGCTGCGCCCCCTCGCCACCGCATCGCACGGCCAACCGCTCCCCTGACGGCGTCGGTCAGGGTCGGCGGAGCTGGTAGCCCGGGCGGGCCCACAGCTCGACGCCGCTGCGGGTCCAGACCTTCTCGAGCTGTCCCGAGGCCACGATCTCGTCGTAGGTCTCGACGTCCGGCCCCGCCAGCGTCTCGGGCCGGATGATCAGGACGTCCACCCGGTCGGGGTTGCGGGTCAGCGGCTCCACGCCCGGGCCGAAGTTGGACGACCGCCACGGGTTCGGGAACGTGTAGATCTCCTCGCGGTGCGAGAGGTGGGGCACCACCATGTACGGCGCCGACACCACCGCGTCGTCGGGCACGAGGGCGATGACGGCGCGCAGCGCGGGTGTCACCACGGGGTCCTCGAC
>JAEZFI010000314.1 GCA_023437745.1 Actinomycetes bacterium
CGCCTCGACGGACCGAGGCGCGCCGGCGGTGCTGCCGCCGCTCCCCTCCGACTTCCCCACGGCGGTCGGCGTCGCCGTCGAGCGCGCGCACGACGAGCACCAGGCCGCGACGATCGAGCGCGACGACCTGGCCTCGCAGCTGGCTCGCCTCACCACCGAACGGGATGCCCGGCAGGCGCAGCTGTCGACCGACGAGGCCGACCTCGCCCGGCTCCGCGACCTGCGAGCAGACCGCACGTCGGCGCTCGAGGCGATGCTCCTCCGGAGCTACACCACGGCCACGTCACCGTTCGCCGAGCTCGACGTCACCCGCTCGTCCGACCAGCGCTTCGCTGACCACTGGCAGCGCGGCATCTCGAAGGCGGCGATCGCGACGACGTCGGGTGACGTCGGGCAGCTCGTCCGGGACTTCGAGGCGCTCGACGCATCGGTCGCCGAGCAGCGGCGACGCCTCGCCGACGTCGACGCCACCCTCGCCGACCTCACCCGGCGCCACGCCGACGCCGTGGTCCGCGCCGACCGCGCCACCGCGGGTCTCGTGGGCGATCGGCTCACCCAGTCCGCGATGCTCGCCGGCGGACCGCTCCGCGCGACCCGCACGATCCCCGTCGCAACGCCGGAGCCGCCCCGGTCCGTCGAGGTCGCCGTCGGGCTGCGGGCGATGCAGTCCTACTGGGCCGCCTCGGTCCTGACGGCCGAGCGCGCACCTGGCTGTCGTCTCGGGTGGTGGGTGCTCGCCGCGGTCGGCCAGGTCGAGAGCCACCACGGCGGCGAGCTCACCCCCGACGGCGTGACGACGGTCGCGATCCGCGGGCCGGTGCTCGATGGCACGGGCAGCGCCCGGCTCGTGCCCGACTCCGAGCACGGCGTGGTGGACGGGCACCCGGAGTTCGACCGCGCGGTCGGGCCGATGCAGTTCCTGCCCGGCACCTGGCGCACCAACGGCGTCGATGCCGACGGCGACGGCCGCAGCGATCCGTCGGACCTGGACGACGCCGCAGCCGCGGCCGCCCGCTACCTCTGCCGTGGTGGCGGCGACCTCGAGGACCCGGCTGCCCTGGCGGCGGCGGTGCGCCGGTACAACGCGAGCGACGTCTACGTCGCCGTGGTGACGGAGCTGGCGGCTGCCTACCGCACCCTCTTCGACCACCACGCCGACTGAACGAACCCGAAGGGGGCCCGCCCTCACCGGTGGGTCAGGAGGTGGTGCGGGTCCAGACCATCGTGCGTGACGGCGCTCGGCGCTCACGGGCCTCGGTGAACGCGACGAGGTCGAACCGCGGCAGACGACCGAGCCCGGCGAGGAGCACGGTGTCGTAGCCGACCCCCAGGGGGACGAGGCAGCCCGCGTCCTCCGACGCGGCGAGGAGCACGAACGACCGGGCGCCGTCGGCGGTGGCCACCGGGGTGCACACGACCTCGACCGACGCGACGTGCGCCCACTCGACCTCCTCGGCGCGACCGTCGGCCAGCTGGCGTCGCACGGACACGCCGTCGGCGACCAGCTCCACGGTCCTGGCTCGCGCGTGGGTGTGGGCCGACACGCGCTTGGCCAACGCGAACATCGTGATCAGCACGGCGACGGCTCCGGCGGCGACCAGCATCTCGAGCACGGGGCCACGGTAGGACGTCCGCGACACCCCTCCGACCGGGCCCGTCGAGCGCCGCACCGGGGAGCGATCCCCCCGTTCGGGGCCCGCCACATGGCGTGTCGGCTCGCAGGAGGGGCGCTATGGTTCGGCCACCATATGCCAGGGGTCACATAAAGGGGGCGGCGCGAATCTCGCTCGTTCCTGGCTGGACTCCCGGCAGACCGGGTTGCTCGCCGAGCCACCCGTGACACGCCCAGGTCGCCCCGGCGTCCGATGCAACTGGAGATTCGAATCGTGCGCAGACGTTCCCGACGCTCGCTCAACCTCGTGGCCCTCGGGCTCGCGTTCTCGCTGGTCGCCGCCGGTTGTGGTGACGACGGCGGGGACGGCGGCGACAGCAAGGGCAACGACACGACCACCGAGGAGACCGGCACGCCGGTTCCGGGTGGCACCCTGACGTACGCCATCGAGGCCGAGTCGAGCGGCGGCTACTGCCTCGCCGAGGCGCAGCTCGCCGCCGGCGGCATCCAGGTCGCCTACGCGATGTTCGACCCGTTGATGGCCTACGACGAGGACCTCGTCGCGAAGCCGTACCTCGCCGAGTCGCTCACCCCGAGCGAGGACAACAAGACCTTCACGATCAAGCTCCGGCAGGGCGTGAAGTTCCACGACGGCAGCGACCTCACCGCCGACGTGGTCAAGGACAACATGGACCTGTGGCGCGGCGACGAGACGGCCACGAAGACCTACGGCCGGCGCCCGCTCCTCACCCGCTTCGTGTTCCAGAACATCGACACGGTGTCCGCTCCCGACCCCTCGACGGTCGTGGTCACGACCAAGCTGCCCTGGCCGGCGTTCCCCGACTACCTCGCCAGCGGCCGCTTCGGGATCATGGGCAAGGCCCAGTACAGCGACCCGAACTGCGCCGAGAACATCGTCGGCACCGGCCCCTTCAAGCTCGTGAAGTGGACCCGCAACCAGTCGATGGACCTGGAGAAGAACCCGAACTACTGGCGCAAGGACAAGGACGGCAACCAGCTGCCCTACCTCGACGCCGTGAGCTTCCGGCCCATCGAAGGCGGCCCGCCCCGGTTCGACGCCCTCGACGGCGGCACCGTGAACGCGATGCACTCGAGCACCCAGTCGATCTTCGACCAGACCACGGCCGACGACCGGTTCATCTTCATCCCCGAGGACGAGGGCCACAAGGAGGTCGGCTACGGCCTGATCAACGTGGCGAACGCCCCGATGGACGACTACGAGGTGCGCAAGCACATGGCGATGGCCGTCGACCGCGAGGTCCTCAACGACATCAACTCGAACGGCGAGTTCCAGGTGGCCAACGGCCCCTTCGACACCGACGTGATGGGCTACCTCGAGGACCCGGGCATCGAGGCCTACGACTACGACCCCGACACCGCGGCGGACTTCTTCAAGGGCAAGGACATCTCCGTGCGGGTCTCGTACGCCACGGACCCGACCACGAAGGCGATCGCCGAAGAGGTCAAGAGCCAGCTCGAAGCCGTCGGCGTGTCGGTGACCGTCGACGAGAAGGACCAGGCGACCCTGATCAACCAGGCGCTCGGCGGTGACTTCAACATCATCCTGTGGCGCAACCACCCGGGCACCGATCCCGACACGCAGTACGTGTGGTGGCACTCGGGCTTCCCGACCAACTTCGGTCGGCTCAACGATCCCGAGATCGACCGTCTCCTCGAGGAGGGCCGTGTCGAGCCCGACGCCGAGAAGCGCCGGGCGATCTACGAGGACCTCAACCGGGCCTTCGCCGCCGGCGCCTACGCCCAGTGGAACTGGTACACCGAGTGGGGCATCAGCGCCGACAAGAACGTCCACAACCTCACCGGCACCGACCTGCCCGACGGCTCGAACGGCGCCGGGATGAACTGGGGCTGGCACTTCCTCACGGAGACCTGGATCGACCAGTGATCCGCTGACGTTCCGACATCGTCGTGACGCTGGGGTGGGCGGGGGGGGGGGCCGGGCCCCCCCCCCCACCCCGATGCGTCCATCCGTCAGATGAGAGGAGGTGCAGGGTGAGGACCCTCGGGATCAAGGCCATACGTCTGGTCATCGTGATGCTGCTGCTCACGATGGTGTCGTTCGGGGCGCAGAGCCTCCTGCCAGGCGACCCCGCGGAGCTGATCGGCTTCGGCGCGGATCCGCAGCGGATCGAGGAGATCCGCGTGGACCTGAAGCTCGACGACCCCGTGCCGGTCCGCTACGTGGCCTGGCTCAAGGACTTCGTGCGCGGCGACGTCGGCGACTACTACCGCAACCGTGGCGGCTCGCCCATCGAGCAGGTCAAGACCGGCCTCCCGACGTCGCTGCTCCTCATGCTCTACACGCAGATCATCGCCCTGGTGATCGCGATCCCCCTCGGCGTGCTCGCCGCGTACCGGGCCAACTCGTTCTTCGACAAGGGCGCCAACATCGGTGCGTTCCTCGCGCTGTCGATCCCGGGGTTCGTGGCGGGCTTCCTCCTCAAGAAGTACCTCGCGCTCGACCATCGGATCTTCCCCGAGAGCGGGTGGGTGCCCATCACCGAGAACGTGGGCGAGCACTTCAAGTACGCCGCGCTCCCGGTCTTCGCGCTCGTCCTCAGCCAGATCGCCGTGTACTTCCGCCTCCTGCGGAGCGACATGATCGCCACGCTGCAGGAGGACTTCATCACGATGGCGAAGGCCAAGGGCCTCAAGCCGCGCCGCATCCTGTTCCGGCACGCGCTCCGCCCGTCCAGCCTGACGCTCCTCACGGTGGCCGGCCTCAACGTGGGCACGCTCATCAGCTCCGCCGTCATCATCGAGCGGATCTTCAAGGTGCCGGGCATGGGGTTCAACATCGTCGAGGGCATCTTCACCCGCGAGTACCCGGCGACCCAGAGCTTCATCGCGATCGTCGGCCTGATGTTCGTGCTGATCAACTACCTCATCGACTTCCTCTACACGGTCATCGACCCCCGGATCCGACATGCCTGATGACGACTCGTTCCTCAGCGGGAGCTCGGCTACCCCGACGGGGCTGCTCGAACCCGCCGATCCACTTGCGGAGGAGCGCGACGCCGGTCCGTCGGCGCCCACCCGGCGGAAGCTCGGACTGGGCGGTTGGATCTGCGCCAGCTGGCTCATCTTCCTCGTGCTGATCGGGATCTTCGCCCCGATGTTCACCGCGGACCCGATCGTCAACGAGCGTGGGCGCGTCACCGAGGCCTGTGGGAAGGGCGGGGGGCTTCCCCTCTACGACCCGCTCGAGTGCCGCGACCTCGACGCGAAGCGGAACCAGCAGCGGGGCGAGGGCCGTGACGGGGAGTTCACCCACCTCCTCGGGGTGGACTCGTCCGGGCGCGACGTCTTCTCCCAGACCCTGCACGGCACGCGGACGACGCTGGTGATCGCCGCGGTCTCCATCCTCGGGGCGACCATCCTCGGCGGGCTCTTCGGGCTCGTCAGCGGCTACTTCGGGCGCAAGCTCGACCTGGTGATCACCGGTCTGTTCGACGTGATGATCGCCTTCCCGGCGCTGATCCTGGCGCTGCTGGTGGTGACCTTCTTCTCGCCGCCCGGCGACGAGTCGAGCGCCGGCCGGCGCGTCCCGGGGATCATCATCGCCCTCGTCATCGTCGCGACACCGATCCTGGGCCGGATCTCCCGGGCGTCCACGCTCGCCTGGTCCCAGCGCGAGTTCGTGACGGCGGCGCGGGCGCTCGGCGCGAAGCCGTTCCGGATCATCTTCCGCGACGTGCTCCCGAACGTCGCCCCGGCGATGATGTCGATCGCCATGTTGGGCGTGGGCATCGTGATCGTGACCGAGTCCGGCCTCGCCCTGCTCGGGTTGGGCGTCACCGGCGACACCATGTCGTGGGGGCGGGTCCTGGCCTCCGGAGGTTCCGACTTCCGGGCGTACCCGCACCTGGTCTTCGTGCCGAGCATCGCGATCGTGATCACGATCTGCGCCCTCAACTTCCTCGGCGATGCCCTCCGCCAGAAGTTCGACGTGAGAGAGAGCGCACTGTGAGCGCCACACCGCCACCGCTCCCGAACCAGCAGACACCGCCGCCGATCCCGGAGCCGGTCGCAGCGACCGCGCCGGACACGTCCGGTGCGCCCACGGCGGCGAGCTCGCCCATCGGCCGCGAGCTCCTGCGGGTGAAGGACCTCAGCGTCGGGTTCGACACCGCGCGGGGCCGGGTCCAGGCCGTGAGCGATCTCTCGCTGTCGCTCCAGCGAGGCAAGACCCTCGGCATCGTGGGCGAGTCCGGTTCCGGCAAGTCCGTCACGTCGAAGGCGATCATGGGGCTGCTCCCCCGCCGCGGCGTCACGAAGACGGGCACGATCACCTACGACGGCAAGGACATCTCGAACTTCACCCAGGACGACTACCGCGACCTCTGGGGCACCGAGATGGCGATGGTGTTCCAGGACCCCATGACGTCGCTGAACCCGGTGATGAAGATCGGCAAGCAGCTGACCGAGAGCCTGCGGATCAAGCTGGGCATGGACAAGGAGACGGCCCGGGCAACTGCCGTCGCGCTCCTCGCCGCGGTCCGCATCCCTGCCCCGGAGCGCCGGTTCAAGGAGTACCCCGGCAAGATGTCGGGCGGCATGCGGCAGCGCATCGTCATCGCCATGGCACTCGCCTGCGGCCCGAAGCTGCTGTTCGCCGACGAGCCCACGACGGCGCTCGACGTGACCGTGCAGGCGCAGATCCTCGACCTGCTCGCCGAGCAGCAGCGCGACCGCTTCATGGGCATGATCCTGGTCACCCACGACCTCGGCGTCGTGGCGGGCCGGGCCGACGACATCGCCGTGATGTACGCCGGGCGGATCGTGGAGCAGGCACCGACGGCGTCGCTGTTCCGCAGCATGCAGCACCCGTACACCGAGGCGCTGCTGAACTCGATCCCCAAGCTCGAGTACCCGAGCCACACGCGGCTCGACGCCATCGCCGGCCGTCCGCCGGACCTCGTCAGCCCGCCGCCGGGGTGCCCCTTCGCTCCCCGCTGCCGCTACGCGACCGAGGTGTGCGTGGAGGTCCGTCCGGAGCTCACGCCGCTCCCGGGTGACCCGGACCACCTGTTCGCGTGCCACCACCCCGTCGGCCTCACCGCCGTCTCGATCCAGTCGAACACGAACTCGAGTGCAGGAGCCGTCTGATGGCCGGGAGTGGGACCGCACACCTGCGCGACGACGCGCTCGTCAAGGTGGAGAACCTCGTCGTCGAGTTCCCCGTGAAGGGCAGCCGCGACAAGGTGCGCGCCGTGTCCAACATCAGCTTCGACATCGCCGAGGGTGAGACGCTCGGACTCGTCGGCGAGTCCGGCTGCGGCAAGTCGACCACCGGTCGGGCCGTGATGCAGCTGCCGCCGCCCACCAGCGGCCACGTCACCTTCGACGGCACCGACATGACGACGCTCAAGGGCGAGTCGCTGCGCGCCAAGCGCCCGCAGCTGCAGATGATCTTCCAGGATCCGATCTCGTCGCTGAACCCCCGCCGGACCGTGCACGACATCGTCGCCGAGCCCCTGAAGATCTGGCGTCGTGGCAATGCTGCGGAGCAGGACGCCAAGGTCGCCGAGGTGCTCGAGGCGGTGGGCGTCGACCCCGACATGGCGAAGGTGCGCCGCCCGCACGAGTACTCCGGCGGCCAGTGCCAGCGCATCTCGATCGCCCGTGCCGTGGTGACGGACCCCAAGGTGATCATCTGCGACGAGCCGGTCTCGGCGCTCGACGTGTCGGTGCAGGCGCAGATCCTGAACCTGCTCGAGGACATGAAGACCCGCTACGGGTTGACGCTGGTGTTCATCGCGCACGACCTGGCCGTGGTGAAGAACGTCAGCGACCGGGTGGCGGTGATGTACCTCGGGAAGATGTGCGAGGTCGGCACCCCCGACCAGATCTTCTCGGCCCCGGCGCACCCCTACACCCGGGCGTTGCTCAGCTCGATCCCCGTCCCCGATCCCGACGCCGCGCTCAACACCGAGTTCCGTCTCGCCGGCGAGCTCCCGTCGCCGCTCGATCCGCCGAGCGGTTGCCGGTTCCGCACCCGCTGCCCGCTGGCGCAGGAGATGTGCCAGCTGGCCGAGCCGCAGATGCAGCGGGTCGGCGACGAGCACTACGTGGCGTGCCACTTCCCCCTCGAACAGCCGGTCGCTCCCCCGGGCGTCCACTGACCCCGGCGGGGTGGCGATGACCACCGCCTGGACGGCGCAACGTCGCCGCCGCGCCCGCTGGTTCCTCGCCGCGTTCGTCGTCGGCGTCCTGGCCGTCGCGGCGGTGTCCTTCTTCCTGATCGTGCCGACGCGCCCCGACGACGTGCTCCTCGCCCGGCCGGTCGAGGGTCGGAGCCAGTCGCTCGAGATCAAAGGCGTGTTCCGCAACCTCGACGCCGCGAGCGCCACGGTCAGCCTGAACCTCAGCTTCCAGCCTGCGGGCGACCTCGCCGGCCCCTCGGGCCCCACGACGGACGTCAGCGTGCTGATCCTCGGTGCGTCGACCAACAGCTCGCTCACGTTCGCCGAGGGCAGCGCGATGCGGCCGGTGACGGTGTCGGTGCCCCTCACCGGTTCACGGGTGACCCGCTACCCCTTCGACAAGTACCGCACGCGGCTCGTCATCGCTCCGGAACCGCCGACGGCGAGGGCATCCCCGTCGTGCTCGACCTGTCGGCGAACCTCAACGACTTCCGCGCCAGCTCCCGCACGAGCGCCGAGTCGGCGCAGTCCGAGGGCGTGGACGTCACGGCGACGTTCCAGCGCAACGGCGCGGTGCTCATCTGGACGGGGACCCTCGCGCTGCTCTTCTGGGCGCTGGCGGCGGGCGCCGTGATGATCGGTTGGATCGTCCTCGCCCACAACCAGGCGGTCCCGATCTGGTCGTACCTGGCCGGCGTGCTCTTCGCCCTCCCGAACCTGCGGAACGGCCTGCCGGGCAGCCCGCCGTTCGGTTCGCTGGTCGACTGGGGCGCCTTCTACTGGTCGGTCGGAGTCACGGGATCGGTGCTCGTCGCGCTGCTGGCGACGTGGTTCCAGCGTCAGCGCCACTCGATCGCAGAAGCGGCCCGCGCCGCCGAGGCCGCCCACGCGAAC